>NZ_JBEZJQ010000004.1:0-412531 GCF_040653135.1 Actinomadura sp. NPDC048021
GCGGTCCCCGGGGCCCTCTTTCTGTTCGGGGCCGGGAGGGTTTTACCTCTTCGGCGAAGAATCCCGGGCCGGATCCGGCCCGGGATTCTTCGCCGATGCCATTGACGCGGATTAACGGACGGGCGGACGATTTCCTCCTACATATGGGGGGAATTCATGAGGCGCGCCATTCTTGTTGTGCTGGCGTCCGCCGCGCTCGTGCCGCTCGGCGCCTGCGGGACGGAAAAGGCCCCGGTCGAGGCGGGTCCGTCGAAAGCCGTGGCGAACACGTCCCCGTCCACCGGTGCGAGCGCGAGCTCTCCGGCCACTCCGACGGCGGTGAAACGCACGGTCACGGAAACGCGGAAGATCCCGTTCAGGACGAGAAAGGTGAACGACGCGTCCCTCGCCAAAGGCGCGACCAAGGTGCGCACTCGCGGGGCCGCCGGACTCAGGACCCTCACCTATGAGGTCACCGTCGCCAATGGCGTGGAGACGGATCGGAAACTGATCCGCGCGGTGGTCACCAGGCGCGCGGTCACCCGCGTCATCGCGGTGGGCACGAAGCAGGCACGGCGGTGCGACCCCAACTACACCGGCGCGTGCGTGCCGATCGCCAGCGACGTCGACTGCGCGGGCGGCAGCGGCGACGGCCCCGGCTACGTGGCGGGCCCCGTCCGCGTGGTGGGCAGCGACATCTACGACCTGGACCGTGACGGTGACGGCATCGCCTGCGACACCTGAGTCGTGAACCGGATGACAAGGAGCGGATCGGCTGAAAGGCTGTGCCCGCACCATGTTCGGGGTGCCTTCGGAAACAGCGAGGAGGCGACGGCCGTGACCGTCTCAATGGTGAAGGGCCAGCGGATATCGCTGGAGAAGCCCGGCGGTGCGCTCAGCATGGTCCGGATGGGACTCGGCTGGGACGCGGTGAAGAAGAAGGGCTTCTTCGGCTCCCGGGAACGGGAGATCGACCTCGACGCCTCCTGCGTGCTCTTCGCCGACGGGAACCTCGCCGACGTCGTCTACTTCGGCAAGCTGGTCAGTGACGACGGCTCGGTCCGGCACACCGGCGACAACCTCACCGGGGCGGGCGACGGCGACGACGAGTCCGTCATCGTCGACCTGGCCCGGCTGCCCGTCCACGTGACCTCGCTGGTGTTCACCGTCAGCTCCTTCAACGGGCAGACGTTCAACGAGGTGGAGAACGCCTTCTGCCGCCTCGTCAACGAGATCGACGGCGGCGAGCTGGCCCGCTACACGCTGACCGGCGGCGGCGCCCACACCGCCATGGTGATGGCCCGCCTCTACCGGCACGGCGAGACCTGGAAGATGAACGCGATCGGCGAGCCCTGCCACGGCCGCACCTTCCAGGACATGCTGCCCACGATCACCGGTCTCGCCTGACCGCCCATGGCCGAACTGTCGCCCGGCGCCAACGCACCGCTGCCCGCCCGGCGCGTGACCGCCACCGCGTCCTGCGCCGTCCCCGTCGACGTGAGCGCCCTGCTCGTGGGTCCCGGCCTGCGGGCGCGCTCCGACGCCGACCTGGTGTTCTACAACGCGCCCGAGGCGCCCGGCGTGCGCTGGTCCGGCGACGGCCGCCAGCGCGTCGAGGTCGACCTGGACGCGGTCCCCGCCGATGCCGCTGCGGTGCTGATCGCGGTCAGCCTGACCGGCGCGACGACCTTCGGCACGATGCCGCCGCCCCGGCTCGCCCTGACTTCCTCGACGGGTGACCCGCTCGTCGAGTTCACCGTCCCGGGTCTGGGCCCGGAGAGGGCGATCATCGGGCTGGAGCTCTACCGCCGCGACGGCCGCTGGAAGGTCCGGGCCGTCGGCCAGGGTTACGCCGGAGGCTTGGCCGAGCTGCTCGAAGCGCACGGCATCGAGGTGGACGACCCGGGCGAGCCCGAACCGGCCCCCGCCATGGGCCCGCCCCCGCCTGCCCCCTCACCCTCGGTCCCGCCGCCCGCGAGCCCGCCGCCCGCGGATTCGCGACCGCCGGCCCCGCCTCCGGCGTCGGAGGTCGGCTACGTCGAGCGGTGCTGGCTCGTCTGGGAGGACGCCAGCCGGTCCCTGGCGGCGTTCCACTCCTCCACCGAGCACGCGCTCGTCCTGCGCAACGAGGAGATCGCAGGGCGCAAGCCGCCCGGCGGCTTCCAGCGGCTCATGGAGGCGGCCGACCAGCGGCTCCGCGCCGACGCGGCGCAGCTCCGCGAGGAACTGGCCCGGGTGGAGCCGCAGGTCACCCCGGAGGCCGCGCCCTTCGACGCGCCGGCGTGGCTCACCTGGCAGCCCCGCGCCGACCTGGCCGAGGCCATGCTGCTCGGCCGCCTGTCCACCGCCGAGCTGCCCGCCCTGCAGGTGCCGCTCATCCTCCGGCTGCCGCTGCGGCGCGCCGTGTGGATCTCGCGGGGGACCATGCCGGGCGACTCGGCCGCCTACGCGTGGTCGCTGGTGACGCGGTTCCTGGCGGCCGTCCCGCCCGGGCTCGCCGGCCTGGAGGTGATCGACGCCGCGGGCCTGTCGGGCGCCGGCTGGCTGCACGGGTTCGACCCGTCCACCACGGCCCGCCTGCTCGGCGGCGGCGTGGCGACGGGCCCGGCGGCCGCCGAACGCCTCCGCCGCCTCCTCGACCTGGTCGACCTGCGCCGCATCGGCGGCGACGACGGCCCGGCCGCGGGACCGCCGCTGCGCATGGTCGTCGTCATGGACGCCGGCGCCGCGCTCGACGGCGAGGAGGCCCACCACCTCCTGCGCCTGGTCGAGGACGGCCCCCTGGTCGGGGTCCCGGTGCTCCTGGTCGAGACCGACACGCCCGCGGCGGAGTCGGTGCGCACCATGCGCGTCCGGCAGTCCTGCAACGACCTGCCCTCCAGCGAGGGCTCCATCGGCGACTCGTGGGTGGGCGCGGAATGGACGCTGACCCCCGACGTCCTCCCGGACACGGTGGGCGGCTCACGGGCTCCCGCCCTGTTCGCCCACGTCCTCGGCATCCACGCCCGCGCTGGCACGGCGCCGTAGTCACGGCTCCAGGGCAAGGATCTGCCGGGTGTGTCCGGGCAGCTCCGTCTCCGCGAGACCGCCGAGGAGGGCGCGCAGGGGCACGGGCTGGTCGACCAGGAGATCGCCGTTCGACACGAGCCGGGTGGGCACCAGGGTGTCGAGTTCGGCGTCGTCGAGCATGGGCCCGAGCGCGCAGAGAGCGTCCGCCTGGGACGCGATGCGGTCCCGGAGCCCCGCGCCGCCACCGGCCTGCGCGACGACGCGCTCGATGGTCCAGGCCTCCTGGGCCATGCGGTTGTCGTAGGTCGCGATCGCGGCCGAGGCGACGGCGGAGACGGCGCTGATCGTGACGGCGCTGACGATGCTGACGTGCGCCAGGATCTGCTCCAGGTTCCATTCGCCCGGCGGCGGGACGGCATCGGAGTCGGCCGCGGCGGCGGCGTCGAGCAGAGCACGGTAGGCGTCCCGCAGCGGAGCGGTGTCCATGATGTCCTCCTTCTCGTCAGGCCTGCGTACCGGCCATCTCCCACGGCACCTGCGGGAGGACGTCGCCGGTCTCCAGCAGCGACTTGAGGTTGGCCACGACGGCCGGCCACCCCTGCGAGATGCCGTTGAGCATCTCCTCGTTGGGAAGGTTCTCGTGGGTCACGGTGAGCCGGACGATGTCGTGGTGCGGCTCGACGAGGAAGGTGACGACCGACGCTTCCCTGGTCGGCTCGACGCCGGGGGAGTCCTCGAAGGTGATGGCCAGGCGCGTCGGCGGTTCGGCCACCAGCACCCGGCCGACGCCGTCGACCACCCCTGACCCGTCGGAGCGCCGGTGCTCCCAGGGCGAGCCCGGCCGCCAGTCCGAGATGTTCTCGTGCCCCCAGTACCGCGCCGTCAGGTCCGCGTCGGTCAGGGCGCGCCACACCTGCTCGGCGCTCGCGCGGATGTAGGTGACATAGACATAGGTCGGGACGGTCGTCGGTTCGCCGGTCATGGCGTACTCCTCTGCCTGGGCCTTGATGGCGCTGAGCACTTGCAGGCGGGGCCTGTCGAACTCGGAGATCCAGCGCTCCTCGATCTCGTGGATCGGCGCCGGGTTGAGGTAGTGGACCCGCTCGCGCCCCCGCCTGACGACGGTCACGAGCCCGGCCCCCACCAGGATGTCGAGATGCTGCGTCGCCGACTGCCGCGCCATGTCCAGCCGCTCGCACAGCTCACGCAGCGTCTGCCCGTTCTGCTCCCGCAACCGGTCGAGCAGAAGCCGCCGCGTGGGATCGGCCAACGCCTTGAAGACCGAATCCATCCCTCCAGAATCCACGCCCTCATTATGCAGGCATCTACCTGCCTAACGTCAACACGCCACCTCACCCGAGGGGACTGCATCACAGCCACAGTGCGTCGCAGCCACCAACAGCGCCTCACCAGGAGCCCCACCTGAGATCGCGCCTGCGCCGGTGTGGGCAGGCGCGCCGGCGCTGCTGAGCCGGACGCAAATCAGCACAGACACGTGCCGCTGATGCCCGCGCGAGCGTCCCAAGAGGACCAGGTCGACGCGTTCTAGGCCGCGCACGTCTCAGACAGGCCGAGGGCGGGGAGAGGAGAAGCCCAGGCGAGGGCCGCTAAGAGTCGGCCGCAAGTCAGGACACGGCGAGGAAGAGGAGGCCACCCGCAGCCGAGGTCGAAAGAGCGCTGCCCAGGTGACGCAAACAGGGAGAGTGCCAGAAACGAGAAGGCAAGGCGAGAAGAGAAGTACCCGAGCCGAACGACGACCTCAAAGGCACGAACGCAACCCCGGCCCGCACGCAGGGGGCGTGGGGGACGGAGTCCCCCACATCGGGGTTCTGGGGGTCGCCCCCCAGAAAAGCATTGCGGGCCACCGGGAAGGTGCCAAAGGCACCGACCACGACGGCCCGACTCGGGGTTCTGGGGGTCGCCCCCCAGGAAAGCATTGCGGGCCACCGGGGAAGGCGCCGAAGGCGCCGACCAAGGTAGCCCGACTCGTGGGCGATACTGGGATTGAACCAGTGGCCTCTACCGTGTCAAGGTAGCGCTCTCCCACTGAGCTAATCGCCCGGGTCCGTGTCCTCCGAAGAGGGACGGGTTGAGGTGGAGACGGGATTTGAACCCGTGTACACGGCTTTGCAGGCCGTTGCCTCGCCTCTCGGCCACTCCACCAGAAGGAGACCTTCTGGTCATAGCCTGAAAGGCCCCTCAGAGCGGAAGACGGGATTTGAACCCGCGACCCTCACCTTGGCAAGGTGATGCTCTACCCCTGAGCCACTTCCGCTTGCGCCCTGCGGCGACGGGGAAAACATTAGCGCGTCCGGGGCGGTGACGCGAACCGGTTTGCGGGGCGGGGCGGGGCGCGGATGCTTCGTCGCTGGTCGAAGGGTGGGTCGCCTAGGCTCGGTGGCATGGGCTCGGAACAGGTCGTGGGTGTGGACTTCGCGCCGGTGGCGGCTCTGCTGGCGGACCGGGCGCGGGCCGCGATGCTGACGGCGCTGCTGGACGGGCGTCCGCTCGCGGCGGGGGAGTTGGCGAGGACGGCGGGGGTGAGCGCCCAGACGGCGAGCGCGCACCTGTCGCGTCTGCTGGACGGCGGGTTCGTGACGGTCGTGAAGCAGGGGCGGCACCGGTACTACCGGTTGCGGGGCCGTGACGTGGCCCAGGTGATCGAGGCGCTGTCGCGGATCAGCCCGCCGGTGCGGGTGAACGGCCTGCGGCAGTCGCGGGAGGCGCGGCGCCTGCACGTGGCGCGGACGTGTTACGACCATCTGGCCGGGCTCGCCGGGGTGACGTTGTTCGCGGCGCTGGTGGACGGCGGCCTGATCGAGGCGGCGGACGGCGACGCCTACGAGGTGACGGAGAAGGGCGAGGAGCGCCTCGGGGCGCTGGGCCTGGATCTGGCGGCGCTGCGGGGGGCGCGGCGGCGGTTCGCCTGGCACTGCCTCGACTGGACGGAGCGGCGGCCGCACCTGAACGGGGCTCTGGGGGAGGCGCTGACCAGCCGGATGATCGAGCTGGGCTGGTTCGAGCGGGGCAGGACGCGGCGGGCGCTTGTGGTGACCGAGACCGGGCTGGCGGGCCTGGCCGATTCGTTCGGGTGCGTGCTCGGGTGAGTTTCGCCTATGCCGGGGGGCTGCTGGCGACCGGGCTCGCGGATGTGACGTCCGATCTCGGGGCGCTGGATTCGCGCGGCTGGTGGGCGGTCGTGGTGACCTATGAGGGGAAGGTCACATGCGCCCGGTTCGAGACGGTCAGGCCCGCGCCGCATCCGGGGGGTCCGTGGACCGGCCCGGGGGAGTGGACGAGTTCGCTGGACGAGGCCGCCTATGTCGCGGGCGTCGAGCGCATCCGCGGCGCGATCGCGGCCGGTGTGGTCTACCAGGCGAATCTCTGCCGGGTGCTCTCCGCGGAGTTGCCCGGCGGCGCCGGCATCGCCGGGCTGGGGGCGAGGCTCGCCGAGCGCCATCCCGCGCCGTACGCGATGACGCTGAAGTTGCCTGGTCTGGAGGTGGCGTCGGCCTCGCCGGAGTTGTACCTGCGGCGGGACGGGCGGGTGGTCGAGTCACGTCCGATCAAGGGGACCGGCAGGACGGCGGAGGACCTGCTGCCCAAGGACCGCGCCGAGAACGTGATGATCGTCGACCTGGTCCGCAACGACCTCGGGCGGGTGGCGGAGACCGGGTCGGTGAGCGTGCCGGAGCTGTGCGCGCTGGAGGAGCATCCGGGGCTCGTCCACCTGGTGTCGGCCGTCCGGGCGCGGCTGGCGGGGGGAGGCTGGCCGGAGCTGATCGCCGCGACGTTTCCTCCCGGTTCGGTGACGGGCGCCCCGAAGTCGAGCGCGCTGAGGCTGCTGGAAGAGCTCGAACCCGTCCCCCGGGGGCCGTACTGTGGGGCCGTCGGCTGGGTGGACGCGGACTCCCGGCGCGGCGCCCTCGCCGTGGGCATCCGGACGTTCTGGGCGCAGGACGGCCTGCTGCGGTTCGGCACCGGCGCCGGCATCACGTGGGGGTCCGATCCGCTTCGCGAGTGGCGCGAGACCGAGCTGAAGGCGGCTCGGCTATTGGAGGTGGCTTCCGGTGACGGAGCAGGCCAGGATCTGGCTGAACGGGGAACTGCTCGACCCTGAGCGGGCGACGGTGTCGGTCTTCGACCACGGCATGCTCGTCGGGGACGGGATCTTCGAGACCGTGAAGGCGACGAACGGGGAGCCGTTCGCGCTGACCCGGCATCTGCGGCGGCTGGCCCGTTCGGCGGCGGGCCTCGGCCTGCCCGAACCCGACCACGACGCCCTGGCGCAGGGCACGCTGGAGGTGCTCGCGGCCGCGCCGAAGTGGCCGCTGGCCCGGATCCGCATCACCTACACGAGCGGCCCGGGCCCGCTCGGCTCCGCGCGCGGCGACGAGGGCCCGACCGTGTCGATCATCGCCGGCCCGCAGGATCCGTTCCCGGCGACGGCGGACGTGACGGTCGTGCCGTGGCCGCGCAACGAGCGGGGCGCGCTGTCCGGCCTCAAGACCACCTCCTACGCGGAGAACGCCCTGGCGCTGGCCTACGCCAAGGAGCGCGGCGGCGGCGAGGCGATCTTCGGCAACACCGCCGGGAACCTGTGCGAGGGGACGGGCAGCAACATCTTCGTCGTGCTCGGGGGCCGGCTGATCACGCCGCCGCTGGCGTCCGGCTGCCTGGCCGGGGTGACGCGCGCGCTCACGCTGGAGTGGTGCGGCGGCGAGGAGGAGGACGTCGCGCTGGAGGACCTGTACCGCGCGGACGAGGCGTTCCTGACCTCCACGACCCGCGACGTCCAGCCGATCCGGGCGGTGGACGGGACGGTCCTCCCGGCGGCCCCGGGCCCGATCACGGCGAAGGCCGTGGAGGCGTTCGCGGCACGGTCCGCCGAGCTGATGGACCCCTGAGCCAGAAAAACGATCTCCGGCTCTTTACGTGATCGAATTCTTCGTTCACGTTATGTGGTGACGCTTGTAGGAGGTCACCCATGGTCTTCTCCAGCAGGGGCTTCTCCAGGAGGCGGATCGGCGCGGCGGCCGCGCTCGCGATGGCGGGCGCGGCGCTCGCCGGGTGCGGCGGCGGGTCCTCGACGGACCCCGACCGGGGCAAGGACGCCAAGAGCTTCTCCCTGACGATCACCCGCAACGCCATCGAGGGCGGCAAGAACACCGAAGAGGCCGTGTGGCTCACCAGAACGGTGATCCCGAAGTTCGTCGCGGCGCAGAAGGCCAAGGGCGTCACCGCGAAGGTGACGTTCCGCGGCCAGGGCGTGGACGACGAGGTGTACAAGACCAAGCTGGCGCTCGACCTGAAGTCGCGCTCCGGCGCCGACATCATGGACATCGACGGCATCTGGGTCGGTGAGTTCGCGCAGGCCGGCTACATCCTGCCGCTCTCGGAGGCGGTCGGCGCCCCCGCCGGCGCCTGGGACGGCTGGTCCCAGATCCCCGGGTCGGTCCAGCGGCTGGCGATGTTCGAGGACGAGCGGTACGGCGTCCCGCCCGGGACCGACGGCCGCCTCATCTTCTTCAACAAGAAGCTGTTCGCGAGGGCCGGGCTGCCCGCCGACTGGCAGCCGAAGAGCTGGCAGGAGATCGTCGCGGCGGGGCGGGCGCTGAAGAAGGTCCCCGGCGTGACCCCGATCCAGCTCAACGCGGGCACCGCGATGGGGGAGGCCACCAGCATGCAGGGGGCGCTCCCGCTGCTGGCCGGGGCGGGCGCCGAGATCTGGGCGGACGGCAGGTGGACGGGCGACGGCCAGGCGCTCAAGCAGGTCCTCGGCCTGTACGCGCAGGTCTACGGCCGCGAGGGCCTCGGCGACCCGAAGCTCCAGCAGGAGGCCAAGGGGCGCGACAAGTCGTTCGAGGAGTTCGCCGCCGGCAAGATCGGGATCCTGTTCGAGGGCGACTACTTCTGGCGGGACGTCCTCAACCCGAAGACCGGCGTGGCGAAGATGGCCGGCCGCGACCAGGACGTCGGCTACGCGCTGATCCCCGCCGTCTCCCAGGGCCGCGGCGTGCGCGGGCAGTCGTTCGTGAGCATGTCGGGCGGCTCGGTGACCGTCCTCAATCCCAACACCCGGTACCCGCAGCAGGCCTTCGAGCTGCTGGCCTTCATGAACTCCCCGGAGATGGTCAAGGCGCGGACGGCCGGCACCCCCGAGATCACGTCCCGGACGGACGTGAACAAGGAGATCCTCGCGGGCGACCCGTTCCTGACGTTCGTGTCGGAGAAGGTGCTGCCCGTCACGTCCTACCGTCCCGGCCTCTCGGCCTACCCGCAGGTGTCGACGGCCTTGCAGGAGGCCACGGCGAGCGTGGTGTCGGGCAAGAGCCCCGACCAGGCCGCCGCCGAGTACGGCAAGAAGCTGGAGGGGATCGTCGGTGGCGCCTCCCACGTCACCCCGCGCTGACGTCGCGTCCCCGGCCGCGTTCTCCGAGGACGACGCGGCCGGGCTGGGACGGGGACGCGCCGCCGCCTTCGTCGCGCCCGCGCTGGTCCTGGTCGCGGTGTTCCTGGTGTTCCCCGCGCTCTGGACGCTCTACCTGGGCACGACCGACTACCGGCTCACGGGCGTCGCCGCCAGCGAGCCGCGGTTCGTCGGGGCCGGCAACTACCGGACGGTGCTCGGCGACGGCGACTTCCACCGGTCGCTGTGGCTGACGCTCCAGTTCGTCCTGGGGTCGGCGGTGATCGGGCAGACCGCGCTCGGCTTCTCGATCGCGTGGGTGATGCGCGACCGCACGGGCCTGCTCAGGCGGCTGGTCGAGGGCCTGGTGCTGCTGGCCTGGATCCTGCCGTCCTCGGTCATCGCGTTCCTGTGGATCGCGCTGCTCGACCGCGACGGCGGGACCCTCAACGCCGTGCTCGGCACACCGGGCACGGCGTGGCTGCTCGACCACCCGATGGCGTGCGTCGTCGTGTTCAACGTCTGGCGCGGCACGGCGTTCTCGATGATGCTCTACGGAGCGGCGATCGGGAACGTTCCACCGTCCCATCTGGAGACGGCCCGGCTCGCGGGCGCCTCCACGTGGCAGACGCTCCGCGACGCGGTGCTCCCGCGCATCAGGGGCCACCTGCTGACGAGCCTGCTGCTGGTCAGCCTGTGGACGTTCAACGACTTCACCCCCTTCCTGATCACCGCGGGCGGCCCGGACGGGCGCTCGGAGATCATGTCGGTGTACGTGTACCGGACGGCGCTCGGGGACGGCCGGCTCGGGTTCGGCGCCGCCATCTCGCTGATCATGATCCTGGTCAACCTGGTGATCGCGCTGGTCTACCTGCGGGCACTGCGCGACCGCGGCCGCGCCCCCGGCGCGGAGGCCGGCGCGGTGAAGGCCGGCGCGGCGGAGGGGGCGGCCGCGTGAACGGCACGGTGCGCGAGCTGCTGCGCCGGATGGGGCTGGCCGTGTTCGTCTCCGCCGTCCTCGGGTTCTTCGCGCTGCCGCTGCTCTGGCTGGCCTTCGCGCCCTTCGACGCGAACCCGGGCATCGCGGCGTCGCTGCCCGAGTTCACCCTGCACAACTTCCGGATCCTGCTGGACAACCCCTACGCGCTCGCGTCGCTGCGCAACTCGGTGCTGCTGGCCGCCGGGACGGCCGCGCTGGTCGTCACGACCGCGTCCCTGGCCGCCTACGCGCTGAGCCGGGTCCGGGTCCCGGGCCGGGACCTGCTGCTGTACGTCCTGCTCCTGCTGTCGTCGATCATCACCGGGACGGCCGCGATGGTGCCGGTGTTCCTGCTGGCCTTCAACCTGCACCTGATCGACTCGCGGCTCGGCGTGGTCCTGGTGCTGACCGGCGGGCTGCTGCCGGCGGCGATCTTCCTGCTGAAGGACTTCACCGACGCCACGCCCACGTCCTACGAGGAGGCCGCGCGGGTGTTCGGCGCCTCCCCGCTCCAGGTCCTGCGGCACGTGGTCGTCCCGGTCATCCGCCCCGGGCTCGCCACCGTGACGGTCTGGACGGTCGCGCAGGTGTGGGGCGACTTCCTCATGCCGTTCCTGCTCCTGCGGAACCCGGACAAGGCCCCCGCCTCGGTGATCATGTACACGTTCTACACCGAGGGCGGCCAGCCGGACCTGCCGCTGATCTCCACGTTCTCGCTGCTGTACTCCCTGCCGGTCGTGCTCATGTACCTGTTCGTCAGCCGCCGGTACGGGTTCCGCTTCCACGGAGGGATCAAGCGCTGATGGGGTCCATCACGATCCGGCGGCTGACGAAGGTGTACCCGGGCGGTGTGCGGGCCCTGGACGCGCTCGACCTCGACATCGGCGCGGGCGAGTTCTTCGCGCTGCTCGGCCCGTCCGGCTGCGGGAAGACGACGCTGCTGCGCACGGTCGCCGGCCTGGAGGCGGCAACCGGCGGGACGATCCGCCTTGGCGACGAGGACGTGACGCGGCTCCAGCCGGGGCGGCGCGACGTCGGCATGGTGTTCCAGGACTACGCGCTGTTCCCGCACATGACCGTCGTGGACAACATCGCCTACCCGCTGCGCGTCAGGAAGCAGAGCCGCGCCGTCCGGCACGGGCGGGCGGCCGAGGCCGCCCGCGAGCTGGGCCTCCAGGGGCTGGAGCGGCGGCGCCCCGGGGAGCTGTCCGGCGGCCAGCAGCAGCGGGTCGCGCTGGCCCGCGCCGTGGTGGCCGACCCGCGGGTCCTCCTGCTGGACGAGCCGCTGTCCAACCTGGACGCGCGGCTCCGCCTGGAGGCCCGCACGTTCCTGAAGAGGTTCCAGCAGCGCCTCGCGTTCACGTCGGTGTTCGTCACCCACGACCAGGCGGAGGCCCTGGCGCTCGCCGACCGGATCGCCGTCATGGAGGCGGGGCGGATCCGGCAGATCGGCACGCCCGCGGAGGTGTTCCGGCGCCCGGCGAACCTGTTCACGGCCTCGTTCATCGGCTCGACGCCGATGAACCTGCTGCCCGGCACGGTCCGCGGCGGGGCCGTCGCGGTCGGCGGGACCGAGATCCCCGTCCCGGAGGAGGCGCGCGGCCTCGTGCCGGACGGGCAGGAGGTCGTCTGCGGGGTACGTCCCGAGTACATGGAGTTCAGCGCCGAGCCGGTGAACGGGGCGTTCGGCGGGAGGGTGTCCGTCGTGGAGAACCTCGGCGCGTCCTCCCTCGTGACCCTGGACGTCGGCGGCGAGACGGTGCGAGTCGTCGTGGGGGAGGGCCGCGAACCCCGGCTCTCCGCCGAAGGGTGGGCGTCGCCGCGTCCGGGGCGCGTCCTGCTCTACCGCGACGGCGAGCTGGTGACGGGCGGCGGCGACCGGGCCGGACGGCCGGCGGCGTCCCTGACCGAGGAGGGAGGAGCGGATGACCGTGCACAGCGGACGGTGGACTCTTGAAGACCGTCTGGAGCAGGGGCTGCGCGAACTCCCCTTCGAGGTCCCGCGGGGCACGGCGTCCGTCACGGTGGAGCTCTCCTTCGACGGCGGCGTGATCGACCTGGGCTGCCATGGGCCGGGCGGATTCCGCGGCTGGTCCGGCGGGGCGCGCCGCCGGTTCACGATAGGCGCCGACTGGGCGACGCCCGGGTACCTCCCCGGCGAGCCGGAGCCGGGCCTCTGGCACGTCTGGCTCGGGCTGCACCGGATCCCACCGGACGGCGTCCCGTACGAGGTCACCGTCACCACCTCTGGGCGGAGCCCAAGGCGGCCGGACGAATCTCCGCCTCCACGTCCGCCGCGTCCGTCCCGCCCGGAACTCCCCGCCCCGGAAGGGATGCGCTGGCTCGCCGGTGACCTGCACTCCCACACCGTCCACAGCGACGGCACGCTCACCGTCCACGAGCTGGCGTGCCTCGCGGCCTCCCGCGGCCTGGACTACCTCGCGGTGACCGACCACAACACCGTCAGCCACCACCCCGAGCTGCCCGCCGCCGGCGCGCACGCCGGGATCCTGCTGCTGCCCGGCCAGGAGGTCACCACCGACCTCGGCCACGCGAACGTCTTCGGCGACACCGGCTGGATCGACTTCCGCGCGCCGAGCGCCGACTGGGCCGCCTCCGCCGCCGCCCGCGGCGGGCTCATGTCGATCAACCACCCGCTCAGCGGCGACTGCGCCTGGCGCCGCCCGCTGCCCGCCGAGCACCGGCCCCGCTTCGCCGAGATCTGGCATTCGTCCTGGTGGGACCGCCGCTGGGGCGCCCCGCTGGCCTGGGCGCAGGTGTGGCGGCCGCAGAGCGTCGTCCCGCTCGGCGGCAGCGACTTCCACGATCCGGCGCAGGAGAAGAGCCTCGGCGAGCCCGTGACCTGGGTCCTCGCCGAGGGAACGGACGTCCTCGGCGGGCTCGCGGCGGGCCGGACGGCCGTGTCCGCCGGCCTGGACGCGCCGGTGCTGCTGCGCGTCGCCGGCGAGCTCGTCGCCCTCGGCGCGGACGGGACCGTGCTGGTCGCCCCGGACGGGCGGCGGACCGCCGTCCGGGGCGACCGCGTCCGGATGCCGGCCGGCGGGGCGGGCATGCACCGACTGGAGACCCACGAGAACGAGGTGATCGCACTGTGCGGGTAGAAGGCCGGACCGGGGACTCGCAGATCGTCGTCGTGCCGCACACCCACTGGGACCGCGAGTGGTACCTGCCGTTCCAGCGCTTCCGGCTCCGCCTGGTGTCGCTGCTGGACGGCGTCATCGAAGGGATGGAGGCCGACCCGCGCTGGCACTTCACGCTGGACGGGCAGATGGCCGCCGTCGACGACTACCTGGAGATCCGCCCCGAGCGGCGCGAGCGCCTGGCCGCGCTCGTCCGCGAGGGCCGGCTGGCCGTCGGGCCCTGGCAGATCCTGCACGACGAGTTCCTGTGCTCGGGGGAGAACATCGTCCGCAACCTGGAGCTCGGGCTGCGGCGCGCGGAGGAGCTGGGCGCCGCGATGATGGTCGGCTACCTGCCCGACCAGTTCGGGCACTGCGCCCAGACACCGCAGATCCTCAAGCTCGCGGGGATCGAGCACGCCTGCGTGTGGCGCGGCGTCCCGGACCGGGTCCGCACCCGCGCGTTCGCCTGGGAGGCGCCGGACGGCACCGCGATCCGCACCCAGTACCTCCCCGAGGGCGGCTACGGCAACGCCGCGTCGATGTTCGAGGAGTTCGAGGACGGCGCGTCCCTGCTGCCCGGCCGCGTCGCCGGGTTCGCGGAGGCGATGGGCCGCTGGTACCCGGCCGGCGGGCCGCTGCTGGCCATGTACGGGGCCGACCACACCGCGCCCGCCCCCGACCTCGCCGACCGGGTCGCCTCCGCCGGGCTCCCGATGCGGCTCGACACGCTCGCCGGGTACTTCGCGGGCGAGACGCCGTCCGTGGACGGCCTGCCCCACGTCCGGGGGGAGCTGCGGTCGCACGCCCGCGCCAACATCCTGCCGGGCGTGCTGTCGGCCCGCGTCCGGCTCAAGCAGCTGATGGGACGCGCCGAGCGGCTCGTGGAGCGGTACGCCGAACCGCTGACGGCCCTCTGGTACACCGGCGACGCCCAGCGGTTCCTCGACCTGGCGTGGCGCCGCCTCATCGAGGTGAGCTGCCACGACTCGGTCACAGGATGCGGCAGCGACGAGACCGCCGAGCAGGTCGCGGCCCGCATGGCGGAGGCCGAGCAGCTCGGCCGCGCGGTCTGCGACCTGGTCACCGCCGAACGCGCCGCGAGGGTGCCGCTCGGCTCGCACCTGGTGTTCAACCCGACCCCCGCCCCGCGAACCGGCCTCGTCACCCTGGACATCCCCTGCGAAGGGGAACCCGGGCTGGAGACGGGGGACGGGCGGCCCGTCCCCGTCCAGACGCTCGACGTCGCGCCCACCGTCCTGGACGACGCCGTCCACCCGGCCTCCGAACTGCCGATACTTCTGGAGCGGGTGTACGGGCGGGTCCTGTTCGGGCAGGAGATCCGCGACTGGACGGTGTCCAGGGAGGACCGCACGCTCACCTTCCACGTGACCTCCCGCGCCGACGTCCGGTTCGACATCGGCGAGGTGCGGGACGCCCTGCGCGACGCCGACGGGGACTGGCGCGTCCGGATCCTGGCCGATCCGCGCCGCACGGTCGCCGCGCTGGTCGACGTGCCCGCCCTGGGGCTCACCGCCGTCCGGCCCGCCGCGCCGGGCGACGCCGCGGAAGGCCCGGTGAGGGCCGAGGGGAACGTCCTGGACAACGGGCTGCTGCGCGCCGAGGTCCGGGAGGACGGCACGCTCCAGCTGCGCACCCCGTCCGGCCACGTCGTCGAAGGGGTCGGCCGCGTCGTGGACGGCGGCGACCTCGGCGACTCCTACAACCACGCGCCGCCCGCCGAGGACCGCATCGTCGGCGACCCCCTGGCGGTGGACGTCCGGCCCGTCTGGGACGGGCCGCTCGTCGCCGCGCTCGACATCGTCCGGAGCTACCGGTGGCCCGCCTCCGGAGACCTCGCCCGCGACGCCCGGTCCGACGCCGAAGAGGACGTGACCGTCACCACCCGCGCGGAACTGCGCGCCGGCGAGCCCTTCCTGCGGCTGCGCGTCGCGTTCGACAACCGGTGCGACGACCACCGCGTCCGGCTGCACATGTCGCTGCCGCGCCAGGCCGGCTCGTCCTTCGCCGAGGGGCAGTTCGCGATCGTCGAGCGCGGGCCCTCGGCGGAGGGCGGCTTCGGGGAGCGGCCGGTGCCGACCTTCCCCGCGTCCGGGTTCGTCGCCGCGGGCGGCCTCGCCGTCCTGCTGGAGCACGTCACCGAGTACGAGGTGCTCGGCGGACGGGAGCTGGCGCTCACCCTGCTGCGCTCGATCGGCTACCTGTCGCGGGACCGCAACGCCTACCGCGACCAGCCCGCCGGGCCGCAGCTTCATACACCGCAGGCCCAGTGCCGGGGCGAGCGCGCGGTCGGCTTCGCGATCATGCCGTACTTCGGTGCGGCGCCCGGAACCGAGGTCCTGCAGGCCGCGGAGGCATACCGCCATGACCTGCTCACCGCCGCCGGTTACGGACGGGCGGCCACGCCCCTCCCGGCCTCCCGGGAGGGCCTCTCGATCACGGGCGACGGCGTGGCGATGACCTCCCTCCGCCTCCGCGACGGCTGGACCGAGACCCGGATGGTCGCCCAGTGCGCGCGGCCCACCACGGCCGTCCTGCGGGGCGACTTCACCGAGGCGACCCGCGTCGACCTGCGCGGACGCCCCGGCATCCCGCTCGACGTGCACGACGGGACGACCACGCTGGCACTGCGCCCCTGGGAGATCGCGACCGTCCGTTTCCGGACGCCCTAACGCGCGGCCTCCAGAGCCCGCGCCGACTCCGCCGCAGTGTCATGAGCGGCCGCGGCCGCAGTGTCATGAGCGGCCTCGGCCGCTGTGTCATGAGCGGCCGCGGCCGCCATCGCCGCCCCCACGATGCCCGCGTTGTTCACCAGCCGCGCCGGGACGATCTCCGCCCGGACCCCCTTGATCAGCGGAAGGAAGTGCTCGGACTTCTTGCTCACCCCGCCCCCCACGATGATCAGCGAGGGGGAGATCAGCGCCTCCAGGTGGGCCATGTACACGCTCAGCCGCTTCGCCCACTTCTTCCAGCTGAGGTCCTCCTCCTCCCGCGCCTTCGCCGCCGCGCGGACCTCGGCGTCCTCGCCGTCGATCTGGAGGTGGCCGAACTCGGTGTTCGGGACGAGGACGCCGTCGGTGAACAGCGCGCTGCCGATCCCCGTCCCCAGCGTGAGCACGACGACCGTCCCGCGCCGCCCGCGGCCCGCGCCGAGCCGCATCTCCGCGATCCCCGCCGCGTCCGCGTCGTTGAGCAGCGTGACCTCCCGCCCGGTCGCGTCCGCGATCAGCGCTCGCGCCTCCAGCCCGATCCACCGCCCGGACACGTTCGCCGCCGACATCGTCACGCCGTCGACCACCACGCCGGGATAGGTGACCCCGACCGGGCCGTCCCACCCGAAATGCTCCACGACCTGCGCGAGCACCTTCGCGACCGCCTTGGGCTTCGACGGCTGCGGCGTGTCCACCCGGAACCGCTCCCGGGTGAACGTCCCGTCCGAAAGGTCGACCGGCGCGCCCTTGATCCCCGACCCGCCGATGTCGATCCCCAGCATCTCCCTCGCCATGCCCCCACTCTGCCCGATCTCCGCGCCGCTAAGAGCTCTCCAGCACCTGCAGACCGACCACGCCGACGACGATCAGGCCGAGGAACGCCAGCCGGGCCGGCGACGCGCTCTCCCCGAACGCGATCATGCCGACCACCGCGACGCCGAGCGCCCCCAGCCCGACGAACACCGCGTACGCCGTCCCGACCGGCAGGGTTCGCAGCGACAACGACAGCACCACGACGCTGAGCAGCGCGACCGACAGGCCGATGACGGTCGGCCAGAGCTTCGTCAGGCCGTCCGACTGCTTCAGCGCCGTCGCCCACACCAGTTCCGTCAACCCCGCGATCAGCAGGAAAACCCAGGCCATCAGGCTGCATACCCCCCGTCCACGGCGATCGCCGCACCCGTGACATAGTCCCCGCCCGGGCCCGCCAGATGCGCGACCATCGCGGCGATCTCCTCGGCGCGCCCGTACCGCCCGAGGGCCGTGAACCCGCGCTCGAACTCGGCGTCGGGGGAGTCGGCGGGGTTCATTTCCGTGTCGGTCGAGCCCGGCTGCACCACGTTCGCGGTGATCCCGCGCGGCCCGAGATCGCGGGCCAGACCCCGGGTGAGGCCCGTGAGCGCCGACTTGCTCATGGCGTACAGCGTCCACCCGGCGTAGGGGACGCGCTCGGCGAGGCTGCTGCCGATGTTGATGACCCGCCCGCCCGGTCCGAGATGCCGGGACGCCGCCTGCGCCGCGACGAAGGCCGCCCGGACGTGGATCGCCAGGGTCCGGTCGAGCTCGTCGACCGACACGTCCTCCAGCGGCCCGTAGGGGGCGATCCCGGCGTTGTTGACCAGGATGTCGAGCCTGCCCAGTTCCGCCGCCGCCTGGTCGACCGCCGCGACGACGGCCGCGGGGTCGGCCGCGTCGGCGGCGATCGCCAGCCCACGCCCGCCCGCCGCCTCGATGTCGCGGACGACGCCGCGGGCCCGTTCCGGGGCCCGCACGTAGGTCACCGCGACGTCGGCGCCGTGCCGCGCCAGCCGCCGCGCGATCGCCGCCCCGATGCCGCGCCCGCCGCCCGTCACCAGCGCGGCCCGTCCCGTCAGCTCCGCCGTCATCTCAACTCCCTAACCGGAGAAAGTTCCACTTAGCCGAGCTTAACCGGAGAATATTCCGGATACAAACCGGTTAGGCTGGTGTGCCGTGCCGAGAGGGGGCTGGATGCGGGAGCTGCCCGTGGTGGGGCGGCCGCCCGCCGAGCGCGCGGACGCGACGCACAACCGCCGCCGCATCCTGCGCGCGGCCGCGGAGATGATCGCGACCCGCGGGCCCGAGGCCGTCTCCATGGACGAGGTCGCGCGGGCCGCCGGGGTCGGCGTCGGCACCGTGTACCGCCGGTTCGGAGACCGGGCCCGGCTCGTCTACGCCGTGATCGACGACCTCGAGCGCGACTTCCAGGCCGCGTTCATCCAGGGCCCTCCGCCGCTCGGCCCGGGCGCGGCCCCCGCCGAACGCGTCCGCGCCTTCCTGCACGCCCTGGCCGACCGCACCGAGGCCCAGGCGGACCTGCTGCTGATGGCCGAGGCCGACCCGCCCGAGGCCCGCTTCCGCGAGGGCTCCTACATGCTCTACCACCGGCATCTGGCGATGCTGCTCCGCGAGATCCGCCCCGGCGCCGACGCCGCCTACCTGGCCGACGCCCTCCTCGCCCCCCTCGCCGCGAACCTGTTCCTCTACCAGCGCCGGACGCGCGGCATGCCCCTCGACCGCATCAAGGCGGGCCTGGACACGCTCGCCGAAGACCTCACCGCACCCCGGGAGCGATGATCCTTCGCCGCCGTCCGGACGAGGGCGCCGGGAACCGTGAGGGCGAAGCCCGACCGCGCCCACCGGCGGTGTGACGGGGCCAAGAGGCGGCCATCTCAGAGGCGCGGCGCCAGCAGGGTGAACGCCTGGTCGATGAGGGCGGCGCGGTCAGCGGAGCCGTCCAACCGCAGCCACTCGCGGGCGGCCGCGTCCAGCGCGGCGCCGGCAGCGGCGGTGAGCAGATCGGCGGTGAAGGCGTCGAGGGGGTCGCCGGGTCCTTCCCTCAGCGCGGCGCTGATCCGATCGCGCAGCTCGTCGCGTTTCGCCGAGCACTACGACCGCCTCGACGTCCTGGTCAACAACGCCGGGGGCATGAACGCCGAGCGGTGGCTCACGCGGGACGGCGTCGAGGCCACGTTCGCCGTCAACGTCCTCGCGCCGTACGTCCTCACCTGCCTGCTCCTGCCGATGCTGCGCGGCGGGCGCGGCGCGCGTGGTCAACCTGACCGGCGGCATGCCCGGCGGGACGATCGATCCCGGCAACCTGCAAGGGGAGAAGAAGTACCTCGGGTGGAGGTTCGCGCACTACAACCACGCCAAGACGGCCCTCATGGCGATGAGCCACCGGTTCGCCTCCCACCTGGACGGGGGGTGACCGTCAACGTGGCCTACCCCGGCCACGCCTACACCCCGGGGAACCGGGCCACGCCCATGCGCGCGTTCCCCTACCTCTACCGGCCCGCCGCCCCGCTGATCAGGCTGCTGGGGCCCCTGCTCCAGCGTCCACCTGGCGTCCAGCCCGGAGATGGAGGGCGTCACCGGTGCGTATGTCGACGCCAGGGCGCGCCGCGCGGCCTGGCCGTCCGACGCGCGGGGGCAGCAGGCGGTGTGGTCGGCGTGCGAACGCCTCAGCGGTCTGAACCCGGGGTGAAGCCGTACGGGCCGGGGGAATCGTTCCCTGAAGCCCTTATCGGGCGGACCGCCAGGCGTCACACTGGCGGAGTGAGCGACTTCGATCTCCTCGTCCTCGGCTCGGGACCCGGCGGGCAGCGCGCGGCCATCGCCGCCGCCAAGCTCGGCCGCAAGGTCGGCATCGTCGACCGCCGCGACATGATGGGCGGTGTCTGCATCAACACCGGAACGATCCCGTCCAAGACGCTCCGCGAGGCCGTCCTCTACCTGACCGGCCTCAACCAGCGCGAGCTGTACGGGCAGAGCTACCGGGTCAAGGACGAGATCACCGTCGCCGACCTCGGGATGCGCACCCAGCACGTCATCGGCCGCGAGACCGACGTCGTCCGCAGCCAGCTCGCCCGCAACCGCGTCACCGTGCTGCCCGGCACCGGCCGCTTCCTGGAACCCGACACGATCGCCGTCAGCGGGGCCGGCGACCGCGAGCAGAAGCTCACCGCCGACCGCATCGTGATCGCGACGGGCACCCGTCCCGCCCGGCCCGAGACCGTCGACTTCGACGACCGGACGATCATCGACTCCGACGGCATCATCCACATGGACCGCATCCCCGAGACCATGGTCGTCGTCGGCGCCGGCGTGATCGGCATCGAGTACGCCTCCATGTTCGCCGCGCTCGGAACCAAGGTCACCGTCGTCGAGCGCCGCGAGCGCATGCTGGAGTTCTGCGACCTGGAGATCGTCGAGGCGCTCAAGTACCACCTGCGCGACCTGGCCGTCACCTTCCGGTTCCGCGAGAGCGTCGCGTCCGTCGAGCGGATGGCGCACGGCGCGATCACCGTCCTGGAGAGCGGCAAGCGGATCCCCGCCGACACCGTCATGTACTCCGCCGGACGCCACGGCATGACCGGCGACCTGTGCCTGGAGGCCGCGGGCCTCACCGCCGACCACCGCGGCCGGATCAAGGTCGACGAGCACTACCGCACCGAGGTCCCGCACATCTACGCCGTCGGGGACGTGATCGGGTTCCCGTCCCTCGCGGCCACCTCGATGGAGCAGGGCCGCCTCGCCGCCCACCACGCCTGCGACGAGCCCGTCTCGCAGATCCACGAGACCCAGCCCATCGGCATCTACACCATCCCCGAGATCAGCTTCGTCGGCCTCACCGAGGACGCCCTGACCGAGGCCAAGGTCCCCTTCGAGGTGGGCGTGTCCCGCTACCGCGAACTGGCCCGCGGCCAGATCATCGGGGACTCCTACGGGATGTTGAAACTCCTCGTCTCACCGGAGGACCGGCGCCTCCTCGGCGTCCACGTCTTCGGCACCGGCGCCACCGAGCTCGTCCACATCGGCCAGACGGTCATGGGCTGCGGCGGCACGATCGACTACCTGGTCAACGCCGTCTTCAACTACCCCACCCTGGCCGAGTCCTACAAGGTCGCCGCCCTGGACGCCATGAACAAGATGCGCCACATCGCCCGCCTGTCCGGCTAGGACGGCCAGAGCAGGTTCTCCAGCTCGGCGTCGATGTCGATGAACTCGCTCTCCTCGCCGGCGGGCACCGCCTGGTACGTCCGGTGGAGGAAGTCGGCGAGAGGGGAGAGCGGCACCTCGAACAGCGCGTCCCCGAACGGGGAGGACAGCGCGATGTTGAGCGTGCCGTCGTCCTCGCCGGGCCAGACCTCCACGTCCCCGTTCCCGACCTTGCGCACGATGCCGACGGTGAGCAGCTCCCGAGCGAAGATCCACTCGACCGGCTCGTCGTCGCCCACGTAGAAGGCCATCCGGATCGCGTACGGGTCGTCGGCCGCGTACTCCAGCCCGGCCAGCAGAGGGACGGTCGTGCGGTCGGGGACGACGAGACGAAGGCCCAGCTCTGCTGAGACGGTGGTACTGCTGTTCATGGCCATTCCCTCTTACGTCGGTCCCGCTGGCTCACGGGGTGCCTCGGTGGCGGTACTCCTTCCCACCGACATCCCCGCGATCTATGACGCCTAACTGCCTGAACTCGGCCGAACATTCCGGCGTCCCCGGCGTTTGTGATCCATCTCACCATAGCAAAACCCGCGTCTGACCTGGGCAAAAGCGGATCATTCGCAAGATTCCTTCGTGCCGCCCCGCCTGCCCCGCGGCCCGATCCGCCCACCCTCGCGGCCTCCCGAGCGCCCATCCGCTGGCTTAGAGTAAAACCGTGGCAATAAATCATGAAAAGGACGCCCCGCCCCCGGAACCGCGCCTCTCCCACCGCTTCCGCGCCCGCATCCGGCGCAACCCGCTCCTCAACACCGCCTGGCGCGCCGGCGTCTTCCTCACCGGTGCCGCCGTCCTCGCCGGCGGCCTGATCATGATGGTGACCCCCGGCCCCGGCCTCCTCGGCATCGTCATCGGCCTCGCCATCCTCGCCACCGAGTTCGCCTGGGCCCAGCGCGCCCTCCACCGCGCCAGGACCGCCGCCGACCGAGCCAAGGAGAAGGCCCTCGACCCCCGCGCCCGCCGCCGCAACACCATCCTCGGCGCCCTCGCCGCCGCCGCCCTGGCAGCCGCCCTGACCGCCTACCTGGCCGTCTACGGCGCCACCCTCCCCTGGAACATCGAAGACCCCACCTTCTGGACCTGACCCAAGCCCCGCACCCCCGCAAACCGGCGCGCGACCACCCCCGCAGATGCGCTAGAGTTTCCGACGTCGGAACACGCGTTCCGCAGGGGCGATTAGCTCAGTGGGAGAGCGCTTCGTTCACACCGAAGAGGCCACTGGTTCGAACCCAGTATCGCCCACCCCCATGACACAGGCCCTCCCGCACACCTGCGGCAGGGCCTGATTGATCAACTGGGAGGATTTTGGGAGATCATCTCCCTCCCACCCAAACGAGGCCACAAGAACGCCCCACTCTTGCTCACTCTGCGTAGTCATGCAGCGGGGGCGGGACGAGGCCTCATCCCACCCCCCACCAGCATGACGGGCCGCTAGGCGCTCAAGATCGAGACCGGGGCCTGAACCCGCCTCTGCGTACCCTCCAGCAGCCCGTTGAGCACGGGAACCGGCGAACTTCCACTGAGCCGAAGCCGTTCCTGCAGCGAGATCTCCCAGCGCGTCTGGAGCTTGGCCTTCAGGTCGTCTCGCATGGTGTCCGAGACGTGGGAGTACACGCCGCGTATGCCAGGCACGGTGTGACCGAGCCGTTCGGCCTGGAGCACCTCCGGAATGGCGTCCTCCAGCATCCAGGTCTTGTGGCTGTGCCGCAGCCCGTGCGGCGTGAGCCCCTCGATGAGCGGCAACCACACCGACGGCGAGTGCTCTTCGGTAACCACCCGGATCCCCTTCCCCCTGGGCGGCTGGAAAGGCTGCCCGGGGACGGCGTCAGGCCACGGTGGAACCGGCGTCCCCGGCCATACCGTCGTGTCCGCCAGGACGCGCTTTCCGGTCTGCCGCGTGCCCTTGGGGTATCGACCGTCCGCCGCGGGCTGGAAAACCCGCCGAGCGTAGTGGGAACGACGATGATGAGCACCCTCAGAGCTGAGGAACAGGTACTGCCCGCGCCCGCCGCAGACAGGCGCCCGCCCCGGACAGGCGCAGCGGCCAGGCGTCCGAAGGCTCTGCTCCGAGACGAGCGCCGACAGGAAGGGCGGCAGATCGACCGGCCGGTGCGAGTCATCCTTCGGCGGCACCTTCTCCAGCCGCCCTGCCAGCTCCCGCAGCTGCCAGTCGACCTGGATCCGGTCGAGTCGGCACGCCGGCCGCTCCAGCCCGTGCACCTCGCCCCACCGCATGCCGGTGTAGGCGGTCAGGACGATCAGCACGAAGTCGTCATCCCGCCCAGACAGCAGCGCACACCGCTCCGCCAGCAGCAGGGTCTGCAGGGGAGTCGCCCAGACCTTCTCTGGCCCCCGCACCGCGATGGCCCGCCGCGCCCGCTTCCGCCCGCGCCCCCGCCGCTTGACGGCGACGTTGGTCGCGACCATCCCGCGTTCCTTGGCATCTCCAAGGATCGTGCCCAGCAGCGACCGGGCATCGGCTGCGGTCCGGTGCGAGAACCCTCTGTTCCGTGTCCGCTTCTCCCAGGCCACGATCTCCTCGGGGCTGGTGAGGGTGTTGACCGGCCGGTTCCCGAACGTCGGCACGATGTGGTGATCGATCAGGTACCGGTACTTGGCCTCGGTCGTGGCCTCCAGATCCTGCCCCGACCACCACAGCTCGACCCAGTCGGCCAGTAACGCCGCCCCGTCACGAGGATCGTTCCAACTATGTCGCCGGATACCGGCCTCCTGCTCCTCACCCCAGTTCAGCGCGGCCTTCTTCGTCTCGAACCCCGACTGCGAGGCCGAGCTGCCATCCGGCCGCATGTACCGGACCCGCCACTTGTTTCCACGCTTTTCGGCATACGCCATGACTTGCTCCTCCTTGTGTCTTCCGCGGCTCAGAACCGGCCGCGCCGCCGGCGGACCACCGGCTGCTTGGCGCCGGCCGCGATGATCCCGGCGATGTCCTGATCGCTGAACCGCAGGTGCTTGCCGATGAAGGTGCACGGGATGACCCGCGCACTGGCCTTCTTTCGCAGCCACGACTCGCGCACCTGCAACATCGCCGCCGCCTCGGCAGGCGTGTACAGCCGGACATCGGGACCGGACCTGTGTTCTGGATCGGCATCATGCCGCTGAGCGCTCGAATCACCCTGCAAGGTCACACCTCGCTCTCGCCACCGGACCGCAGGAGGCGCGAGCACGCGCCCGCTCCTACGGCTCCACGTCAGGGACCGAAAGCACCCTTCGCAAGAGATAGACGACCTTGACCCTAAGTTTACACGGAGAGTAGTCAGATAAGTACGTTCAGGAAGCGTGTCGTCAGAGTCGAACCGACACGCCGTCCGTCAACACTTCGGCTCACGTGGTGTCCGTGATTCCCCCAGGCGCGATGGGCGATCTCTCTACGATCGAAGCCACTTTTTGCTCAGGGCGGGTCGGGTGTCGGGGGAAGGCCCGGCGGGATCTGCCGAGCAGGCGTAGGGCTGCCCGCTGGCGCCGGAAGGTGCGAAGTCGCCACAGTCCACGTGCGAGTCCGGTCGCTCCCGTAGACGAACTGGCTGCGGCTACCCCTTCGTCCCTGATGGAACCCGGGTGTTCGTCCGTGCGTATCGATGGAGTTTGGGAGGCAGCACGCCGACTGCCATGATCTTCGGAGACGGACGCTGTGGGCGAGAAGGTCCTGAGGCCGGCGTGCGGAACGTGGTCGCAGTGCAGGCACAGCCAGTACGAGCGGTGCCTATCCAACACGGCGGTCGGTCGGCAGAGGTGCTGATCCATCTGCGGCTCACCGGTTCCAGTGCGGCAACGACGCCTGCGCTAGGCAGACCTGCGTCGAGCAGGTTCCCGGCCTGAGATCCGCCGCTACGGCCGCCGCAGCATCGGGGCCGGCGAGGCATTTAGAAGCGATCGCGGTGGTCACAGAGGAGCGCCGCGAGGCGGCGCAGGGCTCATCGCTGCCCAGGTGCGACTACCAGCGCGTGGACCTATGGTCATGGCCCTGTTTGACCAAATCATGCAGTCGTCCGTTCGGTGCGCGCATTGCGGCATGTGCGGACGTTCGCGAGACGCCACACATGCGGGTCGGAACCTCCGCCGGCCCGCGGTGGCGCATAGGGGATGCCCTAGCCTCCGATCGCGATCCGGTACGGCTCACCGAGAGACGACAGGGGATATGTGCAAATAAATATGATCATCCCGGAGACAAACCATTTGCACATGCGGGGTCTGGCAAGACATCGTAGGCGAGCAAGTGGATAGGATGATGCAACCTGCCGTTCGCGCCGATCGCGAGGTTCAGGAGGTGCTGGCTGCGAGGCGGTACCAGCCGGGTGCAGCGGTCTGCATGTTTTCCCCGGGGGTCCAGGACCGTACCTGGGAGCGGGCCAGCCTCCCAGGGTGGTTGTCTCCGCTGCCGAGGTCTCTGTATACGTCCTTGCCGGTGTTCTCGACCCAGATGATCGACTTCTGCTCGGCGATGAGCCACCGTTCGAGCCACTCAGCGTCAACGAGGAGTTCGTTCTGTCCAAGTTTGCCCGCGTGCCGAACGGTCGCGACGACCTGGCTCGTTTGGTCGGTCCAGCCGTTACGCCCATTCCATCGGAGCTCGCCGGGAGCGAGTCCAAAGAACTCGGGGGCGGGCATGTATAGGGAGATGGTGTTCTGGTCTCCGGGGGCGTACTCGTACTCGCCGAGGAGGCGCCAGGCGGCGGGCTGGGTGGGGACGGTGAGTGGCTCGGTCCATTCATGGCGCATCATGTGGAGTTCTTCTCCATGGTGATGGCCGTAGGGGAATTCGCCGACGTATCCGTGGTGCAGTTCGGGATTGTTGGCGATTGTCTGGTCGAGGAGATCGCGCCCTTCGAGCTCGCTTATGGCGGTAGCAAGATCCTGGGTCGCGACCAGATGGGCGTAGAGGTGGGCCCAAATACCCCGGTTGCGCTTCGTGGTGTCGGAGCCGTTGTTCCAGTTGTAGGTGCCCGCCAGGACGATGTGGGGGTGGCCTTCGAAGACGGCTTCGTTGACTGCGATGTCGGGGAGGTCGGTGTCGTCGGCGACCCACTCGGCGTCGGTCTTCGCGACGGTGGGCACCCAGTTGTAGGCGGGCACCCATGAACGTGGGGTCGGTTTGGGGGAGAACTCGACGACGGTCGGGTCGACCTGCCGGGAGATGTCGGTGTGTGGGCCAGGGACGGCGGGCGCTGGCGGGTCCCAGCTATCGGGGGTTTTGGGGGCGTGGTCGGAGACGATGCCGATGAGGCGATTGAGTGCTATCCACTGGTACTTCTTGCCGATGCGTTCAATCCATGCTGGCTTGGACCGGCCGAAGCCGAACTTGCCGAGGACGTACCCGTCGAAGGACGCGTGGAGGTGGGGCTGGTACCCGAGGCGCATGACTTCGGTGACGACCCACCGGGCGGCAGAGGCAAGGTCGATGCCGGGGCGGTCTCGGAGTTCGGGACTGAGTTGGTAGATGAAGAAGTCGTCGCCGGTGGCCGAGTGGACCAGCTTCGGGTAGCTGCTGGTGTCGTACGAGGCGATGTCTGTGTCGGTGGGCCAGGTGAGGGGCCAGTCGCTGGTGTAGGGCGGCCGGAACTGGTCGACGGTGACGCCAGCGGGGAGAGCTCCGCGGTCGTTGGCGGCTTCGAGGATGCTGCGAGCGGCATCACGCACGGCGGCGTTTGGGGTGACCGCCGACGGCACGGAAAAGACGTTCTTCCACACCACCTCGGCTGCGGCCACCCAGTCGTCTTGGGTGCCGCTCACAAGGAGGGCCGCGTATGGGGCCTCGCAGGCTCGTTCGATGACCCACTCGTCGTCTACCACGGTGAAGCGGTCTAGCAGCCCGGCCGCCTTACTCGGGTGGCGGGTCAGTAGACGGGCGGCCGCGATGGTTGCCGGTTCTCGGACGCGGCGGTCGCTGGCGCTGGCGGCCCACAGGAGCGCTGTGACCCACAGACGGGTGGTTTGCTCACCGACGTAGTCCAGCGGCTTCTCCCTGGCCCACCGGATGAGCCGGTCGACTGCTCCGCTGGTGCCGTGGGTGATGTGGAACCAGCCGGGCAGAAACGAGTCGCGAGCCGCCATGTTCAGGCCGGTGAGGAACGCGTGGAGGCAGTCGGCGTTCAGGGGGTGGCTGGGCCGGGCGGCGAGACGGAACAGCATTGTCAGCGTGTCGGAGCACACGTCGTTTCGGCGGAGCGCGTCGATGACGATGTCGCGGGTGGCGTCGGTGATTGAGCTGTCGTTGCGCCATCCGATTCCGGCGACGACGGCCGCCGCGATGGCGTCGTCGTCACCGATCTCAATGCGGAACTCGGTGAGCTCAAGCCCGAACCGTTCCGCGACGACGATGGAGGTTGCTTCGAGAAGGCCGAGGTCGATCGTACCGCCGAGGCCGATGACCCTGCCGAGGCGACCGCCAAGCTGGGCCGTGATGCCGGCGGCGTCGGTGACGTCGGAGAGGGTGTCGGAGACGATGAGGTGGTGTCCGACGCGTTCGAACGTGATGGCGATGACGTCTGCGCCGTAGGGGCTGCCATCCGGGACGATGTCTTCTTCGAGAAGCCCTTGGGCGATGAGCGCGTCGAGGAGTGACTTCTCGGCGCTCCGGTCGGACCAGATCGGTGCCAGCTGGGCTTGGGCCTGGGTACGAGTCAGCAGCGGATCGCCGCCGCCGTCGGCGATGGCTGAGGCGAGGGCGTGCATCGCTTGGTGGACGACGCGGTCGGACGGTGAGGCATCAATCCGGTCACTGACGATGTCGTTCGCATTGTCAAGGACCATCTGGGTCAGCTCGCCGAGGCCCATGGTGGCCTGGTCTAGGGACAGCCGGGTATTGCTCTTGAGCGCTTCGCAGACCAGACGCAGGTAAAGCGGGTTGTCGAACTCGCCGTGGATGGGCGGCGACGTCGGCGGTTCCAGGCCGTAGAACGCGGCGTACTCACTGACCGCCTCGAACTCGACCCCTTCGAACCCGGTGTGCTCGAACTTCGCCAGGGTGAGCCCGGGCGGGAGGACCTGGCCGACGTAGTGCGTGCGGGCGGTCAGAAGGAGCCGGACGTTCGAGTACCGGCCGACGGTGGTGATGAGCCGGTCGAGGTTGTCGCGCCACATGGACCGTGGGCGGGTGTCGTTGAGCGCGTCGATGACGAGGAGGGCCGGGACGCCTGCGACGCGGGCGCTCTCGTCGAGGAGTGCGATGGCCTCCTCACTGGTGAGGTCGGCCGGCATCTTGAGCACGTCGCGCAGGTGGGTTAGCGGGTCGCGGTCGGTGAACCAACGGCCGTGGATCATGACGCTGTGGCGGCCCTGGCCGAGGCGCCGGACGACCGCGTCGATGGCGAGACAGGTCTTCCCGATACCGGCGGCACCCGTCATCAGTGCGACCTGGGCGGCGGCGAGCCGGCCGACCGGGCTGATGAGGAGGCCGGTGGCGTCAGTGAGCTTTTTGCCGAGTTCGCGCAGAGCATCGACGGCTGCCGCGGGGAACGACACCTGGTACTCAACCTGGAACTGCCGCCAACTCCGGGTGTCCCAGCCGTCGGGATACTTGGCGTCCATCGCTGCGCCTTCGGCAGCTTCTTGGCCGCTAACTATTCTCGAGGCTTCATCGAGCGCTTGAGCGAGGTCGTCGAGTCCAGCTGTCGTGCGCGAGGTGTGCCATGCGGCTAGCGCATCAGTGACCTTGGTGGCGGCGTCGAGGGCTGCGTTCAGGTCTGCGGCGAGCACTTCCTTCTCAGCGTTGCGCACGCGGCGAGCGGAGTTGTTGACCTCATCGATCTGGTCGATGACGACCGCCCACCACTCGTCGTCGGAGCAGAGTGCCGCAATAGACCTGGCGGCGGGTACCTCAACGTTCACCTCGGGCATGTACCGGGGCCTGGCGGCGTCGATCGCCTCTTGCAGCCGGTCTTCCCACCACGGGGCGGCGAGGACATCGGCGTCGAACCAGTACCGGCGCTGGATTCCGGTGGGGTCAAGGCGTTCGAGACGGGTAAGGATGTTCGTCGCCCACTCGAACTCAAATTCCACCGTCATACCGCGCATGGTGGCCATGGATTTCCAGCCCTCGAGCCACCCCCCTGTGTTGTTGATCTTCTCCAGGAGCGACTTGCCGCGACCTCCGGTGCGGCCGGTCGGATCAGCAGGGATGGCAATCGTGTACTTGGTCAGTTTCGGATGCTGGTCCAGGGCGGCCTCGACGGACCCGTCGAGTTGGGCTTTGTTGACGTCAGTGTGGGTGGTCCAGTACTTGGCCTGCCAGCCGTGCTCGGTGCCGTCAGGCAGCGTCCAGTAGCACTCGACGCCGCCATCGCCACCGGCTCCGTGTAATGAGACGAACCTGGCCTCAGTCGTGGGCGGCTCCTGTGCGACCTGTTGACAGATGAACTGCTCATACCCGTCGCGTTGCCCGCCCGGGCCCAGCGACCGAATTCGCGTGAACTCGATGTCAGGGATGTTCACTGGGGGAGGTCCTCCGAGCTGCTCCGGTTGCGGTCGTCGAGGCGTGGGGAAACGCTACCGGTCCGCCACGAAACTCGCGGCCAGGCCGGCGTGACCCGGCCCCGATCGCGACCGATTCGCCGGGAGCACTCCCGAGTTCCGGTCCCGCAGACGCATAGCCAAGCCCGTGACCTCGGCCTCGCCATGTGCGTTAGGTTGTGCTCCCGCTCTCGCCGGCACGAACTTCTGACCCGAGGAGCCCCGCAAGCGGCCGGCCCAGGAGGAAGAGCGTACTGATGCCATACCAGCAGGGATCTAGAGGGCGAGGGACGGCTCAACCGCCGAGCGTGAAGAAGCCGCTGATCGCCAACCGACCGGTCAGCGTACCGCAGCCCGCGACGATGGGTGTGTCTCCATCTGTGGGGTACCGGCAGAGGTACGTCACGACCGGGGGCGCTTGCACCCGCCCGGTCAGCGACTGGCCGATCGATGATCGGCAACTCTATCGTCCTCGGCTCGTTAGGAAGGAGCTACTCATTCCGCGGCCCCAATGATCGCCTTCTCCGGCCGTACGGCCACGATCGCGTTCGCGCTCGCGTTCCGCTGGCCGAGAGCAAACGGGCCGAGCCGATAACGGCAAAGATCGAAAGACGCCGGGCGACCGAGGCCGCCCGGACGCCACGTTTAGGTGCCGGAGAGTCGTCGAGCGCCCGGCCTCCACGGTGGGGACGACGTCTTGCGCCATGGGCAGGGAGATCACTGTGAAACCGGCGTGACTTCCAGGACGTCGTCTGGCGGAACGGCCACATTGCGGCAATCGTGACCGTAGATATGGTGCCAGCCCAGCTTCTCTCCACGTAGAGAAGCATGGATATACCAAAAGGCCGTGTGAATCGCGTGTGTCGTCGTCTCGGCTGTACGGAATTTGACGATGTGAGGGCTGGCCGCGCTTTCGAAGAGTTCCTGCAGGCCGAAGTCGCAGGTCCGTGCTATGTCTTGAACGATTTCCGGGATCGCCAAGTAGTCGTGGTGCCCATAGAAGGTGGACAGGTGCTGGTCGCGTATCAGGTAGGCGTACGGTCCTCCATGGAACGCGGCACCCTGTGTCTTCAAGCGGTACAGCCACCCGGAATGGCCTCCGGCACCCGCCTCCACCGCCCGCCGGTGGTCCAGCCACGCCGCTGGGCTGATCTCGGCAGAGATCAGCTGGTGGAGGTCGCTCCAGATCTGGTCGACGATATGGCCGAGGGGAAGGATGCCCTCGCGCTGAAAGCGTGCCGGGTCCATGCTTCGCGTGCCATGAAAGAAGCACGTACCAGCGAAAGTGAAGGTTTCTTCGGATAGCTCGAGCTGTCCGAACACCTCCTGTGGCACCGAACTCTCAGCTTCTTCTGTCGCGGTGTCCCAATCGACGTCATAGGACGCGATGGCCTCAACCAGCGCGCTCTCAGGGCGATCGCCGACGATGGCGAACGAGCGCAGCGCGCTGTCCAGGTCGTGGCAGTCGAGATAGAGCGCCTCCGGCATGGAGTGGGCACTTCGGCTCCGCATCGTTCAATGCTAGGAGATCGGTCGGGTGCCAGAACACCGACGGTGCAGGAGCCCCATCGGCGTTGTCGGAGACTGTCCAGTCATCGGGTCGGGTCGTCGAGTGACCGAGTGGCTCACCTGCCGTGAGGGAGGCGCGTGGTCGGGATCGAGACCGACCGCGGCTCGTGGGTGCAGGCCCTGATCGCCTCCGGCTACCGCGTCTACGCGATCAAATTCCGGCAGGTGGCCAGGTTCAAGGAGCGGGTACGCCTCCTCTGGCGGCCAAGAGCGACAAGGGTCAAGAGCGACAAGGGTGACGCACACGCGCTGGCCGACATGGTCCGCATCGACCGGGCCCAACTGCGGGCGGTGGCCGTGGATAGCGCTCAGGCCCAGGCCGTCAAGGATGTCGCCCGCGCCCACCAGACCCTGATCTGGGAAGGCACCCGCACCTTCCAGCTGCTGCGCAGCACGCTGCGAGAGTACTTCCCCGCCGCCCTGAACGCCTACGCTGACCAGCACGGCCGCACTGGAACTGCTGATCAAGGCATCCACCCCGGCAGCCGGGGCCAAGCTGACCCGCACCCAGATCACCGCCGTCCTAGCCCGCGCCCGCCGACGCGACCGGGACACCAAAGCGGCCAGGATCCAGACCGCGCTGCGCCAACGACAGCTCTGTCTGCCCGAGCCGGTCACCGCCGCCGCCCACGCCATCTGATCACCGCGCTGAAGAATCAGATAGCGGCGATCGAGGAGCAGGTGAAAGCCCATTTCCAACGCACCCGAACGCTGAGATCTACCTGTCGATGCCCGGCATCGCGGAGATTACCGGCGCCCGGGTGCTCGCCGAGTTCGGAGACGACCCCACCCGCTACGTCTCCGCCAAAGCACGCAAGACTACGCTGGCACCAGACCGATCACCCGGGCTTCCGGCAAGAGGCACACCGTCCAGGCCCGCCACGTCCGCAACAACCGCCTCGTCGGCATCCTTCACGGATGCCTCAAGAGCCGCACCCTCTACGACGAAGCAACCGCCTGGTCACATCACATCCAAGCCCACGGCCGCTTGACGCCCAAACGACACGGGGTGTCTGACCTGTGCGGTGGGACACGACTCTGTCGGTTCCGCGTGCCATCATCGACTCACTCGAGCGCGACGGGGGCTTCCTTTGGGACCCGACTTGCCGAGTGGGACCAGTTTGGGGACGCGCATGAACCTGAGGGCGACGCATTACGGATACGCGTACCAAGACCTCGTCACCGGTATCGCCCTTGTCGACCTGATGCTAGGCGCTGCCGAAAAGATCATGGTTGACACCAAGGGGTTCACCGGCGACCGGTTCGATGACCTGACCATCGGCTACGGGACCGGTCGGCGGGTCCGCATCCAGATCAAGCACACGAGTCTCGATCGCGAACTGTCCAAGGACAGCTTTTCCGGAGACGGGCGGAGTCTTCGGCTCGACTTGCTGTTCGGCTCTCTTCTGAGCGATCTGGACCAGCATCCCGGCACTACGTACCGGGTCATCGTTCGCGACGGTGACCCGGATGAGGACCTCGCCGCCGCGTTAAAACCCATCCACACGGCATACGACCCCGGCGACCCGCTGCCGGGCTTCGCCACCCGCAGGTTCAAGTTCGACCCGACGGCTCTCCAGGAAATTGAACCCTGGAGAACGCGTCTTGCTGGACTTACTGAGGTGCAGATCCGCAGGGCGTGCAAGTTTCTCACGATCGACACCAGCGCCCCGGCCTCGACGCTCGATTTCTCCGCGCCCGGTCCTGCTGAGCGCGCGTTGCTGCGCCGTGTTATCGAAGAGCTCGGTGCTGGCCGACCCCCTAACACCGACATCCCACCCGAATACGCAGCGCTTGCCCTGGCTCATGCAGCCACAAAGGCCCGCGCACTTGACGGGAACGTCATGCGAGAGCACGTTCTCCCCCAGGTCGGGCTCACCACCGACTTCGGTGCCGTTGCCGAAGGACACCCCGTAGAAACGGCTGTCGTCGTGGCCCGGGTCGGCGCTGCTGTCGAGGTGCGTAAACATGTCGACTCCGTCGCTCCCACCGGTGGCCGCGTCGTTGTGACTGGGGAACCCGGCGTTGGTAAATCGTGGCTGTGTCAACAACTCGCAGATGCCTACCGCGACGAAGATTGGGTTGTTGCCCGGCACCACTGCTGGCTCGGTGCCACTGACCTCAACCGAGAGGAACGCGTCCTCACCGACGTTGTCATCGGAAGCCTTCTGCGGCAGCTCGAACAAACCGTGCCCGAAGCCACCACGAACCTCCGGCCCAGGTTCGCCGCCACCCCGGAGGCGCTCGCCGTCGCAGTCCAGGCATGCCGCTACATGCGCCCTGGGCGGCGCGTACTTCTCATTGTCGACGGTCTTGACCACGTTGACCGGGTCTTAGGCCGACGTACCGGCCGGCAGATGGACCCCTCGCGCGTGCTTGTTGAACAGCTTGCTGCCATCGATCTCCCACCTGGCGTATGCATGCTTATCGCCAGCCAACCCGGTTCTCACCTGGCCAACGCAGCACCTGCGACCGGCGGTCTGGTCCAGATCCCGCGCATGTCATGGGAGGAGATCCGCACTCTCGTGACCACGCATGGGCTGCTCATCGGCCCCGAAGGGACTGAGCCGCTCGATGACGACGAACACGCGATCGTCGACCTTGTCCACGACCGCTCTGGTGGCAATGCGCTATACGCCACCTACTTGTGCCGGTACGCGATCCGTATCTCTCCGCTCGATGACGACGAAGCACCGGGCAGCGTCAACGACATCATTCACCGGCTGGCGCTTGTCCCCGAGACGGCCACTGACGTCGACACGTACTACGAGTACTTGCTCGATGCGATGACTCCCGACCAGTTGTTCGCCATTGGCACCCTTGCGGTGTGCGACTTCGCGCTGTCCGTGAATGAGCTTGGCGAAATGCTTCCACCGATGAAGCCGGTTCTGGCACCCGCTCTCAAGACGCTCGCACCCGTGCTGAACTCACAACCCGGCCTCGGTGGCCTGCGCATCCATCACGAGAGCTTTAGCCGACACATTCTGCGCGACCAGGACAACGAGTGGGTCGCGTCCATTCGTGAAAGAGCGGCCGCTTGGCTCGCGGCTCGTGGTTTCTTCACCGACGCGCGGGCGTTCCGGCACCTTCCCGAGCTCCTCGCACGCCTGGACCGGTACGACGAGTTGAAGGAGCTCATCCAGCCAGGGTTCGTCGCCGAAGGAATTCGTGCGTTCCAACCGCCGGAGGCGCTTCAGCGGGTCGTCGGAACCGTTGCCCGTGAAAGCGAAGTGCGGCTCGACTGGCCAACCCTGATTGCCTGCGTCGAGACCCGCAAGGCGATTGACACCTACGAGTCCGAGTCGCTGATCGACTCGATTGTCGAGTACGCGGACGTCGTGGTGGCCATCGTTGGTGCCGACGTCGTAGCCGAGCGGCTTATGTACGAAGGACGGCCAACATTCCCGGCACGGTGGGGCCTTCGCATCTGTGAGTCCGTGGACCGAGCCGGGGCCGCGGCCCCATGGAACGCCTACATCGACGCCCGCGAATCCGAATCGAAGCGCGAACGCTCCACCTACAGCTCCGATCACGACGGCGCACTCCACCTCGCCATCCAGCTCGGCGCGCTCCGCCGCCATAACCAGCGGGGTGACATCCCGCCGAACCTGGCTGAGCAGGTCGCCGAAAACCTCAAACAGGATCACAAGGCGTCACTCGAAGACCTCGTCGAGGTGTTCACTGCCGGTCTCCCGGCAGGCGTCATGCCGGATGTCGCCGCCGCGATGACCGACCCCGACAAGGCCGCCCGGGTCTACCTGAAACTCGCCGACCTCGCCGCATCTGGGGCACCTGGCCTACCGAACCCAACCGACCTCGCCCGGCAGGCGTGGACGCTTGCGCCGGCACTCGACATCGTCAGGTACCTGGACCACAGCATCCCGGCCACTGATGTCCTCGCAGGGCTGGGAACCACCGACCTCGAAGCGGACATCCAGGCCGCCACCGATGCCGTGCTTGACGGTCGCCCCGTAACCTACGACAGCATCCAACGGTGGCTTTCGCTCCTCACACTCGCCCACACCCTCGACCGGACCATGCCACTCAGGTACGTGGGCCAACTCGCAGGCGTCGGCTTCTATCGCGCCTGGCTGCGGTATTCCGTGGGGACCATCGGTATCGCAGACGACGTCGCCGCAGATGTCACCACGGCCGAAGCAGCCTCCACGGCCGTCCTGGTCGCGCTCGCAGACCTCGCGGCAGAAGCACATCCGTTCACCGGGAACCCACGAGCGTGCGACCTATATTCCATTCACTCATTCATCCACAAGGTCGTCGAGGACTCGCTCGTTGTCGTCCAACCCAGCGATCTTGATCCGGTTCTCGCCCACCTTGTCGCGATCGGCGACGGCACCACCACCACGACCAACTTCGGATTGCCCGAGAATGGACCCCTGGTAACCAACGACCTCCTCGAAATCCTGTCTCGCGTCTCCGACCACATAGGCGTCGACGCCATCCACGCCCTGATGGAGGTCATCCGAGACCGACGCCGCGACACCAACACCCAGTACCGCGTCACTGCCGACTTCGAACTCGCAACGGCCCGCATCTGCATCGCCGCGGGAGCCAAGGATGAAGCCGACGAATGTTGGCGCCGCGCCTGCCTACTCCTCGCCAGCTACGGTGGACACAAGGACCTCACCGCCTCCGAAATCATCGATAGCGTTCAAGACATCGCCGACGTCGACATCGACACCGCACGCTCCTGCCTGGAGAAGCTCGTCGATCTCGTCTACCTGGTGAGGCAACACACCGACGGCCGCGACACCTCACACTTCGTAGACCTGTGGTGGGAGAAGGCCGCAACCATTGATCCGACCGCCGCCGCCTTCGACGGCGCCGACACCCTCCTCAGCGAGCTCGGGTTCGAAGACAGGCGCGCGTACACCGCACACACTCACCTGCTCGAAACCCAGGTCATGGCGGCGGACCCTATTATCTTGGCGGCCCTGCGCCTCACCGTCGGGACGGATTGGCGTCGTCCGACCACCGATCTCCAACTCCTCACCCGACTCGAGGATGAGCTCGGCAAGAGCCCGCAGACAGACGTGATGCTTTCCATCGTTGCGAACAACGTCGCGGCGACCTACGACGATCAGCCGATGCTGTACTCCAGCGACCAACCCAAGTCCGTGGTGACACCCGAGCTTGTCGAGGCAGTCGTCCGGCTGGGTGGGGCGGCTTTCCTGGCCCGGACGCCGCGCACGGAGCAGGAGCGTAAGAGCGCATGGGCCTCCACCCCAAAGCCCGACCCGCAGGAGATACAGAAGCGACTTGTGAACGACCAGCGTCCTGTGGTCCCCGAAGGCCCGGCCGGTGCGGTACTCGCGGCACGCGAGTTCGAGATCCAGCGGTCTAGGGATGATGCGGCTCCGAGATGGGACCTTGACGCGGTCACGAACGCCATCGGGTGGCGTGTTATCGAAACGACCCTAGCCCATGGGGCCGAGGCAGGTATCAGGCTAGTTGACGAAGTCGCCTGTGAGGTGGCTTCGTATTCCAACAACGAGGTATTTGCTGGTCTTGGGGAGGGGCTCGCCGCCCGCAGTGGTAGCACCCACGACTCGTTGAAAAGGGTCGCGAGCTACTGCCTTACACTCGCCTACACCCGGATCCGTGGCGGGGGAGGGTGGCGCAGGTTCGCCGGACGGGAACGCGTACACCTGTGGACCGCGGCACACGCGCTGGACTCGGTTATTGCGGAGAGGACGCTGGCGACGGCGGTTGTCGAGACGGTCGTTTCTGATGCGCAGCGCACGTACGGGGTGACGCAGGCTGTGGTCGCAGCACTCGCTGCGACGCCGACCCACGCGCCGGGCGGTACGGCAGTCCTATGTTGGGAGGCTGCACTCCCCATCATCCAACACCGGCTCCCGGGGATCGCGGAACGGGGCGGCCACACCTACCGGCCGACCGCAACCCCTGACTCGCAGGACACCTTAGATGTCGCGATGGTGGCACTTGCGCTGGCGACGATCGCTCACCCGCTCCGCGCGGACCTGCGGCAGACACTCGTCGCCGCCGCCCTGCTGGTGATGTGCCGCCCGAAGATTGGGCAGCCGGCACTCGTTCACGTACTGAGGGCAGGGTTGGATGCAGGCCGGACCACATGGCTGTTGGACGTCGTACGCACCTGCCTGTCGATTGGTGAGCTGACTAATGAGATGGCGGCGGAGTTGACAAAGCTGGCAGGGACGGATCGGTTGTCGGTTCGTGTACTCGCGGACCAGATCCTGGATGCACACGGGCGGCCAGTTCCGCACCCGCCGGCGACCGAACCGGACCCGAAGGTGCGTGCCGCGTTTCACGACCTGATGAGGGAGCACGAATGACGTCGCCGACACCGGAGGAGCGGGCTGAAGGCCTGGTAACCCTCTTCCTCGATGACCTCATCAAGAATGCGAACCAGCCCCCAGGACTGCGTGAAGCAATCGTCGACCGGCTTGCTGGGCGGGTCGACGACATCGGACAGCGCTTCGGCCAACAGATCGACCATCTGCGGTCACCATCGGCTCGACGAATCCCGAACGCGTACCTCGCGGACGAAGAGGCCGTCGAGAACGAGCTACAGGCCGCTGCTGCCGGTATCCGGACCGCGAGAGCCTTAGAAGGAGTCCTATCAGACCCTCGACGGTTCGAACACAATCTCGCACAACGCTTGGCACCGAACATACGATGGGCGCTGCGCAGCGAAGCATCAAGGGTTCCGCGGCCTCCAACCCGAGCCAGTGTGCTCAACTGGTCGTTGACGCCCGTCCCGTGGGTCGAAGACGACGCTAAGTGGCCCCCTGCCGGTGCAGTGGCCCTCGCGGATGTCCGGCAACTCACCGGTGAAGATGGCGAGTTGGTACGCGTCATCGAGGAGCCCTACCGAGGATGGGTCCAGCTCGGGATGTTCGAGCGGCAAGCGACACTCGCAACCCGCTACCCCGACGTCCCAGCCCGGCAACTACTAATTGCCACCGGACTCGAGGCGTGCGACGGATCACCGCCGGTCAATAGCATGCCGATCTCCCACACTGCGCCGAACCCGTGGGCCGTCCGCTACGACCGCCTCGCACCAAGCCTCGACGCCGAACATGCCCGCATCACCATCAACTCCACGCAAGGGCCCCTCGCTGCACTCATCGACTACAAGGGCCAATCGGGCTCCCCAGCGCCTGAGCGCGGAGTTGGTCTCCAACCCTTCGCACTCGTCCCCCGGATCGAGGTCATCGCTCTCCTTGGGCTTCGCCCCGAAGCACCAGCACTACGTCACGTCCTCGTCGACGACCACGGCGCAGCAATCGTCGGCCGGCAATGGCGCGGATTCCTCATCCACGACGGCAACTACAGTCCACTTGAACCAGCCATTTACGGAGCCGACCTACTCCTCCGCCCAGACCTTTACGACACCCTCGTAAACGCCGTCGGCAAGGACAGATTTGGCTTCGGGGTGAGCGTTAACCATTTCGAGTCTGCGCCATCGCCCAGCAAGCCGGAAGGTGATGATTGAAGCGCTCATCTCACCCTGCTGAGATTATTCGTCGCTACACACGCGCCAATGAATATGTCTCGATTTCTCGTGTCGTTTATTGACGGGTGGCGCACGCTGATCGGCACGAGGGCGGTGGATCGCCTTTAAATGGGTTTCAAGATCGCGGTCTGGCTCTTCACTGGCCGCGGGTACCATCGGTTCGCCTGTCGTGCCGCACCTCGCATCAGGGCACTGCTTTTGCACCTCGGTCAGGCGCGCCGTGATCTCCGCAATCGAGTTATCTGGCGCTGCCCGCGCCGCGAGAAGTACCCAATCTGCATCGCTGGAGGTCACCCGATACCGCGCTTACCGTCCGCAGCTACGGTATGTCAGACGACCCGTTCGCGCTAACTGATGTGGCTATGGGGAGTTGGTGGGCCGGACGGCCTTACATACAACGACTCTCCCCTCGCCAACCGCTCAGCTATGTCTTGGGCCTGCGGGTGGCTGGACGACATCAGGCGGATGCAGGCACTAGCGAGAGCGGTGGTGACTTGCCGTGCCAGTTCCGCGCGCCCGTCTAGCGCTTCGATGTCCGTGGACAGCTGGAGCCGGAGATCAAACCCGTAGTAGAGCGGCAGCAGCGCGTCGGCCATGGCGTGCTGAACGCCAGCGTCGATCAGGATTCGGACGGCCTTGGCGCGCAGGTCAGCCGCGGTCTTCTTGTCGACCTCGCGAGCAGCTGCGTAGATTGCTTCGCAGAGCATGTGTGCGGCGCGGCTTGCCGTCTCAACACCGATCTTGTACGGCCCTAGGGTGATGGTGCCAGCCCTGGAGTCGTAGCCGAAGCCGGAGAACGTCCGCGCGATATCGCGCAGTTCCTCACCAGCACCCCGACGCGACCTCTGAGGCTCTCCCCGGCCCTCACCGCGGGACCAGTCCTCGAAATGCGTGAGGGCGTCCCGCATGTGCTTGATGCCGGGAAGGGCGTCCTCGAAGCGGTCACGAGCGGCCTTGAGGGTATGGCCGACGGTCGGGTCTATGTCGAGCGCTTTGAGCGAGAGTTGTTCGAGCTGTTCTGCTGCGAGTAGCTGCCGCAGGGCGAGGATGACAACCCGGGCGTCGATCTGCTCGGAGCTGAAGGGTTGCGTCCAGCGCTCCTCGCCCCTTCGGATGCGAAGCCTGCTCAGCTCCACCATGTGTAGCCACCATTGAGCCTCGGACACAGCGATGGCGTACGGGTGGTCGGCGGGCGACCAGTCGTCTTGCGGGGTGGCAGTCATGGTGGGATTGTGCTCCAGTGAGAGGGGGAAAGCTACACAATTTCGGGCACGCTCCTTGACTGAGCCGGCCAACTGGATGCCTCCGGCTCGCTACATCCGGCGAATTCGCCTGACCAACAAGCCCGCTCATTCTGCTACTCAGCAAGACCATCGCCTGATCCCGGACTGTCAGAATTCGTGATCAACGAGATCTCCACGTAAGCCAGGCAGCTTGCTAACACCGGACTCCCAGCATCCGCTCATCGGCAGAAGAGTGCGGCCAGTTCAACTCGGACCGAACGCGTGGCAGGTTCTGGTCATCGGTCGCGGTCGGCGCTGCCGGGCTCGACCGGTTCGGTATCACGCTGGTCCCGGACGTCCCGCTAGCCCAGCACATCGGTACCCGCCTACGCGGAGCCCTGGACCCGGAGCAATCGGTGCGGGCGGAGATGATCGCAGATGTCCGTGGACGAGCTGCTGTAGCAAGTCGCCGCCGAGCTGGTCGTCCATTTGATGGAACCGGGCGGTGATGACGTCCAAGTCGTCGACGGCCGGCGCAGGAACAGCGGTTCCTGTTTCCTGGGCGAGCTTGGTGACGGGGTGGGCAAAGAGCCATTCGTGCGTCGGCGAGGTGATCGAGGCACCAACCAGCGTCAGGAAGCTACGATGATTCATTTAGCCAGCGTCCGCGACCGTTTGCACTGCGCGCAAAGTCCCCGCGGGCCGGATCTGAAGGGCGATCGTTGTGGGGCCGCTTCAAGGTTGTCAGGGGGCGGGCCAAGCTCGGCGACGGTGAGTGAGCGGCCCAGCTCTTGTCCAAAGACGATCGTCGTCAGCGATCGCCACGGCGATCTGGGCCTCTCCCTGCGGCGTCGGAGTGTTCGCTGTCCACGCTGCCGATTACTTCACCCATGCGCGGCATGGTTCGGGGCGTTCTGTTGGCGCGTGGTGACTTCCTGGGCTGCTTCGGCGGCGTTGAGGAGGTCGGTGATGAGGTGCTGAGGGATGGCTTTGTGGTTGAGTCCAGTTGATCGTACGACTGCGGATAGAGCGCGCTCATGCTCGACGGTCAGGTGCGTACGGCTGCTCCGGTTGTTGATGACCTCTTGGGCGGCGTATCCGTCCTCGGAGGTCAGGGCTTGTTCGACGAGCCGGGCCGTGGCTCGTTCGCCTTCGTGGTGTTGGCCGGTGATACCTGCGATGTCGGTGACGGTCAGGCCCAGGCGGACTTGGAACAGGACGACTTCGGGGCTGAGAGGAAGCCTGAGGTAGTGGTCGATCATGGTGGTGACCGCCGCGTTGGCCGACTGGCCGGTACGGGCTGTGCAGAGGGCGGTGAGGCAGGCGGCCACGGCGCGTTCCCATGGCTCGGTGGTGTCGCTCTGGCTGATGGTCGTCAACGCGGTGATGGGATTGCTGGCGTGTAGTTGGGCGAGGATGGAGACCTGTCGCCCGTCGAGCAGTCGGCGGCCGATGCCCTTGTGCTGCTGTACGTAAGCGAGGGCCTCTTGCCACCGGCCGGCGCTGGTCAGGGCGCGGGTGCCGTCGGCGAGCAGGACCGTCCACAACCACTGGAGGAGCGTGTGGCGGTCCTCTTCTGTGTTGGTGAGGTGGCGGAAGGATAGGGAGCGGCCGTCGATCACGGCGTCGCCGTGGGCGCTGACCGCGTGGAAGAGGGCGTTGAGTAGATGGTGAGCTCTGTTGGCGTCGCGGGTGCGGATCAGCAGGCGGGCGATGTTGACCAGGGGTTCCAGGGCATGCCGGGCTGTTGGTGCGTCGAGGGGCCAGCGGTTGAGGTAGGTGTCGAAGTGTCGCCAACACAGGGTCCGTGCCAGGTCGTGCAGGCCGCAGTCGCTGGCGATCAGGGCGGCCATGTTCTGGACGGCAGCGGCTGACGCTCGGTTGTCTTCCGTGTGAGCGGCGCGGGCGGTTTCGCGGAGTTGGCCGATCCGCTCGGCGAGGTGTGGGCAGGTGGGGCGGGGGCGGGCGACCAGCGGGAAGCGCTGGGCTATCGCGGCGACGTCCATCTCATCGCCACTCGATGAAAATCCGGTTGAGGGCGTTGGAGAAGGTGAAACTGCCGGGGCGCTGGGCGGGAGGCGGGCTGTCGAGCGGCTGGATCTCGAAGGTGACCTCGCGTCCGCGGTACTCGTGGTCCCAGGTGCGGACTGCCTCGGCTACCTGCTCGGCAAGGGTGTCTCTGCCGGGGCCGTGGCCGATGACGCCGAACTCGTACAGGCTGGCGCCGTCCGGGGCGGCGTGGGTGGCCTTGCGGCGGGTCAGGTAGGTGAGTGTCGCCTGGTCGAAGCAGGCTGTGGAGCTGGGGTAGGGGGCGGTGAGCAGGCCGCTTTCGATGGCTTGGGGCTTGGCGGGCATGCGGTTCAGACCGTTGGGCATCGTGCAGGCCAGCCACAGCTCCAGCCACTCGGCCGACTCCTGGCCACCAAACGTGACGCCGGTCCAGACCTGTGAGGCGGGCTGGTGCAGGACGTCGCCCAGCGCTTCGGCATCGACTTCCTGGCCGCCGTTGGTTACGAGGGTGACCGTGTCGTCGGAGGTCATGGGAACCAGGCGCCGCGGATCGTCGGCGATGCCTTGGCGAAGCGGCATGAAGGTGTTCATCTCGCTGCTGACGCTGCGCCAGGCGCCGTCCTGCTGTTCGAAGGCGATGGAACGAGCGACGGTGCCCCGCAGCCGCAGCGGTGTGAGGAGCCTTCCGCCCGGGGCGAGCTGGTCGAGCCAGGCGTGGGGGACTGCGTGTGCGCCGACCGTGGCGATGATGCGGTCGTAGGGCGCGTTGTTGGCGTGGCCGAGAGCGCCGTCGCCGAGGATGACGGTGACGTTGTCGATGCCGGCGGCGGACAGTGAGGTGCGGGCGCCGTCGACGATGTCGTCATCCACATCGATGGTGGTGACGTGGCCGGTCGGGCCGGCCAGGTAGGCGAGCAGACCGGCGTTGTAGCCCGTCCCGGCCCCCAGCTCCAGGATCTTGTGGCCCGGTTCGACCTGGAGCTGTTCCAGCATCATCGCGACGATGCCGGGCTGGGAGGCGCAGCTGATCGACGCGCCGCCGGCGTCGAGCTTGATGTCTACCGTGGCGTTCGCGTACGCCTTTTCCAGGGGAGCTTGCGGCACGAACAAGTGGCGGGGGACTGTGCGCATCGCCTCTTCGACGCGGCCGGTGCGGATGCACCCGTGCTCCATCAGCTGGTCGACCAGGGCGTGGCGCAAGGGCTCGGCGGAGGCGGCCTCGATCGTGTCGTTGCTCACGCGGGCCACCGTAGTGTTCAGCGGACCTGTGCCAGAGGCGGACACGGGACGCCGTCCGGTTGTTCCCATGACTTCTTCTTTCGCTAGTACGGCCAAGGTGGCCTGCTCCTCGCGGGACAGGCCCATGCGGTTCCAATGGAAGATCACGTGGTGCGCGAGGACGGCTCGCAGACCGCGTTCCAGCCGGCCCAGGTGGTTGAGATCGGCCAACCGTCGACCGAGGTGCTCGAAGGCGGCGACCCAGTCGGCCAGCGGCGCAAGCCTGCCCGTGGTCGTCAGAGTGCTGGACGAGCCCGCCTCGACGGTCATGAGCCGGTGCACGGCATGCGAGAGCCTCCGGGAGCCGGGCTGGTCATGCGGTGTGGGGCGTTGGTCGGCGACCTTGGCCCAGACGTCGCCCTGCTCAAACCAGTCCAGGCCCGCGGCCCGCATCGCCCCGCTCGGGAGCAGCACGGCGAGCTCGCGCCGCCCGAGCTGTGGCGGATTCCTGCAGGGGAGACCGGACTGGGCCAGATGCTGAAGGACGAGGCGGCTGTCGTGGTGGAAGAGCACGTGGGCGGCATCCATGCCCGCAGCGCCTCCGAAAGCAGTGGTCTCCGGCTCGTAGATGCCGGGCGTCCAGCCTTCGATCAAGCCGTTGGAGAGCATCATGTCCAGCACCCGGTCCAGTCTCCGCAGGCCATGGTCAGCGGTCGGGTGATGCCGTAGCCGCCAGGTCGGGTACTTGCGCACGAACGACCACCCGTGCGGCTCCCCGCTCTGCGAGGTTTCGAGCGCGGGCAGCAGATGCTCCAGCACGAGGCGCTCGGCGCTGCGCCAGTCGGCGAATGTGATGACGTGCTGCGGCCACTGCTGGGCTGTCATCCAGCCGGTCTCCCTTCAGGCGTACGAGGTCAGGTGATCAGGAAGCAGGAGTCCCAGCCGGAAAGGGTGCCTCCGTTGACCTGGGCGAGCAGAGCAAGCGCCACGCCGGTCGCGCCTTCTAGAAGTCCGGCGCCGCGGGCCATCAGGGTGTCCGGCGCGGTGGATTCGATCGGTGCTAGAAGGCGGGGTAAGCACTCGCGCAGGCCTGGCGTGATCGCATCTGCAGCGGCGAGTTGGACGATGTGCGCCAGGCCGGCGAAGCCGTGGCACAGTGACAGGTCGGTGGTCGCGGCGAGCGGAATCCGGGCCGTCATGGCGTGTAGCAGCGCCTCTTCGGCCATGCGCTGGCGTTCGGTGTCGCCGGTGGCCAGAGCGGCGAGTTGCTGGGCGCGCGCTGAACCTGCGACGCCGTAGCACCAGGAGGGACGCGCGGGACCAGGGCTGGGACGGCCGGACTCCAGCTCGCTGAGGGTGATCCAGTACGGCCAGCGCGGGCCGTACTGTCCCTCGATCCGCCACAGGTCGAGCCAGGCGCAGATCCGTTCGATCGCCTCCCGTTGCTCGGTGACGGTGATGTGGCGTAGTGAGGCCAAGGCCAGGAGAGCCAGCGGACCGGCGATGCCGTGAGCGACGCCGTTGTTGGCGTGCCCGCTCGGGTACTGCGAGGACCGGTTGCCCGATGGGGCCAGATCGCTCCACCAGCCGGGAAGGAGGTCCCCATGGCGCCGCACGGGTTCGCTGAGCCGGACCAGGTAGGCCAGGATGGCCCGGACTAGGTCGGCGTGAGCATCGCCATGGTGGACGGTGCGCCGCAGCAGCAGAGCCCCCATGCCGGTCAGCCCGCGGATGGCGTCGAACTCGGCCAGCGCGGGCAGCTCGCCGCGATCCATCCGGGCGTGGGCCTCGTTCAGTCGAGAGCGGGTGAGAGCGGCGATGTGCCGATCAAGGGTCTCCAGGGCGCGGGCATAACGTCCAGGCCGGTCAGCCGCAGCGTCGAAGGCGAAGGCGAGAGCCGGTGCCCCGTAGTACAGGTGGCTGCCCGCCCCGGTTACGGCTGGTTCGGCAGCGGCGCAGGCGAGCCAGTCGTGAGCACGCTGCCAGGAGCCCTCGCCCAAACGGGCGCGCTCGATGTGGAGCAACGCGATCCCGGCCGCGCCGTAGGCCAGAGACTGAGGCCACCAGCTGTGGGCCGGGACGGTAGCGCGCACGGCTTGCGGCGAGGCCAGGTGGTCAGCGATTCGGGCGGCGAGCGCTGCACCAGCCTGCGCGCCGGCTGGCGTGCCTGCCGTTTGGACGACCATGTTCACCTCACCGTCCTGCTGCTGACGACCGCTGTGCCGTCCACGCCAGCGCGGCGGCGCGGGCCAGCCGCACGCAGGTGAGTTCGTCGTTCTTGTTCGGCCCGGCGGCCCGGATGTGATGGGCGTGGAGCAGCGAATCCAGGACGAGGTCAGGGCTCAAGTCTTCGGCGCTGTGTAGCCGGTCCCGGTAGCGGGCCAGCGCTCGGTCGCGTTCGGACCAGGCGGCCAGGACGGTGTCGCCGCCGGGGACCGCGCGCAGCGCGGCCCAGCCGTCCTTCGGGTCGGCCATGCGAACCGCCTCGCGGAGTACTGGCCGTTCCAGGGGGCGGGCGGCATCGACCTTCCCGTGCCGGATCAGCCAGTCCATGCCACGCTGCGGGCTGCCGCTGAACCCGGCCGCGAGGGAGACAAGGTTCGCTGCGGTCAGCGCCTGTGGGGACGACCTGGCCATCTGCGCGAACTGCACGGCGAGTGCACGAGAGTCGGCGGCGAAGACGTCCTCGGCCGCCTCCAACACCATTCCACGTCCCCAGCGGCCGGTCTCGGGGTAGGAGGTGGCGAACTGCACCTCGTTGAGAAGCCCTTCGCGTCGCAGAAGCGCGGCCCACGCGGAGACACGGTTGGCAGTAGGTCCGAAATCGGCCGGGTCGTCGAGCTCGATCCGCAGCCGAAGGTGGGGGAGCGGGTCGCGATAGCGCAGGAACCACCACTTGGGCGGAGTCGCCCACCGAGCGAGCAGGTCCGGCAGGTAGCGGCCGAGGATCTCAGGATGCCGTTCGGTACTGCTGTAGAGCTTGACCAGCAGCATCCGGGACGCCCCCGGCAGCTGCCCATGATCCCGACGTTGCGGTCGAGGGGCCGGGACTTGCGTTCCCCTTGCTGATCCGCCCGCTACGACCGCTGTCATTGGCGCGACGATCTCGTGGGCGTGGCCGTCGAACCAGCCGTTCCCGGTCGCCGCTTCGCTCAACAGGGCAACGCCGGTTGAGTCAACGTGTGCGCGCAGCACCGCCAGGTGCGCGGGTTGGGATAGGTCCAGAGGTAGGGCCTGGTCCCCATCGGTGAGGGTGAGGGCGTCCGGTACGCGACGGCGGTCCCGCCAACGACACATGCCGTCCCACCACTGGGGCCACGGCGCATGGCGGTCGGGTAGGTCCGAACGGTGCAAGCGCCAGCGAGCCGGCGACAGGACCGTGCGGCCGATCCGAATCCGGGGCACGAACGGCATCTGCCCAGCCGGACCCCAGGAGAAGTTGGACACGACCGCAGCCTGGGACCTGGCGATCTCGGCGAGGAAGCGCGCCAGCGGGGGAGTGTGCGCCCGCAGATCGAGCGCGTGCAGCGCCACCGGCTCCAGGCGCTGCCGGCGTGACAGCGAAAGCAGGAAGAGGCGGCGCCGGTCGCAGCCGACCACCAGGTCGTCCACCCCGATCACCTCGGGCCCCGCAGAACGGTGCTCAGCGAGGCTGATCGTGGCGGCGAGGAACTCCGGCGCCCGCGCCACATGAGCGTCGCCCGAGTTGAGCGGCGGAAAGGACAGCTGAACCGCCATCGCCCGTGGTTCGCTGACCGGCAGCCGATCGAATACCGCAGCGGTCTTGGCCCGGTCGCCAGGGCTCAGCAAGCCGATGAATCGGCCGGTTGTCGTGCCGATGCCACGAGACGGTCCCACGACCGTGAGCTGAAAGTGTCCGCGAGCCAGCGCCTCCCGGGATGCCGCCTGAAGGTGGAATCGGAGCTCGAGATGCGGCGGCATCAGGATTTGGGTTCTGGTGCCGATCTCCAGCTCATCGATCAGGTCCTCATCCAGCACGATCTCCTGGCAGTCGTCCAGGGCCGCCGCCTGCGCCAAGGCATGCAGCCGCAACTGCCTGGCGGTCACCGGCTCGCGTGCTTCAGGCTCGCCATCCAGGTAACCGGCGGGGAACCCCAAACCGACATCGGGATCCACCAGGTCCCGCAGCGGCACGAGCGAACCGATCCCGTACCGCTCGAAGAAACGGTTGTGATAGCTCCGCCAGCCAAGCGAACCTGACGGGAACTCGCTCAGGCGCGCCAACACCGACGTGGCCGTTTCGGCCTCCCGGGCCACCTGGAACGGCAAGCTCAGTGAGCAATCGACCCGCATGTCCACCACGGGGGCTGAGTCCGTGTTCGTTCCCAGGCGCGCCATGCACTCCGCGAGGGCGGGGCGGGCCTTCCGTCGATCCGCAGAGGTCGTGTGCCGGTTGTACTCGGCAAGGCCTACATGGATCTCGCGCAGCTGATCCAAGAGGTCCGCGACCCGCCGCAGTTCGCCTGCCCCGGCCTTCTCCACCTGCTCCACGACATGCCCCAAGGGATCCATCGTGGTGGAGGGAGCGTGCAGGCTGCTGATGAGAGCGCCCTGATCCAGCAGGCTGGTGATCAGCTTCTCGATCTCAGACTGCGGTGTCGCCGGGAACGCGGCGGCGACCGCGGCCGCCACTTCGTTAAACGGAACCGGAGCACGGGCCACCTGCATCGCGATCCGCACGGGTGTGGTGCACCGCAGTGATACTTCCGCCGGGGAGCGTTGACCTGCTCGCCGCCCGGGCGGGTAAGAGATGACCAGGCGACCGCCCCGCACGAATGCCATGGGATTAGCGATCTGCGGTAGCCGCCGCAATAGCTCCGGGATGCCTTCCAGTTGGGCGATGACCTCGCTGATCCAGCTTGCGCCGGCCCGCGCGACGACCTGATGGTCCTCACCCCACTCGACCACTGGTCGGGAACCGAAGTCGGCCGGTGCGATTCCGGCGAAAAGCCCGAAAGGCGTCGCTCTGCCCGTCATTCGGAGCACGTATCGCACGACCGACAGCACCGTGCGCCGCGCCTTCCGGGTGTCCGTGGTCGAGGTCGAGCACACCACCGCAATCTGCCGAGCCAGTGCCGGGCTGGCCTGTTCTATGGCTTCGGCGATCTCGTCCAGTTCCCAGATCGCCAGGAGCCACGCACGCCAACCGGCGACGTGTTCCGGTGAGTCGCTGGTGAGATCCGGCCATTCCGGCAATCCCGATGCCGAGTGAGGAGTGGCACGGACCATCGCCGTCTCAGCACACCGGTACAGGCGCTTTCCGCCGCTTGATGCCATCATCTCGCCTTCGGGGGAGCGTTCTGCCGGACCCCGGCCCATGCCCCGAACAACCTTTCGGAGCATGGGCGGGAGCCCGAAGGTCAACGTCAGAACGCGGTCAGACGACGTTGGTCGCGCACGGGCTGGAGCACGTACTGCCACACCCGTCGTCGGTCAGGACGATGAGGTCGGCTGATGCGTCGCCGGACTCCAGGCCACTGATGTCCAGGTCGAACTCGTCGCTTTCCATGGACTCTCGGATGGTCATCGTCTCTCCACACCCTTCCGGAGCCCACCGGCTCCTCACTATCGGCATTGCGGCCACGGCAAGGAGAATCGCCGACAGTTCTCGCAGGCGCCAGAAAGTTCACACACATTCACACCGGTGCGCGGCCCGGGTTGACCGTCGACCGGGTGGGGTTCAAAGTCGGGGATACCAGGTGAAGCGAACGTTAACTGGGAGCCATTTTCATGGACAAACCGACCGAAAAGCCCAACACCCCGCCGTCCAGCGACGTCGACTTCGTCGGGATCGACGACGACTCGCCTGCCAACAAATGCCCGGCAGTCCTCGTGGTCCCCGGCACCGGTGACGTCCTTCAGGTCGGACGCCGGGTCACCGACCCCGCCACCCTCGCTCGGCTAGGCCGGCACACATCGATCGCTGACGACGAGGTCGCGATCTGGACACCAGCGAACCTCAAACGGGGCCTCCTCGAAGCCCTCACCGGCGAATACGAGCCGGGCAGGGACGGCCCAGGGGAACCGGCCTTCGAGGACCTATTGGCCGGAACCGAACGATCCGTCGTCCACCTCGAAGCCCGCGATACATACGATCAGACGGACCCGGCCTTCATGAAATGGCTAGAGGACGGCGACACCACTTACCAATGGGACGCCTGGATCGACCTGGTCGGGGGCGCTGTAGCCCGCGGTGTCCGATTCCGTCGACTGCGGATCGTGTCCGAGCCCGTGAGCGATTACATCCGCTGGGAACATGCCATCAGCTACGGCAACCTCAAAGCCGGGGAGGAGCTGCGATGGCTGCCCCGCCACCTGGCCTACGACCTGCCGCATCCTGTCGCCGACTTCTTCATGTACGACCAGCGCCTCATCGCCTACAACTTCACCGCAGGCGACGGCACCGACACCGGCCGGATGGAGTACGTAGCCGACCCGCGCAAGGTCCTGCCCATCGTCGGCATGTTCGAGATGCTGTGGGAACGCGGCATCCCGCACGATGACTACACCCCCTCCTGATCGCCCAGCCGGTCGAGCGCGGCGCGGACCCGCTCCGTTGCCGCCTCACCTGTCTCTGCCAGCGCCCACAGCCGCTTCCACGTGGCCACGTAAAGCGCGACTTCGGCCGGCTGCGTCACCGACAGGTAGCCCGACACCAGCTCCACTGTCACAAGGTGGCCGTCGGTGATGTCGAACGCCTCCTCCGGGTGAACACCTTGCCGGAAGGTGCCGGCCGGGATGATTCCCAGGAACACGTTCGGCCGCCGCCGCACCTCTAGGAGGTGCCGTAGCTGATCGCGGTGCACGTCGGCTGGGTACGGCCGGTACCACAGCACTGGCTCCTCCAGCAGGAAGTACCAGCGGGCATCCGGTCGGCTGAGGAGACTCTGCCGATCCATCCGTTCGGCCACCGCCAGCTCGACCTCACCGTCCGGATCCGGCGTCTGCACCGCTTGCTCAACGATCACTCCGGTCAGCGCCGCCCGAGTGTAAGCCGGCGTCTGCAGCATGCCGGGAAACACCTTCGGCTGATACGACCGGGCCAGCACCAGCTCCTCGTACTGCTGCCGGATCGATCTCTGCGCCGCCGGTAGGCCACCACGATTCAGCTGCTCGTACGGGATCCACATCCCCGCGACCGCCGCCTGCTCGGCAAGCAGTTCCTCGGTCCGGCGCTCGGACGCTCCACAGATCGAGCACCACAACCGCACATGCTCCGCCGAGATCGTCCGGCGGCCCCTCTCGATCATGGATACCTGGGACGCGGACTTCCATCCCGCCGAGACTGCGAAGGCCCGGCCCGAGATACGCCTGGTCCGGCGGAGCTCCCGGAGCTTGCTTCCCAGGCGCTCGCGCGCCGCTTGAGCTGACGATGATGGTGAGGGCGGCATAGTGGCCCATGATGCCTCGGCCTCACCCGGTGAGCGCGACACCGTTCACCAGCATCCACACCCACAGAAAGCCGACCGTGCCCGCTTGTGGATCCTCGCCACCGGGCCGCGAGGAAAGACCCGGCAACCGGCGCTTTACTCGTGGCTCGTCGGGCTGCCGGTTACATACCAGTCGGCGCGGGCGGCTGGCGGCGCACAGAACGATCCCGTTTACGGCAAGCCAGGTGCCGGGACCGCCCCGCGAGCGCGGGGAGCACTGCACGCGCCCCGCCGAGCGCGCATCTGACCGGGACCGCCCCCGCGTGCGCAGGGAGCACGTGGAGAACGTACAGTCCCAGCCGCCGCCGGCGCGACCATCCCCGCGTGCGCGGGGAGCACTCCGTCAAGACCGCTTCCGGTTTGCGGGTGGCGGGACCACCCCTGCGTGCGCGGGGAGCACTCGGCCACGCGCGGGATGCTCACACCGACGGCGGGATCACCCCCGCGTGCGCGGGGAGCACCCCCTCGTCCTTGGACACGGAGGGGGATCGAGGGACCACCCCCGCATGCGCGGGGAGCACCCCAGGTTGGACGGGTCGAGGTCCCGGTCGCGGGGACCACCCTCGCGTGCGCGGGGAGCACCGCCGTCCCTTGCGCCAGAACCCGATCGTTGAGGGACCACCCCCGCGTGCGCGGGGAGCACAGCCCGTACGACACCAGCAGAACCACCGCAGCGGGACCACCCCCGCGTGCGCAGGGAGCACCCCGGCATGCCCCAGGCTCGGGTGAGCCAGTTGGGACCACCCCCGCGTGCGCGGGGAGCACGGCGCGGTCATCTACCGGACCGTGACCGAGCGGGGACCACCCCGGCGTGCGCGGGGAGCACCACGGCAAGACCATGAAGGGCGCGGCCGGCCCGGGACCACCCCCGCGTGCGCGGGGAGCACGAGCAGCGTCATGCACGACGCCTACACCGCGGCGGGACCACCCCCGCGTGCGCGGGGAGCACCCCGGCGTGCTGGCCTGGCGCGGCCAGTACAAGGGACCACCCCCGCGTGCGCGGGGAGCACGCCGAGAAGCTGATCGGCTACGTCGACCCCGCGGGACCACCCCCGCGTGCGCGGGGAGCACGGTCAGATCCGAGCTGAACCCCCGTGACGTGGGGGACCACCCCCGCGTGCGCGGGGAGCACAACCCGCCCAGGACCCGGGCGCGTCCCTCCCGGGGACCACCCCCGCGTGCGCGGGGAGCACTGCCCGGCCACTTCTTTTCGAAGGCGAGGACGGGGACCACCCCCGCGTGCGCGGGGAGCACTGCGGAGGTCACAGACAGTCCCTCGCGTACGAGGGACCACCCCCGCGTGCGCGGGGAGCACTCCCGCTGGCGGGCCGCGGCGCGCTCGACGATGGGACCACCCCCGCGTGCGCGGGCAGCACCGGGTGGCCGACAGCCAGCGCAGGTCCCGGTCGGGACCACCCCCGCGTGCGCGGGGAGCACAAGCACCGCCCGCGCGGCCTGCTTCTCGTCCAGGGACCACCCCCGCGTGCGCGGGGAGCACAGGACGGTGAGGTTCTTGATGAACGCGCCCTTGGGACCACCCCCGCGTGCGCGGGGAGCACGCCCCGCTCAGGCCGGGGACGCCGGGTCCCTCGGGACCACCCCCCGCGTGCGCGGGGAGCACGTGATGGAGCCGTCCGGGCGGCGGACCGCGACGGGACCACCCCCGCGTGCGCGGGGAGCACCACTCACCGGGTCTACCGGGTCACCCGGGTTGGGGACCACCCCCGCGTGCGCGGGGAGCACGGGCCGCCCTCGGGCGTGGCCACGAGCGCGGTGGGACCACCCCCGCGTGCGCGGGGAGCACGAACCGATGCCCTCTCCTCAGGTTCCGGCCAGGGGACCACCCCCGCGTGCGCGGGGAGCACGAACCGATGCCCTCTCCTCAGGTTCCGGCCAGGGGACCACCCCCGCGTGCGCGGGGAGCGCAAGCCGGAACAGCGCGAGGGCATCGAGTACGAGGGACCACCCCCGCGTGCGCGGGGAGCACGGGCCCCGCACCCACAGCCCTTTCGCGAGGTCGGGACCACCCCCGCGTGCGCGGGGAGCACAACAGGCGGGCGCCCCAGATGCCGATGACGGTGGGACCACCCCCGCGTGCGCGGGGAGCACCGAACAACACCGCAACCGGTGACTGACCCTTTGGGACCACCCCCGCGTGCGCGGGGAGCACAGATGCGCAATCAGGCCCAGGTAGAGCGATCTGGGACCACCCCCGCGTGCGCGGGGAGCACTCCAAGCGGACAGAGAAGGTCGTCAACAACTGGGGACCACCCCCGCGTGCGCGGGGAGCACCTGATGTAGGCGGCGACCTGCACGAACCGGATGGGACCACCCCCGCGTGCGCGGGGAGCACTCGTTTGTGGCGGGCACGCTGACCACGCCTGCCGGACCACCCCCGCGTGCGCGGGGAGCACGGGTAGATGTCCGACAGCGGTTCGAGCTTGCGGGGACCACCCCCGCGTGCGCGGGGAGCACCCCATGGCGATCGTGGGCGAGGGCAGACCCCAGGGACCACCCCCGCGTGCGCGGGGAGCACGGGCGGTTCTACAAGACGATCCTGAAGGAGCTGGGACCACCCCCGCGTGCGCGGGGAGCACGCATTTGCGAAGAGGTCTGCTCCTGAGGGACAGGGACCACCCCCGCGTGCGCGGGGAGCACCTCTAACGCGTTAGGGCTAATACGGAAGTGACGGGACCACCCCCGCGTGCGCGGGGAGCACTCCTTGGACAGGAATTCAGTCATGGGATGGATGGGACCACCCCCGCGTGCGCGGGGAGCACATCCCCCGCGCCAGCGCACCAGCCGGCGGGACGGGACCACCCCCGCGTGCGCGGGGAGCACTACAGGACGGGCGTCCCGACCGGGTTGGTGGTGGGACCACCCCCGCGTGCGCGGGGAGCACTACAGGACGGGCGTCCCGACCGGGTTGGTGGTGGGACCACCCCCGCCTGCGCGGGGAGCACCGAGGGGCTGCCGTTCTGGTCGGTGTCAGCTGGGGACCACCCCCGCGTGCGCGGGGAGCACTCCGGCGGGGACTCGGCTCCGGAGAGGAGGGGGGACCACCCCCCGCGTGCGCGGGGAGCACTTTCGCGTCGGGCGGGCCGTCCACCTTGCAGCGGGACCACCCCCGCGTGCGCGGGGAGCACGGATGGTGCGGATTGTCGAGCGGGGGGCGCGGGGGACCACCCCCGCGTGCGCGGGGAGCACCGCGGCCGCCATGGTCGTGCACGCGATCGGCTGGGACCACCCCCGCGTGCGCGGGGAGCACGGGGGACTCACCCGCGGCATCGAGGTCGCCGGGGGACCACCCCCGCGTGCGCGGGGAGCACTCCACGACGTTCGGCCGGATGATGGCCGAGCAGGGACCACCCCCGCGTGCGCGGGGAGCACGTGCGAGACGCCGGCTGTGAAGGCGACCCAGCGGGACCACCCCCGCGTGCGCGGGGAGCACATCGCGAAGGCCGACGAGGTCGAGCCGACCGAGGGACCACCCCCGCGTGCGCGGGGAGCACGACCCGACCGTCTCCGACCGCAGATTCGACGGGGGACCACCCCCGCGTGCGCGGGGAGCACTCTGGTTCGAGGCGGCCGCCCGTGCTGCGCAGGGGACCACCCCCGCGTGCGCGGGGAGCACGTTCCAGTGGGTCACGTCGCCGCCTTGAGGGAGGGACCACCCCCGCGTGCGCGGGGAGCACCAGTACGTGGGGTCCGGGGCGCCCGCCGACCGGGGACCACCCCCGCGTGCGCGGGGAGCACCCGGGTCTCCAAGGGGTGTCTTCCACTGCTGAGGGACCACCCCCGCGTGCGCGGGGAGCACCTTTGCTCGCGTCCGTCACATCAGTAACGGAGGGGACCACCCCCGCGTGCGCGGGGAGCACCAGGGCCCCATCGGGGATTTTCGTTCCCGGGTTGATTCCGCGGGACCACCCCCGCGTGCGCGGGGAGCACTTGAACTCGATCGTCTCCAGTTCCGGAATCCGGGGACCACCCCCGCGTGCGCGGGGAGCACAAACCCCGTCGTCGGAGGGGGGACAACCTGAAGGGACCACCCCCGCGTGCGCGGGGAGCACACGGACAGGGCACAGGGACTCGTGATCACAGCGGGACCACCCCCGCGTGCGCGGGGAGCACCTGTTCGTGGACGAGGTTTGGTACACGTCCAAGGGACCACCCCCGCGTGCGCGGGGAGCACTCTCGGCGACCTGCGGGTTTATTGGCTGATCATGGTGTTTGGAAGCACTTCTTTCAATTCCGGCATTTCGGGCACCGGGGTTAACGTTTGCCGTAGCGGCGACGTTTGGAGGCTTTGCTCCAGCCAGCGGGCGGGGGCTTGGCGGAGACCGCCGGTTGGCTGTTGGGGCGGCGTATGAGGGTAATGCCGTCGTGGTCGATCGGGTGCCATTTGTGGTCGTGGGTTTCGAAGGTGAAGCCCTGCTCGTTGTTGGTGGTGTAGGCGAGGAGGGCGCGGCCGGTGTCGGCGTACTTGTGGACCTCGTCCCAGAGGGCTTGCCTGATGCGGGCTGAGGGGCCGCCGATGAAGACGCCGGGGGAGATCTCCATAAGCCAGCGGGTAAGGAATCCGCGCAGGCCGGCGGGGCAGTTGGTGAGGACGATGACGGTCACCAGTACACGTCTTCGCCGTAGTTGCGTCCGGATTCGACGTTCATGCCGTGGTCGCTTTGCAGGGTGACGTGGTCGGTGTCGTCGCCGGTGGGGTCATCGGTGGCCTTGTCGGGTAGCAGGAGGCGTTTGATGTCCTGGACGCAGCGGCGGAGCAGGCCGAGCTGGTTGACGCGGTCGCGGATGGCGCGGCGGGTGCGGGAGCCGATGTCGTCGGGGCTGTCGGCTGCGACCTCGAAGGCGACGGGAATGGCGATCTCCGTCTTGTAGAGATCGGCGATGTCCAGGACGAAGGCGAGTTCGTGTCCGGAGTGGACGAAGCCGAGGCCCGGTGAGCAGCCGAGGGCGGCGACGGTGGTCTGGGCGATGCCGTACATGCATTGGGCGGCGGCGGTGACGGCCTGGTTGGCGGCGTCGCCGGAGTCGTAGTCGCCGGGGACGTAGTGGCGCCCGTTCCAGGCCAGGCCGACGCGGGCTGCTTCGTAGCGGTAGCGCTCTTTGACGCGGCGTCCTTCGCGGCCGAGGAGTTCGTGCCGGGTGAGTCCGGAAGGGTCTTCGCCGGGGAAGCGCATCCGGTACATGGCGCGGGCGACGTCCAGGCGGGTGCGGCGGTTGGCCCAGGCAGTGGCCTGGGCTTCGACGAGGGCGGACGAGCGGGTGAGGGAGCGTCCCCCAGAGTAGAAGCGGACGCCTTGTTCGCCGACCCAGACGACCCCGGCGCCGCTGTCGCCCAGGACGCTCATGGCCTGGTGGGTGACGCGGGTGCCGGGCCCGAGCAGGAGGGTGCCGATGGTGGCGGAGGGAATGTGGGTGGTGCCGTCGGCGTCTTCGGCGGTGATGGCGTTGTCTTCGCGGTGGATGATGCAGCGTTCGAGGTAGATGAACGAGAGCCGGTCGCTCATCCGGGTGAGTTCGTAGGGGGAGGAAGCGCCACGTTTGCCAACGGTCGACATCGGTCAGGCCGTTGCCAGCGTCATCAGCCCGCACCCGTACGCCTTGGCTTTACCGAGGCCACGGGTGAGGATGCGGCGGAAGGCGTCCGGGTCGGTGACTTCCAGGCGGCCGTCGTAGGTGACGGTGACCAGGGTGACCGGCTTACCTGCGCCCCTCTTGGTGAAGGCGAGCTGGCGGCGATTGTGGACGATCAGTTCGTGCGCGGCAAGCGGGTCCTCGTCGTCGCGAGCTGAGGCTTTGCGGACGATCCTGAACCCGCTGCTCTCCTGACGTTGCAAGAGCCAGCCCAGTTGATGGCGGGGGCCGATGTGCGCGGTGGCTTTGGTCGGTACTCCGTCCTTGTTGCGGACGGAGTGGACGGGGTTCGCGGTCAGCCGGAACGCCCACCTGTCGCCGGCGGCCAGACGGTCGAGGAACGGCCCGTAGTCGTAGGTCTCCCAGCGGGCGGTGGTCGGCCAACCGGCCTGTTCGACCAGATGCGTCAGGTCGGGCTTGTACGGGCTGACGATGCACAAGTGGGTGCGGGACCGGCTGTCGCGGTCGAGCCGCCACAGTACGCGCGGTGCGTCGGGGGACGGGTCGGGGAGTTCGGCGAACGACGCCATCACGGCCGCGTGCAGGACCTGCGGGGAGGACAGGATTTTGCGGGCGCCGATCCGTTCGGTGTTGATACCGAAGCGCGTCAGGTACATCACTTGCCTCGCAGGACGGCGGTCGGGTCGTGGTCGGTCGGTGCGCCGGCGCCCGCGCGGCGGGCGATGAGGTTGGGCACTCTCACGTGGTCGCGGACGATGCCACGCAGGGCGTAGCGACGGTGGATCGGGTCAAAACTGAGGGGCTGGTCGCGCAGAGTGTCGGTCGGGCCGTCGCCGCGGCCGGCCTCCACGATGGTCTCCAGCCGCACCATCTGCTCGCGGGTTCGCCGCTGGTGCCATGCGGCGGCACGCCAGGGCTCGTCCACCAGGCGCTGTTCGATGCCTTGGTCGTGATGGACGTCCAACTCGACCGGGCGGGACGGCGGGCAGGAGCGGCGCCCGAGATAGGGCAGGAAGACCGGGTCGCGCAGCGCGGAGTGCAACCGCTCGATCAGGACGCCATCCCCTTCGACGAAGGCGAGGAACACCGCGTCGGCGAGGTAGAACCGCTCCGACACCGGCATGGACTTGCCGGACTTGAAGTGCTGGGCGGTCTGGTAGTCCCGCACGGGGACACCGCGCTGGTCGACGCGGACACCGAACCGCAGCGCCGCCAGGTCGCTGAGGTCGTCGGTGCGTCGGAGGCCGAGCGCGGCGGCCAGCAGGCCGATGACGCCGCTCTTGGTCGGTGCCTGTTCGGTGGTGCGGCGGGCGAACCTCGCAGAGGCCCCCCACGACTGCAAGGGGCCGGCAAGTTGCATGGCCAGGACGCTCACTGCGCGGCTTCCTGGCGGCGGGCGACCTCCTCGCCGACCTCGCTGACCAGCTCCGGCAGCGAGACCTGGGCGCCCAGTTCCGACAGCGGCTCGGTGTTGTCGCCGACGCGCAGTACCCAGGTGCGGGCGTCCTCGGCGACTCCATAAGCCCGCTCGATCTGTGGAACATAGCCGGCCAGCCGCGCTGCGGCCTGCTGCAGGTATCCGCTGCCCGCGCCTGGCTTGCAGGGCTCTTCGAACGCGCCCACGAAGCTGATCGGACGGGCCGACCGGATCTTCACCACGACAGCGTCCGGGAGGGTGTGGTTGCCGAAGGTGTTGACCTTCCCAGTGGGCATCGAGGTGATGAAGCCCTGCACGAACGCCTCCACGGCACGGCGGACGGGCTCGGTGACCGGTTCGTCGTCGCGCAGGCCCTTGCCGAGATTGCCGCGGAGCTGGTCGACGTCGAGAGCGGCGTAGCGGTAAAGGGTGGCGGAGTTGAACTCCACGGTCCCGATCATGCCCGCGCCGAGGTCGTCGTCCTCGCGTTCCTTGTGGTCGTCGACCGCGGTGTAGTAGTCCGACTCGTTCTCGACCTGGTGGACGCTGAGGGCGTGCGCGACCTGCGCGGCGGCGTCGACGTTGATGTCGGCGCCGTCGGCGACCATGCGCCCGAACAGGGCGATGTCGACCGAGTGGCGGGCGTTGGCGATCTGCTTGGCGCGCGCCTTGTTCTCCTTGTCCTTGAAGAAGGTCGTGATGTCGTCGCGTCCCTCGACGGCGAGTTCAGCGAGCCCGTCGAGTTGGCGGGCGCTGAGGAACATCAGGTACTTGGCCTCCGGCGCTGCGGCCGACGCGTCGTCGTCCTTTGCGCCGGCGCGGCGCTTGGGCACTTCGATCTTGGAGCCGGTCGCGTTCTGCACGGTCTCGGCAGCGAGGTTCCAGGCGGTCGGCTCGTCGATGGAGGCGTCCAGCTTGCAGATGCGGTCGGAGAGCAGTTCGGCGACGCGCTTGGTGCGCACGCCCAGCTCGCTGGGGTGGAGGAGGTCGTGGAAGCTCTTGCGGGTGGCGCGTTTCCACGCCTGGCTGGACACCCGTGCACGCCGAACCCCGCCGTAGACCGCGGTCTTGGGCGTGCCGGTGTCGTCCCGGTTGAGGTTGCTCGGCGGGACGCTCTGCAACACGTGCAGGTCGATGATGGTACGAGTCATGTGACGTCCTTGTCGGTCGTGGCCTCGTCCTGCGGTGTCCGCCCGGACTGGCCCGCGTGTGCCGGCTGAGCTTGGTCGCCGTTGCCGCGGGGCGGACGGTAGTTGTGGAAGCTGCGGCCCCACTGCTGGCGGACCCTTTCCAGACCCTCCGGAGTGTGGGCCTGGTAGAGCTGCCGAGCCAGCAGCGCATAGTCCAGCGGGATCGACTCCCGGCGCAGCAGCGAGACGATCTCTCGGAGCCGGTAGGCGAGCGTCTCCAGGCTGCCTGCCGTACCCACGCGGACGAACCGCCGCCGAATCGCCTCATCGATCTCGCCCCGCGGCATCAGCCGACGCACGGCCGCGCCGAGTTCGACACCGGAGCCGTGCATCCTTTGGTTGGGGCGCGACTGCTGGTGCAACGCGAACAGCGTCACGGCCAGAAAGGCCGCGGCCTCGGCTCGGGTCGCCTGCACCTCGCTGAGCGACTGCTCCTGATAGAGCCGCTCGGCTCCTGCCAGCCCCCACAGCTCCGGAACGTCCTGCGGGAGCTTGCCCGCTCCGCGCCGGAGTTGCGCGAGACGGCCCACGGCCCCGCTGGTATCGCGCAGGTAGCCCTCCTGCAACTCGGAGACGAACTCTCCGACGACCTGGTGCACCAGGTCGGATACCTGGAGACGCCCGTCCGGAAGGGTGGCCGTCATCTGCTTGCCTCCAAGGATTCGGTAGGGGCCCACCCCGTCAGCTCGTCGGACTCGCCTTCAGGTGTGGTAGCCGTCCCGGGCAGTTCTTTACGGAGCCGGTAGCGGAAGGTCGCGTCGGCGCGGGGTGCGCACAGCCACAGCTCCTGGCCCTTGCCGGTCTGGATGACACGGCCCTCCCACGCGCCCTCGCCTGCGTCGGCCACCTCCTGGGCTCCAAGACGGGCCAGGAGTTTCCTTGCCTCGTCCTGCCAGAGCGCCCGCTGCTCCTGGGGTGTCTTCTCCGGGTCCAGCGCGGCGAGCCATTCGCGGAAGGGGCCATCCAGCAGGCCGTAGCCGTGATGCGTGGCACGGGCGCGGGCCGGCTCGGGATCGGCGCCGATCGCGCGGGCGAGGTCCGCAGCCAGATCGCCGAGCACACCGACTCCCTTGTCGGCATCGGCGACGGCATCAAGGGCCGCCTGGCCAAGCCGGGTGTCGCGCTCGTGCAGCAACACCACCGGCATCGCGACCGAGTCGTCCACCATCTCGTCGATCACCGACTGCTGCGTGCCGTACTCGGCCGCCACCAGCCGCGCCCGGACGAGGAAGTCCGGCTCGAAGTCGCCCTCGACCGTGAGGCGGGCGACCCAGTCCAGTATCCGCGGCCGCACGATCGCGGCAGCTTCGTTGCGCTGATCGGCGCCGGGCGCTCGTCCCGCGACCAGCGCTCCCAGCCCCCGCCACGCACTCCTGCTCGAATCGTGCTCGCGCGGCAGGTACACCTGCGCCACGCCCAGCTTCTTCTCCTGCACGGGGCTGCGCCGCCAGCCGGTCATCGGCTCGCGCTGATGCAGATTCCGAGGGCTCAGCGGGTCGCCATACGCCAGTACCACCCCGTGGACACCGTCCCGGTCGTACGCCAGCCGGACCCGCCTGGACTGCCAGGTGTACAGGTCCCGCACCCCCGCCGGGCGCCTGCTCAACTCCAACGCGCCGGTCTCTGCGGGGCCGGCCTGCTCGCGCCGCCACGCGGGACGGTCCTCAATGGGATCGATCCGCAGATTGTCGGTGTCAAAGGCGACCAGGTTGAGCAGCAGCGTCTCGCGCAGGTTCGCGCCCTCGACGAAGACACCGCCCAGATTCCCGCCCCAGCCGACACCGAGCGGATACACCTTGCCCTTCTTAGCCCTGGTGTCGCCCACCGCGCCGGTCTTGATACCGGACGTGTCGTAGGCGTGCGCGTGCACGACCCACCTGGCGGCTTCGGCGAACGACAGCCGCTCCGCCCCTCGGGCACGCATGGTGAAGAACTGGCTCCCGTTAGGGACATCGGCCACCAGCCGACCCAGCGCGAAGACCTCGTCCTTTGCGGTACGAAGCCCGGCCGTCTGGAAGAACGGCGCCTGGGGATGCAACAGGTCAAACCGATCCCGATGCCGGTCGAGGTAGGCGGCGATCCCGTCCGGCCCGTCGACCGGGAGCCCTTCCTCCCACAACCGCTGCCACGCGTCGAGATCGGCAGGCCCGTCGATCGCGTCGTGCAGCACCGCGAGCAGGAGACGCAGCAGCGCGAACTCCTGGGTGGGGACGTCACCGACGAGCCGCCGCACAGAGTCGGCCTGGGCGAACAGATCCAGCAGCGACATCTCGCCGTCGGTGCCGTCATCGCGCAGCACCAACAGCCATGGCTCGCAGGTCAGGTCGAAGGACATCGCCGGAACATCACTGGACACGGGTCACCTCAAGGCCATCGGCTTCGGTGTAGCGCAGATCGAAGCCTGCCAACCGGGTCTGACAGTTCTGGTCAAGCATCAAGATCAGTTCTCCGGCCAGCCAGTGGCTCTCTTTTGACTGCCATGCGGGAACGCACTCGGCCTCCAACTCCTCGATCACGCGGTCGAGGATCTCCGGAATCGAGAACTGGAACGGCAGCCGCAGCCCGCACGCCGCCACGGTCCGCGCCACCTCCCAGGGCGGAGGCGCCTCCGTCGGCACCTCCCGGCCGCCTTGCCCGTCTCCCAACCAGGGCAATGTCCGGACGGTTCCGTCGGCCAACCGCTGCACGACCAGCACTTCCAGCGACTCGCGGCTGTCGCGCACTTGGGCACGGCCCGCCCTGGTGTCGTCGGCGTCGCCCACACCCGCATCGACCCACCCGATCAACGCACGGCCCGGCTTCCCCACATCGTTGATCTGGAAATCCTGAGCCTTGGCGCTTTGCGTCTCCTGATGCAGCAGATGCGCCTCGTACGCTCGCTCCATCGCGTCCTGCCAGGCAGGCGGCCCCGCCGGGCCTGTCCCGTACGCGCTCTGAACCAGCCGGCTGATGTCCTCTGGCAGGCGGACCACATTCTCCGTCGCGGCCGTGCTCGCCAAGTACGGCTCCAGCACCGCGGCAGACCGCAGCAACGCGTGCAACCGATAGACACGCTGCGACCCCTTGACCGGCTCGGCAGGCACCGCGTCCCAATCCGTGCCCGTGACCAGACACCGGGGCACGCGCACACCCGCCGGTCGCTCACCGCGTACGTGCCGATGCAGCCGACCCATCCGCTGCAACAGCAGGTCGATCGGGCACAGATCCGTGACCAGGAGATCGAAATCGATATCCAGCGACTGCTCAGCGACCTGGCTGGCCACCACGATGTGCTTCACCGGCCGCCCCGCGCCGTCCTCCGGCGGTCCGAACCGCCTCAACAGGTCGGCGTCCTTCCGTGCCCGGTCCAAGTCCACGAAACGGGCGTGGGCCACGGTGACCTCGTCCACCCCGAACCGGCTCCGCAGGAACTGCGCGGTCTCCAGCACCCGCCCCACCGTGTTGCGGACGACCAACGCGCACCCGCCGTCAGTGAGGTCGTGTTCCAACCGGTCGGCCAGCTCGGAGAGATCGTCGCCCAGACGCTCCATATGCACATCGGTACGTCGCCCCGACGGCGCCACCGTCTCGACCAACGGCTCAGCCCCGCGTTCGACCGCCGTCAGCAGCGGATAGCCCTGGGCTGACCGCACGCCCGACATATCGTGGCCGCTCTGCCCGGCGTACGCCTCGGCCAGCTCGCAACGCCGCCCCGATGGCAACGTCGCCGACAGCACCACCACAGGAACCCCGTAAGCGCCCAGCCAAGACAGCACCCTGTCCAGATAGGAGTTCATGTAGGTGTCGTACGCGTGGGCCTCGTCGATGATCACGACCTTGCCCGCCAGCGCCAGATGCCGCAGCGCCAGATGCCTGCTCTTCAACCCCATGAACAACAACTGGTCGACCGTTCCAACCACGAACGACGACAGCATCGCCTTCTTGCGGCCATGCAGCCACTGATGGGCCACCAGCTCAGCCGACTGCGCGAGATGATCGTCCCGCGCCCGCCACTCGTCGTCCTCGCCATCGAGCTCGACCCCGACGACCCGCCGTCCCGCCCGCACGATCTCACCGAAGTCGTCGTTAAGCGCCGCCTTCGAGTGCGCCAGCATCACCGACCGCGGCCCCGCCCCCTCCGCGTCCGGGACTCGCCGCAGCCACCGCAATAACCGAGGAAACATCGCATTGCCCGTGGCCATCGTCGGCAACGCCACGAACACCCCGCCCGCTCCAGAACGCGCCGCGAACACCTCGGCGACAGCCAGCGCCGCCTCTGTCTTCCCCTCACCCATCGGGGCCTCGATCACCATCAGCCCCGGCCTGGACATCCGCCGCGCCACCTCCACACTCCGCGCCTGGACAGGACGAACGCTGGCCCCTACCGGCAAAGTGAAGCGCGAGGAGAAGAACTCGTCCGCGGCCATGACCGGCTCTACCGGCCGCCACGGCGCCGGAAGGGCAAGCCCCTCCCACGCCGCCTTGACGCGCTTCTCGTCGCTCGGAGACCCGCTGTCGAAAAAGTACGGAAAGAGGTCCGAATTACTGGCGATCCAATCAGCGACAATGACCAACCCGGTCAACACCACCTGCGCCGACTGCGAGAGCTTCACCTGCCGCCACTCGGACAGCCGGTCATCAACACCGCACATCTCCGCGCAAGCGTCCAAGATCTCCTTCTGAACGCTCCGCCAAACTGACTCACAGCCCGGCGTCCACAAGAGATCAGGGTGCACGTTCAATTCGTGTATACCGCTGAACGTCGGCGGCACCCCATGGTGCCCACCGGCAATGATCGTGAACGGCAGCGTCGCCGATCGAGACCAGCCATGCCCAATCAACCACTCCTGCAGGAGTGCCTGACCAGCCAGGCCATGCGGCGCGACCCGTCGATCGTTCAGCCGCTTGAGCGTGGGCATGTCCAGCCCCGCCCTGCGCATCCGGTCAGCCAGTGACTCTACCTGGCAAGCGAATGCCGGCGTCGCCTTACCAATGTCATGAGTGGTCGCCAACCACACCGCTAGCCGACGAGCATCTTCAACACCGCCAGGAAGCTGATCGGCCACTATCATGCGGCACTGACGAGGCACCCACAGATCCCACAACAAACCCGCGACGGCACCGCTATCGGCGAGATGGCGCCACAAGGGCAGCTGGCCGTCCGTTCTGCGATCATGCTTAGCCCAAACCGACCTGGCTGCCTCTGACAGCCGCCCGCGAAGCCATGCGCCGCCCGTCTCCCCGAACATAGGACTGATCTAACACACGCAGGCTGCATGGTCTTGCAGATACGAAGTAGCACGGCCACAAAGGGCCACCACAAGGTGGTGGCCCCAACCCCGCGTGCGCGGGGGAGCACATGAACTGATCTGATGGAGCCGATCGACGAGTGGACCGCAGGTGGACATCGGCGGCGTTCTGGTCGCTGAGGTCGAACGGGGAATGTCCGACCGCGGCGCACAGTAGGCCGGCCCCCGGCGGAGACGCGCCCCTCGGCCAGACGACGCCTGGCCGAGGGGTCGGCAGCGGGAGCCTTCCCCGTTACTGTGCCTAAGCGATCTGCTCGAGCTTCTGAGACACGCTTGGCTCAGGCCGTCGACGCTGGATCGCGACAGGGCTGGTCGCTCGGATCCAGGACACGCCGACCTTGCTCGTGAGTGCCTCGGCATTGAGGGAACGGCCATGTGCGACTGGACTGTTGACGACACCGTCCACCGGGTCCCTGAGACCGGCGATCAGGAAGCTGGCCCTGCTACGGGTGGAGCGAGTCGTGTCCGCGCAGCTCGGTTCGCGAAGCCCGGACAGACTGCCGAGAGGACTGTGGGAGACCTCTGTTTCCCCGCTTGGGGCGGTGAGCGAGCCTCTGTGGAATCGCTGGCTACTCGTCCCGTAAGGGACGTGTGAGGTGCGTGCCAGAGCGTTCATGGAATCCTCCGATCGTTTGCTGACGAGCCACAATGAAACCTTGGGAATTCGAGCTGTTAAATGAGGAGAACGTTCGCTGGGCACAACTGACCAGCAGTGCGATGCGGCTGCTGAGCGCTGAGGGCACCGCAGGAGACCCCGGTCCAGGGGTGTAGGCCCGGGGTGTCGCTGCTGGCTACTTGTGCTGATTGGTAAGGAACACTCGCTGGCAGGCGGGTCCTGTAAGGAGAGGTTGGCTACCTATCACCCATCCAAAGATGGAAGGCAGGTGAACGCGGCACCGCACCGATGATCCCGGCTGGCCTCCCCGTCCCCGGAACGGAGAAAGCCAGGTGGGGTACCCATGCTGGTCGCCGTCCTTAACTAGGAGGACGTTCGCCTGGTGTCTCTTGATCACCGGATCCACTGTTTGCCCAGCTGAGGGTTCGGAGCCTGGCAACTGCCTGATCGCGGGTGAGGAGATCGAGGTTGTGGCAGGGCGGGTGCTGGGGCCCCTCGGTGGTGACGAAGTGAGTGGGGCCGTACGGCCAGGGACCGTTGAACAGCGCGATGAGGTCTGTCGAAGGCTGGCCTTCGAGTGTCTGGTGGACGACGTCAGCGTCGTCCCCTGGTGTCGCCAGCCAGAGCACTGGCGGTTGCTCCACCATGCCTGCGGCAGTGGTGGCGGAAGCCCTGCTCTCAAGGTGCTCGATCGCATCTTCGAGGGTGTCGGTGATGTGCACGACGGGCGCCACGTGCATCGGAATTGGGAGGGAGGTGGCGCCGAGTAGGCGCTCCAGGTCGGGACGCACGATGACGACATCGCATCCTTCTGCGCCACGGGCCAGGGTGTCGACCAGCACGGTCCGAAGCAGACGTTGGGCGCCAGGGCCGATGACGCCGGCTCCCTGGGGGTGGCTGAAGGCTCGCGCCAGGAACGGGTCAGGGGCAGATCCACCGCACGCGCACTGGTTGAGTCCCGGTGTGGTGAGGCGGATGAGCCACTGGATCATGGGTGAGTGGGTGGCCTTGCGTAGACGGTTCATTCTCGCTCCGGTCGATCGGCGGCGGGGCACCCTGATCAAACCGGGTTCTGCCAGCTCACAGGCCTGATCGAAACGCCTCATGGTGGTAAGTGACCAGGGTTCGGTGGCCCAATTCAGGGGTGCTGGCCTCTAGGAGACCGCCTTCGGTGACAGCTCTGGAGAGTCCCAGCTGTAGGGGCTGGCTGCCGGTGGTCACTTTGCTCGTTGACGCCAAACGCTCATCGGCCAGCTTGTAACGCTATTCACTCGTGTCGATACTCTCTGTCATGGGAGGTGTGAGTGAGTACCGAGCTCGAACAGACGGCCACCAGGCTGTTGAAGGGCATCGTCGCCGAGGATCTGCTCGTCCCTTACGCCCAGCTGCTCGGCTCGGACGGGTGTCTGCCATCCGAGGCCGCCGAGGTGCTCGGCGGTCCGCAAGTCGTCGAGGCATTGAAGGAGGCTGGGCTGGCCTATGTCATGCCGCTGGGGCTGGCGGTTCCTGCGCGGCTCGTCGCCACCGCGCCGGACCTGGCCCTCCAAGGGGCGCTTGCCGCGCTTTCTCGCAAGCTGGTCGATGACCAACAACGGCTGCTGGACGGTCAGCGGCGCATGGTCGACATGCACCCCTTCCCCGGCGTGATGGAAGGCCAGGCCGATCAATTGGTGCGGATCCTCACAGACCGCACCGAGATCACAGACACCTCACGCTCACTGCTGGGAACCGCAAGACGGCACTGGTTGACCTTGGAGAACTTCGCCATGGAACGGCCGCTGGAAGAACTGGCTGGAATGCCTCCCCTTCCCGCGTTCGAAGGCAACGTTTTGAGCCGGACCATCTACCAGGCGTCCTGTGCCGAACACCCTGTCGGCGCCAAGATCATCCGAATGCACGCTGAGGCTGGTGAAGAGGCCAGGATCCTGCCCGAGATCGGCATGAAGATGAAGCTGGCCGACGAGGCCGTGGCGCTGCTGCCGCTGACTCCGACCGGATTGCCCGGTGCCCTGCTGATCAAGTCGCCGGTGATCGTCGCCGCCTTGCGTGAGTACTTCGAACTGTTGTGGCAGCGCGCGGTTCCGCTGGGAGAGGCCGAGCCCCAGTTGCCGCTCAAGCCGATCCAGATGTCGATCCTGCGGATGCTGGCGCAGGGGATGACCGATGACGGGATCTCGCGGCGGATCGGGCTGAAGACCAGCAGCGTGCGGCGCCACGTCAGCGCGATCAGCAAAGAACTCGGCACCACCAGCCGTGTCGCTATGGGCGCCGCAGCCGCCCGCCGCGGCTGGGTCAAATAACACGATGCGTCTGGAGCACATTAGCGATGCCCGACTACCTGGACTTCGTCCCCACCGAGCGCTTCCGCGGGCAAGTGGCCCTGTCCTCGGATGCCGAGACCGTGGCCTACTGCAGTAACGCCGGAGGAACTTTCGACGTATGGACGATTCCGACCGTCGGCGGGGCACCGCACCGGCTGACCCGGCTCGAAGGCCAGGCGGCGTGCCAGCTCGCATGGTGGCCGGATGACAAGGGCCTGGTCTTCACTGCCGACCGCAACGGCGATGAGCAGTACCGCATCTACCGCATCGGTACAGACGGCGAGGAGCTCACTGAGATCAGCGCCGGTCCGGACTGTCAGCGAGTCTTGGCGGACACCCCATTCGGCGCGGAGGGCCGGTATCTCCTCTTCGCGGCCAACGACCGTGACCGCACTGTGCAGGACATTCTCGTCCGGGACCTGTCGGACGACACTGAACGCCGGATCGTTCCTCCGGACGGGGTCAACTTCACCCCTGCCAGCATGTCGCCCGACGACCGGTGGCTGCTGGCGGCCGGCGTTCGGTCTAACACTGACGTCGCCATCTATCTCATCGACCTCACCTATCCCGACCTCGACGCCGTGTGCGTTACCGCTGAGCATGGGAGCGGCTACTTCGCCCCGGGACCGTGGACACCAGACTCGACCGCCTTCTACCTGTCCACCGATGTCTGGGGCGAGTTCACCGCCATTGGCCGGTACACCCTGACCGATGCCTCGATGCAACGCATCAGCTCCGACGACTGGGACGTCGAGCACATCGAAGCCGCCGGCGAGATGCTCGTCTGGTCCCTCAACCAAGGAGGACGTTCCGTGCTGCGCGCCACGCGGAACGGAAGCGAACTCGCGCTCGCGGACCTCCCGCAGGGGGTCATCGACGCGATCGCACTCAGCCCGGACGGGGAACAGATCGTCCTGGAGATTGACACCCCGACACGACCCAGCGAGCTCGGGGTCCTCGACCCGGGGGGTGGGTTCCGGTACCTCACCGACACCCGGCCACCCGCAGTTCAGGTGATCGATCCAGTCGAGCCCGACCTGATCACCTACTCGTCCTCCGGCGGACGCCGCATACACGCTCTGCTCTACCGGCCGAGCACCTCAGGCCCGCATCCGGTCGTGCTCTCGGTCCACGGCGGTCCAGAAGCCCAGGAACGTCCCGAGTACGCCTATGCCGGCCTCTACCAGTACCTCCTTCACGAGGGCGTCGCGGTGCTGGCACCTAACATCGCCGGCTCCACGGGTTACGGCCTCACCCACCAAAAGCTCATCTACCGCGACTGGGGTGGGATCGATCTGGTCGACCTCGATCACGCGGTTCGCCACCTGACCACGCTTCCCGGCATCGACGCCGACCGCATCGCCGTCATGGGGGGCTCCTACGGAGGCTTCGCCGCCCTGTCCTGCCTGTCTCGGTTGCCCTATCGATGGGCGGCCGGGGTGTCGTTCTGCGGCCCCTCCAACCTGGTCACTCTCGCTCGGGCCTGCCCGCCCACCTGGCGGCCCACCGTCGACGCTGTCCTGGGCAACCCCGACACCGACGCCGAACACCTCACGCGCCGGTCGCCGATCACCTACGCCGACGCCATCACCGCACCACTGCTGGTCCTCCAGGGCGCCCATGATCCGCGCGTTCCGCAGGACGAGTCCGACCAGATCGTCACCAGGCTTCGAGCACGCGGCATCGACGTGCGCTACGACATCTATCCCGATGAGGGCCATGGGTTCAGCAACCGCGCCAACGAGATCAAGGCCTACGGAGACATCGCCCAGTTCCTCCTCACACACCTGATGAGAAAGTAGATGGGCTCAGTGTCGGGATTTCTATCGCCCCTCACCTTGTTCCGAGACCCGTCCGTGGCGCCCCTGTTCATCTCCCGCATCGTCTCCAGCGCGAGCGTCGGGTTCGGACAACTTGCCCTGGCCTGGGGCGTCATGGATCTGGGCTATGGCGCCCGAGGCCTGTCTCTGGTTATGGCCTGTAACGCGTTCCCGGCCCTGCTCATCATCTGCGGCGGAGTCGCGGGGGACCGCTTCCGCCGGCACTACGTCCTCATGGGAGCCGAGACGTTGGCCTGCCTTTCCTGGCTTGCGATCGGCGCCGCGCTTTTCACCGGTAGAGCGCCCCTGGCGCTGCTGTGTGCGCTGGCCGCCGTCGGCGGCGTCGCGACCGCACTGTTCCTGCCCACGCTCCGCGGCATCATCGCCGATCTCCTCGACTCGCCGAACCGGCCAGCCGGCAATGCGCTGATCAACCAGACCCAGTCGATAGGCCTGCTCATCGGGCTCGTCTCGTCCGGGGCCATGGTCACTGCGGTCGGCCCAGCATGGTCTGCCTCGATGCGAGGTGTCCTGTGCGGGCTCAGCGTCGTACTGCTCAGCCGCCTTGCGACTTCTCGTCCCAGCGAACCCGGCACTGGACCGCTCCGAGACCTGCGGACCGGATGGCGCGAGTTCGGAGCACGCCCATGGGTGTGGATCATGACCTTGCAGTACACGGCGATCACCACTGCGGTGGTCTGCTACACCAAGATCGCTGGTCCGCTCTATGCCATCGACGGGCATGGCGGCGCCTGGTCTTGGGGCATCATCAGTGCCTGCGAACCTCTCGGGGCCGTGATGGGTGCATTGGTCGGCGCCCGCTGGCGTCCCGGCTGGCCCATGTCGGCGGCCGCGCTGTTGCCCGTGTCGGTCGCATTTCCCATGCTCCTAATGGGAAGCGGAGCCCCGTGGCCGTCGATCGCCGCAGCAGCCGTCGTGCCCGGAGTACTCCAAGCCGTCTACTACGTTCTGTGGGCTACTGCCCTGCAGGAGCGGATCGCGCTGGACGTACTAGTCCGTGTTAACAGCTGGAACATGGTCGCCAGCTATCTCCTCATGCCACTGATCATGCTGGTGTCCGGACGACTGGCGACCATCCTGGGGGCCGAGGCGCTCGCGTTCTGGTCGGGAACCACGGCGATAGTTGCAACGCTCTCCGCGCTGATCGGACTCCGACTGGTCGCCGGGAGAGAGAATTCTTCGAAGATCGAAACAAAAGAGGCTATGGCGTAAGTCCATCATGTCTGCTTCCAGCGAAGGAGCGGGTTCAGATCTCGGCTCAAACACTCGACCTTAGGCTGCTGCATGCGCTCTCTCGAAGAGAAGACCGTTCGACTGCTTGGCGGAGTCGTTGAAGCGCAAACTCTTCGTCTATATCTCCGCCTCCTCGTCGCAGATGGCTGTCCGGCGGTTGAGGCCGCAGACCTCCTCGGGGGCGTGGATGAGGTAGAGACCCTGATCCACGCCGGAATGGCCCAGGTCCGCGAACCGGCAGTTGGCTTGCCGGCTCGCCTGATGCCCGTTCCGATGGACGTGGTCCTGCAGCACACGCTCGTCGGTCTCGCTCGGAAGGCGCTGGCCGATTATGAAAGACTTCTGGGCGGTTACCAGCGTATGTGTGCCCTCGCTTCCTCCACACGCGAAGAGCCGGATGCGTCGGTAGGGCAGTTGGCGCGGCTCATCACCGACACCGACGAAGTCAGCAGACTGACCAGCACGCTCCTAGGCTCAGTTCAGCGCGAGTGGTTGACCCTAAGCAACTATGCGCCGACAGAACCAATGGATGGAGCTGGCATCACTGCGACTCCCTCTCCAGTTGGTCGCGGTGCTCGATGTAGGGCCATCTACGACGGCGATCTCTTGGCGGAGGAAGTCGCGCGCGACAAGATGGAATCAATAGCCGAGACCGGGATCGAAGTTCGGATCCTTCCTCGTATTCGCATGAGTCTGGGGCTCGCCGACGAGGGTGTTGCGCTCCTTCCCCTCACCTCCTCTGAAACGTCCGGGGTGCTGCTCGTTCAGTCCTCGGTGATCGTGGGTGCGCTCTGGGAGTACTTCGAACTACTTTGGGAGAGGGCCATTCCATACGGGGGAAGTGGGGTCAACAGGAAAGGTTTACCGGAGATTCAGGTGAAAATCTTGCGCCTCCTGGTCCAGGGGTTACCAGACGACACCATCGCTCAACAGGTGAATCTAAGCCTGACCACGGTCCGTCGCCACATCAAGGCACTTCGAGAGAATCTCGATATCAAAACACGTTTCCAGCTCGGCGTGATCGCCGTCCAGCACGGCCTGGTGGACTGACTGTCAAGTCGCCACGAGATGACCATCCGTATGCCCGGTGAGGCTGCCGGACTGACGGACCCGCACCCGAATGACCAAGATCGGCGTCCGAACTCGGAGGCTTCGGCGGCGGAGGCGGCGCTTAGCGGCATGTAAACCGATACCACTACCGGGCCGTCCCAGGAATGTCGGGTGCTCCCCTCGACGAGTTCAAGTCAGCGGCGAAGCGGGGGTCGTGACGTTAGATCGAGGCCCTCGTTTCGTCTGAGATGGCGCTGCGAGGAAGTGATGACACTGCAGGAGATCCCGCACCCGGACTACATCGGGGCCGAGGTAGAGCCAGGTGACGCTGAGCGGGCCATGCGCCTGTTGAGGTTTTTCCTCAAGGACGGCGAGAGGGTGCTGGCTCTCGCGACGACCGTCAAGGCGCTTCCGACGCTCACGCATATCGCCGTCACTGGACGTCGGGTCCTTGGATTCTGCCTTGCCGAACTCGCGCAAAAGGGACCACTCCAGGAGAGCGAGATCGGGGCGATCGCCTCCGTGGAAACACGGAAATCTTACAAGCAGCGGTGGTTCTTCGTGATCACGGATCGGGCGGGCGCCGAGGTTGATTTCGGCGACGTACACGATCAGGACGCGCCGCTACTCGCCCAGGTCGTCCAAGATCTCGTCGGGGGACCGCCCCTGCAAGGGGCCGCCGTCCCGGAACTGCGCATGCTCGCAGCCGACATGGGGACACCTACCCCGCCGCCGGCCGCCCCCGTCCTGGGACCGCCCGCGCCCATGCCTGCTCCGACCATGCCTCACCCCACCGGATGGCAGTACAACCCGCCGCCGACCTGGCCCGCGCCGCCCCCAGGCTGGACGCCGCCACCCGGTTGGATGCCCGATGCCAGTTGGCCGCCCGTGCCGCCTGGCTGGCAGTTCTGGTCACCCGCGTCGGTGCAGACCTCACCGCCTGCAAGTATCCCGCCGCCAATGCCGAGCCAGGAGGTGGTCAGGCCACCTGCTCCCCAGCCTGCCGGATCTGCGCCACCTCCGCACGGGCCTTCCGGCGGATCCAGAGGGAGGGCGGGGTTCGGCACCCGCAAACAACGGATCGAAGAACTTGAGACCGAGAATGCCGAGTTGCGCGGATGGCTGGAGCGGCTCGGGGGCCTGGACGCTCCCGCGGTAGCGGCAGAACTGGAGAGTCTGCGCGGCGAGGTCGCCGATGCGAAGCGCAAGCGCACGGAGCTGCGTGCCGAGTTGCGGCGGATCCGCGGTTCGATCGTCGAGACCGAGGACCTGGCCCTTCTGCAGGAGGCGGGCGTCTACGAGTACCAGCATCCGCTGGCCGACGTCGTCGCCTACAAAGCCGAGCTGGCCAAGGTGAAGGACCGCATCAAGGCCATGGCCCGGGCGGGCAAGGCGGTCGTCGGAGCCACGAACTGGACGGTGAACGGTTCGGCGGCTCAGGGCGGCAAGATGGTGCGGGACTTCTCCAAGCTGATGCTGCGCGCCTACAACGCCGAGGCCGACAACCTCGTCAGGACGATGCGCCCCTACAAGCTGCAGTCGGCGATCGAGCGGCTCGACAAGAGCGCCCAGACGATCGAGCGGCTTGGCAAGACCATGGACATCCGGGTCAGCAGGGACTACCGCGCGATCCGCGTCAAGGAGTTGCGTCTGACCGCGGACCATCTGGCCAAGGCCGAGGAGGAGAAGGAGCGCGTCCGGGCCGAGCGTGAGCGGCAGCGTGAGGAGGAGAAGGCCCGCAAGGAGTTCGAGCGCGAGAAGGCCCGCTTGCTCAAGGAGCGCTCACACGTGGAATCGGCGCTCGCGCGCCTGGAGGCGAACGGGAACGCCGAGGGTGCTGCCGATCTGCGGGCCAAGCTCGCCGACGTGGACTCGGCCATTTCCGACGTAGAGGGTCGTGCCGCCAACGTCCGCGCCGGCTACGTGTACGTCATCTCCAACATCGGCGCGTTCGGCGAGCGCATGGTGAAGATAGGGATGACGCGGCGCCTGGAGCCGATGGACCGGGTACGCGAACTGGGCGACGCGTCGGTGCCGTTCCGATTCGATGTCCACGCGCTCATCTTCAGCGACGACGCCGTTGGTCTGGAGAACAAGCTCCATCAGGAGTTCTCCGAACGTCGCGTCAACCAGGTCAACCTCCGCAGGGAGTTCTTCTACGCGACGCCCGCCGAGGTCCGAGAGGTCCTCGAGCGCATCGCGGGCAACCATCTCCTGGAGTACAACGAGACACCCGAGGCTCTCGAGTACCGCGCCGGCAAACCTGCCTGAGGAGATGTGTAGAGCCCCGCTGGGGCAGTGAAGAAGGGAGTGCGTCGAGACGGCTGCAACAAGCCTCGGCGCACGCCCTCCCTGCTTCCGAAACCGGCAGGGAGTGCCCGTCTGCTGTCATCGAGGTCGCCAGGACGGACACGCCGACGGGCTAGCTGGCCATCGGCGGCATCGCCAGGCAGTATGGAGCGCAAACAGTCTTATCTCACTTCAGTGAGCGTTGAGACTGTGGACTGTCCCCGACGAAAGGAGAGCCGCATGTTCGGATCCGCCTCGATGCTGGAGAGCACCACACATGGACGATCACGAGACCCGTACGAACGAGGACATCGAGCGACTCGCTGGCGAGTTGCATGAGCGTGTCCGGGACCTCAACCATCTGACCCAAGACTCACCGGGGCTCTCCGAGCCGGCAGCCGCGTACACGGTTCTGGGGAACCTGGCTCAGACCTCATTCCGCCTGGCGCAGACGGCTGAGCAGATCGACGCGTTCCTGACGAGGGAACTGGATGCCGGACGGCTCGGGCATGACCAGAGCGGAGACCCGACCCCCGCCGTGACTGCGGCACACAACGCGCTGGGGCGGGCGGCTGAACAGGCTGCCGATCTCGGTGACACCTTCCGGCGTGCGGCGAGCGCGCTCGCTCCCATCCACGTCGTGGACACCGGCGAGAAGCAGTCCCTTGCGCAGGGGGCTGAGGCAAGGACTGACGATCGTGAGGCGGCGCAGGTGGAGCCCGCGAAGAAGGACTTCCCCAACCCGATTGGTGACGTCCTGTCGAATCCCTGTGGCACCGACGCGGTTCCGCCCGAGCTTCGGTCCCCGCCGCAGGTACCGCACCCACGCCGGGAACGTTGACCCAGGGCGTCCTCGAGCGGCCCCGCGGCCGTTAGGCGTCGTCGCTGGCGCGGAACGATAGGCCGTGTTCCCGGAGGGCTTGGCACAACGCCTTGATCGCGTTGGGGCCCATCCCGTGCAGTGCAGCAATGTCGTCTGCCCTGGCCTGGGCGAGTTGGGTGAGGCTGCTGTAGCCGGCGGCCGCCAATGCTCGCCGGGCCGGGGCGGCGAGCTTGGGCAGGGCCGCTGCTGGCTCAGTGCTCATCGGTCGTCTCCTGTGGCGCTGTCGATCAAAAGAGTTGCTGCAGCACGGAATCCAGCATGGGCCGACACGATGATCGCCGGAAGTGCCTTACCAAAGGGTTCCAGCGATTGCGGGGAGACGGAACCCAAGCAGCCGAGCTTCGGGTCGAGCGGCTGAGACCGGTCGTCTGAATTAGCTCGGGTTGCCCGACGGTACCGGGGGCGTCCGCCAAGAGTGGGATGACGATTCTTCGTTCTCCACGCTCCGACTAGATCTGCCTTGGTGGGGTCGCCCTTGCAGGTCCTTACCCAGCAGTGCTGGACAGGTCCATGAGCCGTCCGCCGGAGGGCGGCGGGCGCGGGGCAAGAAATGGAAATCCTAAGGATTTGGTGTGTGGACCGGGCGCGGTCCACAGCGAGCGGACGGATCGAGCGCGATCCGGGGGAGGGTGATGACCGAGGACGGGGGCAGCGACTCGTCGCGGAGGAGCGAGACTCGCCGGAACCGAAGGACGCATCAAACGCCGCGGCGAGGGCGTGCGTTGTTCGTCGCGTTGTCCGAGGACGAGCACGCTCTACTGGTGACGGCGGCGCAGCGGGAACGGCTGGCGACGGGGGCGTGGGCGGCTCAGGTCCTGTTGGCCGTGGCAAGTCAGGGCGAGCATGCCGACTATGTCGAGCTGCGAGAAGCTCTGGCGGCGGTGATGCACGCGGCGGGGCAGGCCCGGCGGATCGGAGTGAACCTCAACCAGGTCGTGGCAGCGCTGCACGCGGGGGATCCGCCGGCTCAGCTCCAGTGGTACGCCGAGGCGGCGGCGCGGACAGTGCGCAAGCTCGATGACCTGGCAGACGAGCTGAGGCGCAGCCTTCCTTGATGGGCGAGCAGTGATCGGGAAGGTTCTGCGGGGAAAACGGGTCCAGGGCTTGATTCGGTACCTGTACGGGCCCGGACGGCGCGGGGAGCACCGCGATCCGCACATCGTGGCGGGCTTCCGAACCCCAGCCGAACTGGAGCCCGCGCTCCGGCCGGACGGCAGCCGGAACTTTCGTCACCTGGACGGCTTGCTGAATCAGCCGCTGGCGTTACTGGGGGAGCGCAACTACCGCAAGCCGGTGTGGCATCTGTCCCTGAGGGCGGCACCGGAAGACCCCATTCTGAGCGACCGGCAATGGGCAGAGGTCGCCGAGGCGGCCATGGCTCGCACCGGGCTGGCGCCGGACGGAGACGAGGACGCCGTCCGCTGGATCGCGGTTCGTCATGCCGATGACCACATCCACGTCGTCGCCACTCTCGCCCGTCCGGACGGGACACGACCAAAGGTATGGAACGACGGGTATCGGATTCGGGATGCCTGCCGGGCGATGGAGCGGAAATTCGGGTTGCGGTCCACGGCCCCGGCGGACCGGACGGCGGCGCGGCGGCCCAAGCGCGCCGAGACCGAGAAGGCAGCGCGGATCGGACGCGGTGAGTCTGCTCGCGCTGTGCTTCGGCGGCGGGTCGCCACCGCGGCGGCGGGAGCACGGACCGAAGCGGAGTTCTTCGCTGCCATGGGAGCTGAGGGCGTCTTGGTGCGCCTGCGTCACAGCACGCAGTTCTCCGGGGAGGTCACCGGTTACGCCGTTGCTTTGCCAGACGATCTGGGATCGTCCGGGCAGCCTGTGTGGTTCGGCGGCGGGAAGCTGGCAAGCGACCTCACCCTGCCCAGACTCCGTCGCCGATGGGCCCCAGAGCAGGTCGATCGTCCGGGGGCTCGTCCGCCGTCCGGACGGCATCTGTCAGCGCGGACGACGCGCGCCGTGTTGCGGACGACCGTCCGCCGCGCGGCGGACGAGGCGCGGACGCCCGCCGACTTCCTCGAGCTGTTGGAACGCCACGGTCTGCTCGTCCGCCCTCGTTACAGCCGGCTCGATCCCGAAAAGCTCACCGGCTACGCCGTAGCGCTTCCCGGTGGTGAGGAGCCCGACTGGTATTCCGGCGGCCAGCTCGCCGACGACCTCACCCTCCCGCGCATTAGGCAACGCTGGAGCCCATCAGGGCCGGGCGCCGAGGGTGGTGCTTCTCCGAGGGATGATCTGACGCCAGAGGAACGCCAAGCCTTCTATGACGATGCGGCTCGTGCCGCCGCCTACGCCACCTCCCACATGCGCAGGTATCTGGCCACCAATCCCTACGCGGCCGAGGACGCTTGCTGGGCTGCATCCGACGTCTTGCACGTGGCCGCCAGAGCTACCGGCAACCGACACCTGGGTTATGCCGCTGACTCCTACGAGCGTGCCGCCCGCTCGCCCTACGGCCGCATCTCTCACCCCACCTCAGCGGGCAATGCCCTGCGCTCTGCTGCTCGTCTCCTGGCGCTGACCGGAAACCAGAACCACACCACCGTCTCGATCCTCGTCTTGGCCAGTCGGCTAATCGCACTCCTCGAAACCATCACCCAGATCCGCTTCCTGCAGCAGCGCCAGGCGCAGGCGGACGCGGCTCGTCGAGCAAGACAACACCTCGGCCGCGTGACCGACAGTTCAGTTCCGTGGCTCGAAACCGCGGCCCAGCCAACCCCAGCTCGCCTTGCCATGGCCGCCTTCCCAACACCTTGGACTCCTGCGACCGCCGACACACACGGCAGACGGACGTCCAGTACACCGCTGCGGCAGGAGGGCCAACGGCACAGCCCATGAGCCCTTGGCATCACCCAAAAAAGTCACAACACGCCGGACGCTCCCTGTAGTTGACCGATGCCTATGAGTGATGCATCTTCATCCTCGAAGGCTTTAGTTGATAATGCGCTGGGCTGACATCACCGGGGGAGCGATGGGGATGCAGGCATCGACCATGCAGGTTGAGCTGGAGGAACGGCGCGCCCGTCTGCTCCGGCTGCGCTACGAGCTGAGACGGCTGGGGCTCAGAGTACGAGTCCGAAAGCCGCGCAACGGACGCTGGTGCCTGCGCATCCGGCACAACGGATGGTCCGAGACCGTCCTGTGCGCTGGAGCTGACGGCGTCTACGCCTACGTCACCGCTCACGGCCGTCTCTTGGGCACTACGGCTGAGCCTCGGTACGTCGCCCAACTGGTGCTCTGGATGGTCGAAAGGCGGCGGCGGTGACCTGGCTGAAGCGACCCCGAGCCATGGTTACGGGCGACAGTCGAAACGACATCGTCCGGACGCACCCGGAGCCAGGCGTTGTCAGGTGGGCGGCAGCCGGTATCGCACCGCTGATAGCTGCGCTGGCGATCCTCGGAGGCCTTGGCTCCTTCACCACCATCCGGCAGATGGCCGAGCCGCACTTCAAGGGGCTCGCCTGGATCGTCCCCGTCGGGATGGACGTAGGCATCCTGATCCTGCTGGCCTGGGACTTGCTGATGGAGTACCTCGACCTGCCGTGGCCGGTCCTTCGCTTGGTCGCCTGGCTCTACATCGCCGGCACCGTCCTGGTGAACGTGTCCGCCGCACACGGAGAGTTCGCGGGCAGCCTCATGTACGCGGCCATGCCCGTCTTGTTCATCACGGTGATCGAAGGCGTGCGGCATCTGATCCGACGGTGGGTCGGGTTGGCCTCGGCCCGCCGAGTGGAGCGAGTGCCGATGGCTCGCTGGGTACTCGCGCCCGCTTCCAGCCTCCTGCTGTGGCGACGGATGGTCCTCTGGCACATCACCGAGTACCAACAGGGCCTCGAACTGGAGCGCCAGCACCTGGAGGCCGTCTCGCGACTGCAGCAGGAGTACGGCAGGTGGTCGTGGCGATGGCAGGCACCGCTGGCCGAACGGCTGGCTCTCAACCGGCCGCCTGCATCTCCCACCTCACACGCGCCCGGCAACGAGAGCGCACCAGAAGACCGGTACGACGAAGAGGTACTGGCCATCGCTCGTCAGCTTCACCGCCAAGTGGAACGTGAAGGAGGCTCGTTCAGCCGGGACCGGCTTGGCCAGCGGCTGCGAGAGCTGGGCTTCAGCATGGCCAACTACCGGCTGACAGAGTTGATCGCCTTCGTCCGTGAAGAGTCCTCCGGCCGGGAGACGTCATGAGCGCCCCCTCGGAGGATGAGCCTCTCGCCCAGGAGGAGGAACAGCATCGCCAACTCGGCGTCCTCCACGGCATCGCCGAACACTCGGTCGGCCGCCTCGTGGACGGAAGCCTGGCGTGGGATGCCTGGCTCCGCGACGCGAGCCGGCACGGGCGCTACGGATTCATCAACACCCTGCTCATCCCAGCCCAGCGTCGCTCGGCGACCGACGTCCGCTCCTACGACGCATGGCAGGAGCACGGACGGCAAGTGCGCCGTGGCGAGACCGGCATCCGGATCATCTCCATGCGCGGTAACCCCCGCGCGGTCTTCGATGTCGAGCAGACCGACGGCGAGCCGATCGCAAAGGAGTCGTTCTCCCCGGCTGAAGCCCTGCAGAAGCTCTCTCGGCTGGCTGCCGACCTCGGCTTCTACCTAGACCGCGGGCAAGATTGGACCTACCTCGGGCGCGCGGGGCGACGAATCCAACTCGCTCCAGAACTCGACGAGGTCTCCGCAGCGACGCGGCTCGTGCACCAGCTCGCCCACGCCATTGGACCTGGCGGGCTCCTCGATGATTGCACCAGGAATGCTGCGCCGTGCCTGGGGGCGCGGCGCGTGTTCGCGGATTCGGTCGCTCACCTCGTCCTGGCCGACCTCGGACTGGACGTCTCACACCTTCGCTTCCCGCCGACGGAGCAATGGGCCGGGACGGACGCTCGGACGAACGCGTCTGCCGCGATCCGCGTCGTCGGCGACCAGGTTGTCAGAACGAGCACACGACTCCGACGACGCCTGCACGCGCTCGCCAGTCCGGTGACCAGTTCCGCCTCAACCTCAGCTGTCAGCCCTGCCGAGCGTTCTCCGACAACTGCAACACGAGACAACTCGGCCCTCCGAGCAGCGCTCAGAGACGCGCATCACTTCTACCGACGAGCCCTGCCAGGAAGCTGGGGCGCCAGCTACCTAGCGGACCGCGGCTTCAACGCCGTGGTCCAGGAACGATGGGAGCTCGGCCTCGCACCACGCCCCCGCCGTGCGCTGCTCCAACATCTGCGTGGTCTCGGACATCAAGACCAGACGATCATCGACGCCGGCCTGGCGAAAGAGAGAGACGGCGGCGAACTTCTCGACACGTTCCGGGACCGAGTTCTGTTCCCGCTCCGAGACCGAACCGGAGAGATCATCGGCTTCATCGGTCGCCGACGTGACGAAGCCCCCGGACCGAAGTACCTCAACACACCCGACACGGCTCTCTTCCACAAGCGCGAAGTGTTGTTCGGCCTGCACGAAAGCCGCGCCCAGCTCGCGACCACCTGTCGTCCTCTCCTTGCCGAGGGGCCGCTCGATGCGATCGCGGTCAATGTCGCCCTACCGGCCGTCTACGCCGCGGTCGCTCCCTGCGGCACAGCGATCACCACCGCGCACGTCGAGGCGATCGCGGCACGCGCTGACGGGTCCACGTCCGGGCTGGTGATCGCGCTCGACGGGGACGATGCTGGACGAGCCGCAGCGGTCCGAGCCTGGCGCACCCTCCGCACGATCGCAGGGCCTATCGAAGCGGCTCTCCTTCCACCAGGCCGCGACCCGGGCGACCTCCTGTCCCCAGCGAGCCAGTTCGCCGTCCGCGAGGCGCTACTTTCCGTAATCCCCCTCGCTGACCTGGTCATAGATGAGAAAATCCAGCGGTTCGGGGGAGCGCTGGAGTTCGTTGAGTCCCGGTTGGCCGCCGCCCAAGCCGCCGCAGCCCAGATCGCTCAACTGCCACCCGACCAGATCGCTCGCCAGGTTGACCGCGTTGCGGCACGCACGGGCATAGACCCGGCAGACGTCACTGCACTGGTCGCCGGAGCGATCAGCCCGGACCTCGACCCGGGTGCCTCATCACCGCGGCCTCCACCCCCGCCCAGCAGAACCGCGGCGCGCAAGGCTCCTCGCCCACGGCCTCGCCGAAACCCCACCATCGGAGGATGACGTGAACCAGCAACACCCTGACCCGATCAACGAAGGCCTCCAGCACGGCGGACAGCGCCTCGTCCAGGTCGTCTCCGCAGCCGTCGGAGTTCAACAAGCGCTCGCCCATCGCCGGCATCAATTAAAGGTCGTCCAGCAGGCTCAGGACCAACAGGCTCAGCGTGAAGAGGCCAGAGCTCAAAGGGCAGCGATGTCCGAGGCCCGATCGCGCTGGGGGCGGGCCCACGACAGCGAATGGCTCCGCCAGGCGAACTTGCTCAAGGTAGCCGAGGCATGGGGAGCCGCCGTCCCGTACGCCTCGGGGAACGTCTCGGCGGCCCTCGCCGTGCGCAAATGCGAGGAACGGCTCCGCCGCCTTCATCCGCATGGCATGAGCCACTACGACCGCTTCCGCAGTGAAGGCATGGACTCGCTCGACGCCATGGCCCAAGCTGCACCCTTCTTCACGCGGGATCCAAACGTTCGCCCTGGCGACCCTGGGCCCCAACAACGAGAACTGCACGAAGGCACAGGCGCCGAATGGGCTGCACGAGCCCACGGGCCCGACCGCGGCGAGTGGGAGGAAGTCCGGCAAGAACTGCGCGCAAGCCAGATCGCGGACAAGCTGAGGACCAGCCTCAACCTTCAGGGACGTGAGCCTCAGCCTGAAGAGTTGCGCACGATCCTGGAGCTCACGACCAACCTGCCCGAACACATCATCCTCAAGGCCGTCCCGGCGACCCCTGGGCCGGACCCCAGTCGGGGCTCGGACGTGGAGCGGGCCGCTGAGGGCTTCCCTCTCTCCATCGACGAGGCACTGGAGATGAGCTCGAACCAACCCTTCGACGCCCCAGCCGCTCGCCGGACCCAGCCCCAGATCCCCGAGCGCAACCGCCGGCGGAACCTCTAACCGAAGGGAAGATGATGATCGCCATCCAGAGCAGCGCGTTCTTCTGGCTCGGACTGATCGGGCTCCTGGCGTTCCTCGCTGTCCTGCCGACGCTCATCGCGCTCATACGAGGTGCCGACGACATCGGCTACATCATCCTGATCAACCTGATCTGCTGCGCGACCGTCCTCGCCTGGCCCGTCGCAGTCTTCGCAGCCATGAGATGGCCGATCAGCCACCCACGTTCGCCCGGCTCATCACGGAAGCCTGGATATAGACCACCACTCGGCGGCTCCCGCAGCAACCTCCGCGGCCGAGGCCCGAATGCGTGACGCCGCAGCCGCCAGCGGCCTGCTCCGGCGAGGCCGAGGCAATCCAGGTCGCGAGAGCCGAACACAAGCCCGAAGGCGCAGAGCAGCGAGCCTATTAGGCCCATCCCTCGTCAGTTCCGCCGTCCTCCTCTGTACTGCCGCATCGCTTGCTCAGCATCAGAACACTGGCCCGATCGCTGTCCAGCATGTGGCGACATGTGCTCCGATCGGCCCAATCGCCAGCAGGTACGTCGACAAGAAGAAGGTCTGCCGCCGGGCTCGCAAGGAAGTCTTGCGAAGCCTCAAGACCGGCCGCGACCCCGACTGGGGCGACGTCTTCCGCGACTCCATGCCCAAGGCGTCCATACGGCCCCGCCACCAGACCTCGAAGCCTCGTCGCCAACCTTCCAAGAAGCACAAGTCGACCCCGACGCCGCCCGGGAAGGCACCCACAACCAGTGCTACCGGCCGCAGCCAGCCTCCGGATCGAACGCAAGGCCAGCTGCCACCAGGACCACAGGCACCGACCGCCAAGAAGCAGCTGAACACACTCCAGCCTGAACCGGCGCCCGCTGGCCCGTCCGCCCACACGGCCATCCCAACCGCACGCACACAACAAGACGGCCGCCGGCCGTGGGCGATCATTGGGACGGGAGCCTGTGCACTAGTCGTCCTCCTCGGCGTTGCTGCCTCCCGGAGCAGATACCGATGGCCCCTCCTCTCGGCGGCAAAATCGATGCTCTGCCTGCAGAAACGACGCCCGCGGCCGGAGTCCAAACCGACGTCACCGGACCCCGCCGACCCGCCTGAGAATGTCCGGCTCACCACGACGGGGGAGTCCCTTGAGGGCCCAGCAGCCGAGGACGCCGCCCGCCGCCTCGTCATGGACACCCTGAGTAGTCGGGCCGGAGCCACCACCGAGTTCGTCCTGAGTCGACCAGACGCGCGGCGACTGCTCGGGATAGATATCGACACTCTGCAAGAGGATCGGATCCCCGGCCTGGAGCTGACCGAAGGCCTGGCGCAGACACGCGCCTTCCTACGGCGTCAGACAGTCTCCCGGCGTGTCCTGATCACCTACTACGGCGGCGCCGCAGACGTCCGCGAGCTCCCGAGCGGCCAGCGAGGCCAAGTCGTCGTCATCTCACTGTCGTCTCCCGCGGTGACAACTGTGGAGGTCACACACGACAGCGAATTCTCAACGCATGCCGCGCAGCTGCCCGACCCTGCCCGCCTAGCACCACTGTCGAAGGACGACGGCTTCATCAAGCTGATGTCCATGCCAACGGTTGCTCGGCGACCCACCCGCCCGTAACATCCGCCAACCCGGCACCGTCCAACACCGTGTTGCCAGCACCCAGCTTGCTTTCCTTGGCCGCACAAGTGCTCGAACGAGCAGTGCACATGTCGCCCGACCTCAACGGGCTGGCGGCCGGAGGAAGGTGAAGTGCTCCACCCTCTCCTCAGACAGATGACCGACCGCCGTCGCGGACTCACCCGTCGACCGTGCTGTCTTCTTGGGGTGGGCAGCAAGTGCGCAAGTAGGCCTGGAGTTCGGTGAGGGATCGCTCTACCGAGTGGGTGTCGACGCGGTAGCGGACTTGCTTGCCGTCCTTGCGGGAGGTGAGCAGGCCGCCGCGGCGCAGTACCGCGAGTTGCTGGGAGGCGTTGGACTGGCCGACGCCCAGGCGTTCGGCAACGGTGCCGACGGTCAGCTCAACACCGCCTGCGAACAGTTCGAGCATCTGCTGTCGCTGCTCGCTGGCCAGGCCCTTGAGGAACTCGCGCAGCTTCTCGCTCGGAGGCTCGACGACGGCTCCGCAGCTGAACTCCGGCTCGGGGAGCGAGCTGCTTGTGGCCTGGTCAGGCACCGGTTCCTCCTCTACCTCAGGGCAACATATTAACATTTCATGAAATGATGTTATGTTGAGCCCATGCCTCAGCGTTTTAACACCATCATCATCGGGGGCGGCCAGGCCGGTCTCGCCACTGCCCAGGTCGCCCGCGGGCTCGGCCTGAGCCCCTTGGTCCTGGAAGCCGCGCAGTCGACGACCGGGTCATGGCCGCGGTACTACGACAGCCTCACGCTGTTCTCTCCGGCCCGCCGCAGCGCCCTGCCAGGCGCTCCGTTTCCTGGCGACCCGAACGGTTACCCGACCCGCGATGAGGTCATCGCCTACCTGGCCCGGTACGCCGAACGGCTCGACGTCGATGTTCGGACCGGTCACCGCGTGGCGAAGGTCGCTGCGGAGGCCGCCACGGCGCGCGGGCGGATGTTCGAGGTCGCGACCGAGAACGGAGACAGTTTCACCGCACCGATCGTCATCGCTGCGACCGGAGCGTTCAGTCGCCCGTACCGTCCCGAACTGCCAGGGCTGGGTTCGTTCACCGGCAGAGTGCTTCATTCGTCGCAGTACCGGCGGCCCGAGGAATTCGCCGGACAGCGGGTCGTGATCGTGGGTGGCGGCAACTCTGCGGTTCAGATCGCCATCGAGTTGGCCGCACAATCGCGCGTCACGCTGGCCACCCGGCATCCGTTGCGATTCATGGCGCAGCGCGTGCTCGGCGTCGACATGCACCTGTGGCTGCAGCGCACCGGCCTGGACGCGGCTGGGTGGGCGCGTCCGCTACTCACCGGCGGCAAAGGGACACCGGTGTTCGACACAGGCACCTACCGGGCGCGGATCGCTACCGGCAATCCAGACCGCCGCCCCATGTTCACCAGCCTGGACGGCGATCACGTGGTGTGGCAGGACGGGGTGCACGATCGCGTCGACGTAGTTCTGCTGGCCACGGGGTTCCGTCCCGGCGTGGCATACCTCGACGCGCTGGGCGCCCTCGATGACGAGGGCCGGCCGCTGCACCGGGGCGGCATCTCCACCACCCATCCAGGCTTGGGCTACGTCGGCTTGGAGTGGCAGCGTTCGTTCGCATCTGCCACCTTGCGCGGCGTCGGCGCAGATGCCCGTCACGTCCTCGGCAGGCTCCGCAAATGCACGTAAGCCCTCGGGAGAGGGTCAAGCCGAGGCGAGATGGGGCAGGGTGAACAGGCCGGCGAGCCGGGTAAGGCGCTCGGGGACGACCCGGTAGTACACCCAGGTCCCTCGGCGTTCCCCGTCGATCAGCCCGGCCTGGCGGAGCACCTTGAGGTGGTGGGAGATGGTCGGGGCGGTCAACTCGAAGGCGCCGGTCAGGTCGCACACGCACGCTTCGCCGGCGTCAGCAGAGGCAATCATGTTCAGCAGCCGGAGCCGCACTGGGTCCGACAGCGCTTTGAACACTCCTGCGAGCTCTGCGGCATCGTCCTCGCCCAGCGCCGGTCCGCTGAGCGGAGCGCAGCACGCCGGGGCGGTGACGTCTTCCAGATCCATCAAGTTAGACATGTCTCTAATTTGACATCTATCTAGGCAGCAAGGCAAACTAGCGGCTACTTAGAAGTCCATCTAATCAGGAGTCGGGGATGAAGACGCTGTTCAGTCGGATCGCCGCCCAGACCGTCCGCGCGAGCGAGCGGATCACCTTCAGCGACGACCGCAGCGAAGTCTGCACGAGCGCCTGCCGCGCTGCCGCCCACCGCGACCGGATCAGCACGGCGGCCCACCGCGCCCGGCTCTAACCCCTGACGAGTCTTGGCGAAGTCCATCCTGACGACCACGCAACGCAGCGAGGAGAACTGATGAGCGAGAGCACCGAGGCTCCGCGGCCTACCGACGGCGACGCCGTAGGCAGCTGCTGCGGTGTCAGCAGCTGCTGCAGTGACACCGAGCAGTCGCTGGACCCGGCGATCACCGTGCTCGAAGCGAAGACCGATGCCGGCTGCGGCTGCGTCAACGACCAGGACGGTGCCCATGACCTGCCTGTGGTGGTCATTGGTGCAGGGCCGGTGGGCCTCGCCGCCGCCGCGCATCTGGCCGAACGCGGGCTGGAATTCCTCGTACTGGAGGCAGGCGACAGCGTCGGGGCGGCGATCTCCGACTGGGGGCACGTCCGGCTGTTCTCACCGTGGCGGTACGACACTGACGCCGCCGCACGACGTCTCCTGGAGCCCACCGGGTGGACGTTGCCCGATCCGGAGACGCTGCCGACCGGCGCCGAGCTGGTCCGCGACTACTTGACGCCCCTGGGGGAGGTGCCCGAGCTGGCCGTCCGGATTCGCACCGGCACCCGCGTGGTCGCGGTGGCCCGCCAGGGCGTGGACGTGACCCGCACCGTCGGACGCGACGAGCGGCCGCTGCTCGTCCGCACCATCGGACCGGATGGCACCGTCACCGACCTGACCGCCCGCGCCGTCATCGATGCCTCGGGCACCTGGGGCCGCAGCAACCCGCTCGGCCACTCCGGCCTCCCAGCTCCCGGCGAGGACCAGGCCGGCCCCTACCTGACCGGACCGCTGCCGGACGTGCTGGGCCGTGACCGCGACCGTTTCGCCGGCAAGCACACCCTCGTAGTCGGCATGGGCCACTCGGCCGCCAACACGCTGCTGTCTCTCGCCGAACTCGCCAAGACCGCTCCCGGCACCCGCATCACTTGGGGGGTGCGCAGCGCCTCGGTCGCCCGCTTGTACGGCGGCGGCGACGCCGACGGCCTCCCCGCCCGTGGCGCGCTCGGCACCCGTCTCAAGGCCGCTGTGGAAGGCGGCGAGATCGAACTGGTGCGCAGCTTCACCATCACCGGCTTCGCCAGCCCCAACGCCGGCCCGGCTGCCGGTCCTGTGAAGGTCATCGGCGTGACCCCGGACGGCGAGCGCGTCATTGAGGCCGACGCCCTGGTGGCGGCCACCGGTTTCCGTCCTGACCTGGACATGCTCCGCGAAGTCCGGGCTGAACTCGACCCGGCCACCGAGGCGCCCGTGCGGCTCGCGCCGATGATCGACCCCAACTTCCACTCTTGCGGCACCGTTCCGCCGCACGGCGAACGCGACCTCGCCCATCCCGAGACTGGTTTCTACCTGGTTGGGATGAAGAGCTACGGCCGCGCCCCGACCTTCCTAATGGCCACCGGATACGAGCAGGTCCGCTCCGTCGTCGCCGCGCTCGCTGGAGACCGTGCCGCGGCCGACGCCGTCGAGCTCGACCTCCCCGAAACCGGCGTCTGCTCCACCAACCTCATCACTGAGGACCAGCTGCCCGGCGCCGCTGCGGGCGATGGCTGCGGGACCTCCTGCGACACCGAGCCCGCCGAGACACCGGCCGCGGTCACCGCAGGCGAAGCGGGAGGCGGATCGTGCTGCGGTGGATCGGCGCCCGAGCCAGTCACCATCGGCATCGGCGCTCCCGCCGGATTGGGCTTTGCGACCGGAAGCGTCCACGGCTACTCCGGCGAGACCGAACGCGGCGACAACTGACCGGTGCCTCACGAACCATCGACGCCAGAGCCGGTGCCGGCGACGGACGATCCCGTCGCCGGCACCGACACCACCGCTCCCAGCAGCCCGAGCAGCGCCACCGCCAACGGTGCGGTCACCCGCGTCCCTCTGATCGCGCTGTGCGTCACCGAAATCACGAGCTGGGGCATCCTCTACTACGCCTTTCCCGTCCTGGCCCCTGACATCAATCACGACACCGGCTGGTCGACCGGTGCCATCACCGCGGCGTTCTCCGCCGCACTCGTCCTGGCAGCCCTCGGCGGCATCCCATCGGGCGAGCGCTCGACCGGCACGGCCCCCGGCTGCTCATGACCGGAGGCTCCCTACTGGGCGTACTGGCGGTCCTCGGCATGGCCGCAGCCCCGAACCTGTTCGGGTTCGTCGCCGCGTGGATGCTGGCCGGTGCAGCTATGAGCGCCGTGCTCTACCAACCCGCCTTCGCCGCGCTCACCCGCTACTACGCACCCCGTCACCTCGGGGCGCTGACCACCCTGACCCTCGTCGCCGGGCTCGCCAGCACCGTCTTCGCACCCCTGACCAATGCCCTTGCAGCGGAGATGTCCTGGCGAACCGTCTACCTGGTCCTCGCCGTCGTCCTTGCCGTCGTGACCATCCCCCTGCACTACTTCGCCCTGCGTCGTCCATGGCCACCACCTCACGTGCCTGACACCGACCGCTCCTCCAGGATCGGACGCGACCAGGTGAGCACGGTGGCACGTAGCGCACCGTTCCTTCTGATGACCGCTGCGCTCACCCTGTCGGCGTTCTCCATGTACGCCGTGCTCACCAACCTCATCCCGCTCCTAACCTCGCGCGGCGCCTCCAGCAGTGTCGCCGCTTGGGCGCTCGGCCTCGGTGGTATCGGCCAAGTCGCCGGACGCCTCGGCTACGCCACCCTGACCCGCCGCCTCGGCGTCCGCACCCGCACCGTCTGCATCCTGGCCGGCTCGGCCGTCACCACCACCGCACTCGCGGTGCTGCCCGGCCCTGTGCCACTGCTCATCGCCGTCGCCGTCCTGGGCGGTACCACACGCGGCATCGCCACGCTTCTGCAGGCAACCGCTGTCTCTGACCGGTGGGGCACAGCCGTCTACGGGTCCCTGTCGGGCGTCATGGCTGCACCAGTCACCATCGCCGGCGCGATTGCCCCCGCCGCCGGTGCCGCTCTGGCCGTCGCCCTGGGCGGCTATCCCACCTTGTTCACCGCACTCGCGGCCACCGCAGTCCTCGCCGCCGCCCTGGCCACCGGCAGTGTTCCTGGTGCAAGGCCAGACGATCTGCGCGACCAGACCACGCGCCGAACCACCTCCTGACCAAGTGTCGACGGTGAGGGCCACAGGCCTGAACCGAGCGACGCGCAGTTCAGCACAGGAACCTCCCTCACCGAACGCACGTGCCTGTGGAGGTCAGCGCCTGCTAACGTATCAGTTTGTGATGATGTCAGTTGATAATGATGTGCTGCGACTGCTCGCAGACCCGTTGCGAGCACGGATCGTTTCGTTGCTCGCCGGCGAGGCACTGTGCACCTGCCACCTGGTCGAGGAGACCGGGGCCAGGCAGACCAACATCTCCAACCACCTGCGCGCGCTTCGCGAGGCAGGGCTGGTGGACACCGAGCCGTGTGGCCGCTTCACCTACTACCGGCTGCGCCCAGAGGCCCTGGACGGCCTGGCCGTCCAGCTGACTCGCCTGGCCGAGGCGGCACGACTGGCCAATCTCGAACAGCGGAAGAGGCCCTGCACTTGACCAGCATCGAATCGGAGCACGCCACCGCCGATCACAACGAGCCCAAGGTCGTGGCAGGGCTGTCGACCCTGGACCGCTTCCTGCCGGTGTGGATCATCATGGCGATGGCGATCGGCCTCGGCCTCGGACGGGCCGTTCCCGGACTCGATGACGCCCTGAGCAAGGTCGAGGCGGGCGGAATTTCCCTGCCGATCGCGCTCGGGTTGCTGGTGATGATGTATCCGGTGCTGGCCAAGGTGCGCTACGACCGGCTCGACACCGTCACCGGCGACCGCCGTCTGATGGTCTCTTCGCTGGTGTTGAACTGGCTGGTCGGACCCGCCGTGATGTTCGCGCTGGCCTGGATCTTCCTGCCCGACCTGCCCGAGTACCGCACGGGATTGATCATCGTCGGGCTCGCGCGCTGCATCGCGATGGTCATCATCTGGAATGACCTGGCTTGCGGCGACCGGGAGGCCGCGGCGGTGCTGGTCGCGCTGAACTCGGTGTTCCAGGTCGTCGCGTTCGGGGTGCTCGGCTGGTTCTACCTGCAGGTCCTGCCGGGCTGGCTCGGACTGGACACCAATGACCTGCACTTCTCCACCGGCAAGATCGTGGTGAACGTGCTGGTGTTCCTCGGCGTCCCGCTGCTGGCCGGCTACCTCACCCGGCGTTTCGGCGAGAAGGCCCGCGGCCGCGAATGGTACGAGTCGCGATTCCTTCCCCGCATCGGCCCGGTCGCGCTGTACGGGCTGCTGTTCACCATCGTGATCCTGTTCGCCCTGCAGGGAAAGACGATCACGTCCCAGCCGGGCGACGTCGCGCGGATCGCGCTCCCGCTGCTGGTCTACTTCGCGTTGATGTGGGGCGGGGCGTTCGCCTTGGGCGGGGGCGTCCGGCTGTCCTACCCGCGCACCGCGACCTTGGCGTTCACCGCCGCCGGGAACAACTTCGAGCTGGCCATCGCGGTCGCGATCGGAACCTTCGGCGTCACCTCCGGCCAAGCCCTGTCGGGCGTCGTCGGGCCGCTGATCGAGGTACCTGTGCTGGTCGGGCTCGTCTACGTCTCGCTCTGGCTGCGTCGCCGCTTCTCCAAGGCGCCCGAACGGCTGGAGAGCCGACGATGAGCGCGACCGTCGACCGCGCCGTCTTCGACCGCATCGCCGTGCGACTGGCCGCCCGCTCCCATGGGTTGGTCTCCGTCGACACCGTGAAGCGTCTGGTCATCGACTCCTACCAGCAGCTGCACTCCACCTCGCGCATCGGCGCTCACCTGGTGGTCCTGGCCGAGCGGTTCGCCACCGAGCGGCTCACCGCCCTTGCCCAGGCCGACGGCCGATTCGCCAAACCGGTCCCCGAGGTGCTGTTCGTCTGCGACGCCAACGCCGGACGCTCCCAGATGGCGGCGGCGCTCGCCATAGCCCGCGGACAAGGCCGTGTGCATGCACGTTCGGCAGGCACGGCACCGAAGGCCGAACTGGAACTGGCCGTCGTCGAGGTCATGGCCGAGATCGGCGTGGATCTGTCCGCCGACTTCCCCAAGCCGCTGACCGACGAGCTGGTCGGCGCCGCCGACCTGGTCATCACGCTGGGCTGCGGCGGGGCGTGTGCTTTCCTGCCCGGCGTCCGCTACCTGGACTGGAGCATCCCTGACCCTGCCGGCCAGCCCCTATACGAGATCCGCCGCATCCGCGACGAAATCGACCTGCTCGTCACCGACCTGCTCACCACCCTCGACCCGCAACGGAGCCTTGATGCCTGACAAGCCCAGTGTGCTGTTCGTCTGCGTCCACAATGCCGGACGCTCCCAAATGGCCGCCGCCTACCTCACTCACCTCGCCGGCGACCGGGTCGAAGTCCGCTCCGCTGGGTCTGAGCCCGCCGACCAGGTGAACCCCGCCGTCGTCCAAGCCATGGCGGAAGAGGGCATCGACATCTCCACCGAGATCCCCAAGGTCCTCACTATCGACGCCGTCCAGGCCTCAGACGTCGTCATCACCATGGGCTGCGGCGATACCTGCCCGGTTTTCCCCGGCAAGCGCTACCTCGACTGGCAGCTCGACGACCCCGCCGGCCAAGGCGTCGACGCCGTCCGCCCCATCCGCGACGAGATCCGGGGCCGCATCGAGAAACTCACCGCCGAACTGAAGGCCGCGCCAGAGCAGGCGTGACCCCCATCCTCGTCTCACTCCGCCCCGGATTCGCCGTCGGTTACTACGTCCGTCGCGCCGAACTGGACTTGTCATCTTCTATGCCCCAGACCAGCCTGGCGGGGCTTGGCCGCACGCCTAAGACTCGCTTCGACTCTTCCCGCCGCCACTGCAGCTCCCTGCCCGGCTGGCCGATGCCGCCCTCAAAGCACCTCCGCAACCCGCCCGCCGCCCACGTCGTCGACTACCTGACGGTCTACGAAAAGCGTTACCAGCTTCCCGTTAGCCGTCTCGTCCGGATCAAAGCCTTTACTGGGACGGCGACCACCTCCTATTGGACGACGCGACCCGCTCCTGGAGGCCCGGCACGTGATCAGCACGACAGGTACCTGGTCGCGCGGACTTTGCGGAACGCGGCCACCCTATGCGGACGAGTAACGGTGCTCTCTGTATGCGCTGGTGCTAGAGGTCGAGCTCTCCGTGGCTAGCCATCTTGGCCAGTTGGCGCCATCCATCGCGGTTCAGAAGGAACACTGGGCCGTCGGGGTCCTTGGAGTCGCGGACAGCGATACCTCCGTGGAGGGGAGCGAGTTCGACGCAGCCCTGGCTGCCCTGGCTGGCGGTCGCCTTGCGCCAGGGGAGGGGGGAGGGGGGCTGATTAGTCATTGAATCTCCTCTTCGACGCTGCGCAGGAAGGACGCCGTTTCACGGGGGTCGAGTGCCGATGCCACCAGCAGGTTGAACTTGGTGTTCATGCGGTTCACTTGATGCGGTTGCTCCAGGTAGGCGTTGCCGGCCTGACTCTCGACGTATACGACGTCCGGGTCGGTGGGTTCGGGAAAGCCGAGTAGCGAGAACGGCCCGTCGAGCCCGACGTGCGCACCCTTAGCGAAGGGTAGGACCTGCAAAGTGATGTTGGGAGTCTTGATCGCTTCGAGGAGCCGGTGTATCTGCTCATGCATCACCTGAGGGTCCCCGATCTGCCTGCGCAGTACGTTCTCGTCAAGGATCACCCATAGAGAGAACCGCGGGGCGGCACGGTCGAGGAGCTGTTGCCGGGCGAGGCGGAGCTCCAGGAGTCGGTCGATGGTCTTGGGTGCCTCGCCAGGCAGAGTTGTCCGCAACACCTCACGTGCGTACTCGGGTGTTTGCAGTAGGCCGTGGACGAGTTGGTTGTCGAAATGCCGCAGCTCAGTGGCTTCGCTCTCCAGGCCGATGTAGGAGCCGAAGTGCGGCGGGAAGACGTCCTGGAATTCGCTGTACCAACCCGGCTGTGCCGCTTCCCGAGCAAGTTGGAGGAGGGCGTCCTGGATCCGGGCATCGGACGCGCCGAACAACTCCAGCAGGTCGCGAAGCTCGCGCTGTTTGGGCGGCTGTGCCTTGCCGGTCTCGATCCGACTCACCCGTGAGGGTGAGCACTCAAGGTGTTCAGCGACCTGCTCGATCGTGTATCCGGCGCTCTCCCTCAACTTGCGAAGCTCGGTGCCGAGTCGGCGCATACGTACTGTCGTGACCCGCGGTTGCGGCATGGAGCTCTCCTTTCATGCCTGGCACAAGTTATACGGCGCAAGTCCCCTCCGGCCCCTGAAGCTCTAACCTCCCACAGGCCTGTAGGGACGTCTCTGACAAAAGAGACAAGCTGTCCTTACTTTGGTCGGCACACTTGTGCGGCACAGATTCCAGGTGCATGCTGTGCTGTGTTCGGCCAACCACGCAGAGCGACTGAATCAAATCTGAAGAAGCCGATCCCGCTGATCTTTTCCGGTCGAATCCGGCTGAAGCCCTCAGCGAGAGTGGTGCGACCTCGGACGCGGTGCGGGCATCATCCGCCGCGGCCTTGATCGAACAGTGGAGGTCCTCCGACCCATGCATGATCGAACGAATACAACACCCGGCCCGGTGATCGCTCACGCCACGAAAAACGGGCCTGACGGCGGACGGCGCCATGGCCATACGTCTGTTCGGTTCACGGCGTCCGTGCCATACAGGACGGTTGATCGAGGCCCGGCCCAGGCTGTCGCCGAACTCGGCCATCGGTACCCTCACACCGCGATCTGGTTCGGTGCGTACACAGGCAATTACTGGGCCTTGGTCCGTACCGAGAACGGCGAGCCTCGGCTGATCGAGCAGAGCTCGCCGGAGGACCTGAGTCGATATCTCGCGACCATGGCGCCCCTTACGCCGGAGCATCACCGGCTACGGCCGCCCTCCCGTCACGCCTCCCACCACAGCTCAACCCCGCTCGTGGCTCGTGAAGCTTCTGACGCTCAACCGATTCCCGGTCGGGAGGGGACCGGAGCCACCGACTGGGGCCGAGACGGTCACTCCAACCCTTGGCTTGAAAGGGGGAGAGACAGGTGCTGACGGGCGAACCGACCGACATCCCAGCCGGCGGAGCGTGCGCTTTCCGCCTCCCCAGTGACGCGAGTACCGCCTCCCAGGCACGCTCTCTCCTCGCTGCGACAATGCGCCCGCTGGGCTTCGCCTCAGATCAGATCGAGGACGGTGAACTCGCAGTGTCCGAGCTAGCTACCAATGCCTACACCTATGCGTCCCCGACCGGGCGCGTCAGCGCGGCGGAGCAGGAACTCTGGATCTGGGCACGCATCTGTCCCACTCCTGAACTGGTCGTCTCGATCTTCGACACACAGCGAGAGACCTGGCCAGTCATCCGCGACGCCGAGCTGCTCGATGAGCACGGCAAGGGGCTCTCCATCGTCGCGGCCGTCTCCGCCGGCACCGGGACCCACCTCACCCGGTCACGCCTCACCGCGGCGCCCGGCAAGTGTGTCTGGTTCACCCTCGCATTACCAACCCCCTGGCAGATGATCGATCAAGCTCCTACGCCGACGCTGGCGGCATGTCAGCTCTCCGACGCACTCAAAGCCCGCGGCATTTCGACCTCCTACCGCAGGGAAGACAGCGGAGCCACCGTCCTCAGCACCCGAAGCCTGAGCATCTGGATCGGGTCCAAGACGTTCACCTGGCACGACGGTCACCGCTACACCCGCCAATCACTGATCGACCTCCAAGAGACCGCCGAGCGCATCACCAGCCATCACGAAACTCACCCCTCGGTATCCCCTGCCTGATAGCTCGAGCAGCCCGACCGCCTGGGGACCCAACGCCGGGGATGCGGCGCCACCCCCGGTTCGCCGCGTCCCCGGCCCACAACAGCACCCAGGACCAGTACCTATGCCTACCGAAGCCGACCGCCTTGCTCTACTGCGGCGAAGCGCCGAGAAGACCCGGATGCTCGCCGAGCGAGCCGACCGCACCGCCATCGATCGCCTCCTCGCTCGCCCAGACGCCGCCAATCAACTCGACGCCCCCACTCTCGACTTCCTCCGCCAGGCCCAAGACCTGGTCTGCTCCACTGCGCAAGCGCTGACAACAGCGCTAGAAATCGCGAAGCCAACCTGCAACGACGGTAGCCAGCCGACAGGGGTCCCTGGTGCTGACCTCTACCTCGCCCCACTCTGCGCGAACTCTCTAACACCAGCTACCTCACATCCCCTGGACACTGCCGAGGCTTGGCGCCGCGCCCACCTCCGCCTGCCCCACCGCGGCGACGTCCCGATCCTCATCCACATTCGAGAATTCGAGGACGGCTACCAGGCCATCCCTATCTCGGTTCCGATCCCTGAACCACCCCCGATCCCGACCGTCGAGACTGCCATGACCCTGGTCATCGACAAGTCCACTGGCACCGTCACCCGGTGGCCCCTACTCCCGCTCGACGCCCTGGCCCGCCTGTATCGCCGCTATCAACAGAGGGAACTAATGACCTTTGATGATCAGCCGCAGCCGCACTGACAATGCGGGCGAGGCACGTGTCAATGGCTCAGAACTATGCCCGCGCCCGAGCGCACCGGAAGCCCAACAGTCGGCGCCGCGCGCGTCGACTTGCCATCTCGCGTGCGCGGGGAGCACGGGAGTAGAAAGCGGCAATAAGTGGTGACAATGGACCATTCCCGCGTGCGCGGGGAGCGAAAAGGCCCGGTGATCGCGGGCTGACCTAGGACGATCCGGCCACCCCCGATGGCACGAGTTGATACCCCGACCATGGGCCACCGCGTACCATGAAGATCATCGCACTGCTGCGTCAGCTCCGCCGGAACCGAGTGAATGTGCCAGCCGCGGGACCTGTGAGCGCTGGCCCGATGCAGTCGGCGCAGGCAACTCCATTGACGCCACGCAACTCGCGGAAAGTCCTGTATGTCTGTTTGTTTAGAAGTGCTCGAAACCAGGCCCGCACCACGCTAAGAGCCCAGGTCGCGGAGTGTGCTCCCCGCGCACGCGGGGATGGTCCCATGTCGGGACAGCCACCGTTGACGGTGCGGTCGTGCTCCCCGCGCACGCGGGGATGGTCCCGGGAACGCCCACGCCTCACACACCGCGGGGACGTGCTCCCCGCGCACGCGGGGATGGTCCCGGCGAGGCATCGAGTTCGCCCTCGGCGACGAGGTGCTCCCCGCGCACGCGGGGATGGTCCCAGAAACGCTTCATCCTCTGGGCTTACGCCCTGGTGCTCCCCGCGCACGCGGGGATGGTCCCCTGAAGACTCCTCCCCTGTTGGAGACTGTGTCGTGCTCCCCGCGCACGCGGGGATGGTCCCGGCAGCCCGGCCATCAGCAACGTGCAGACCTTGTGCTCCCCGCGCACGCGGGGATGGTCCCTGGGCGATCGCGCCGTCGGACACGCGCGTCTTGTGCTCCCCGCGCACGCGGGGATGGTCCCGAGGTCTACATGGCGACCTTCACCGCGCCGCAGTGCTCCCCGCGCACGCGGGGATGGTCCCCGTCCACCGCTCAGACCTGCGCCGCCGAAGAAGTGCTCCCCGCGCACGCGGGGATGGTCCCTCCTGCTCGGCCAGCGTGGTGAGCCGCTGCCAGTGCTCCCCGCGCACGCGGGGATGGTCCCGAAAGGACCCCCCGGTAATGGAGATCAGGGGAGTGCTCCCCGCGCACGCGGGGATGGTCCCACGCACGCCCCCGCCACCAGCAGCGCCGAAGCGTGCTCCCCGCGCACGCGGGGATGGTCCCGAGAGCAGGCTCAGAAACCATGGTGGTCCTACGTGCTCCCCGCGCACGCGGGGATGGTCCCGCGAGAACCCAGCAATGCCCGTTGCTCTTAGAGTGCTCCCCGCGCACGCGGGGATGGTCCCACCACGCTCGCGCCGGCGAACTCGGTCGGGAAGTGCTCCCCGCGCACGCGGGGATGGTCCCACGGCGCGGCGCCCTTGATCACCCACCTGTCAGTGCTCCCCGCGCACGCGGGGATGGTCCCACCAGCACGCCGACGGCGAGCGGGTGGATGCTGTGCTCCCCGCGCACGCGGGGATGGTCCCAGCCCTTCCATGCCGTCGTGCATGGCGGCCTTGTGTTCCCCGCGCACGCGGGGATGGTCCCCCCAAAAAGGAGGCAGGACGTGAGTCAGCAGAGTGCTCCCCGCGCACGCGGGGATGGTCCCGAGATCAGCGAGCTGGCCTCGATCGAGTTCGACTGCTCCCCGCGCACGCGGGGATGGTCCCCGACATGCCACGACACCCCCAGCGGACGCAGGGTGCTCCCCGCGCACGCGGGGATGGTCCCGTGTGGAAGTTCAGTAACGAGGGACGGCAGCTGTGCTCCGCGCGCACGCGGGGATGGTCCCGCCGACTCCTCCAAGGGGGTCCGGTTCGGCTAGTGCTCGCCGCGCACGTGGGGATGGTCCCACGTCAGATCGAAGTCGCTCGGCCGGGACTCGGTGCTCCCCGCGCACGCGGGGTTGGTCCCACGCTCACCGCTGAGACCCCGCTGATGACGCCGTGCTCCCCGCGCACGCGGGGATGGTCTCCGAAGGAGAACCAGATGGGCAGTGCATCGGCTGTCCTCCCCGCGGACGCGGGCGATGGTCCCTACCTCGCCACGAACGAGTCGGTCCGCCGCCTACCGCTCACCGCAGACGTGGGGATGCTGCCATGTTGCACGGCGCCTTGGTTGCCGCCAGACCCGCACTGGTGAACCTTCCATGACCGTGGCCCCCTTCGTGCTGACCGGCGGGAACGGGGTTAGTGGTACCTGGTGGCCTAATCGGCGTCCGGTGATTTGGTGCTGTTGTGCGGCCTGTCTTGTTCGTTTCGGGTAAATCATTTCCTGCGGCTAATTAATGTATCTCCACGGCTTCTGGTTCGCGGGGCGGTGGTAGGCCTATGTCACCATCTTGGGTGCCCATAGTCTCGCTTAACTTGTGAAGAAGGGGGGTTGGTTGAAACGTTCATGCAGTTGTTCGAGCTGGTGAGAGTCCTGGCGAGTGGGGCTGGGAAGTCGACTGCGGCCAGCTTGGGCTGGTTTTGCTCGTGGAAATTGGTCGCTCGACGGATTATTAGGCATACTTCCTGCGGGACGGAGTGCGGGGAGGTGAGGTCTTGAATTGCTTGGGCTAGTGTTGTGATTGCCTGACTGCCTTTGGTTTTGGCGGCGTCGTAGCGGGTTGATAGTTCGCGCACTGATCCTGGCACGCGTGGTAGGTGGGTTGGGTATTTCTTGTGCCGGTTCACTGCGCCTATTGTGGCTGCGTCGTTGATGGCGGCGTGGTGGTGTGCGGCGAGGTTGTTGCAGGCTTCGATGGTTTTAAGGGTGGTTACGGCGAGGGCGGCTGCGTGGTGGAGGTCGGGGGCGAGTTCGTGGGGTGGTTTTAGTCGGCTGGATGAATGAGGGCTTGGTGTCCACGCCGGGTCGGCGTGTATGAGGCGGCCCAGGCGGATGATGAGGTCGCTGGCGTCGGTGGCCGGACCGTTGGCGGGGTGGCCGTAGTGGCCGATGTGCTCGTCCCAGCGCCGGATGATGGTTCTCCAAGTGCGACCAGTGCGTTGGATGTCTGTTGCGGCCTGCTTGAGGGCGGGTAGGCGGTCATATTCGTTCAGTTCGTTGATTCGGTGGATCAGTTGGTGGACGGTTTTCGAGTCGAGGTCGCAGATGATGGCGGCTGCTCGCGCGAGGTAGCGCCAGGTGGTTACCGAGGTACTGGTTTGCGGGTTGCTTAGCCGTTGGATGCTGGCGCCAATGCCGGCGAGGGCTTGTGTGAGGTCTTCGCCGACCGCAGGGGGGATGCGGCCCGGCGTGTGCAGGGGCTGTACGGCGGTGATGGGCGGTGAGGTCTGGTTCTCGCTGTAGATGTGGGAGAGGAGCGCGGCCTTTAAGAGCAGAACGCCGGCCTCGTTGGTGGGCGTTGGAGTGCGCCTGGCAAGATGCCCGACGGTGGACGTGTGAACGCTGAGCTGTCGCAGGAGCGAGCGGGCGCTGTCAGCAGACGCGATCACGCTTGCGGTCGCCGAGGTCGCATGGTCATGGGTTGCGGAGAAGTGGGTGGACAGCAGGTCCAGACCGCAGCCCAGAGCGATCGAGGTGGCGCGGAGTTTTTGAGCCAGGGCCGACCGTGGGGTTTCGGTGTCTGGGTGTGGGCCGAGGAGGTGTTCGGCTTGCTTGATGAGGTTGCTGGCGCGGCGGGCGCCGACCCTTACGCCGGCACCGGTCGGGTCAGGGACGCCGAAGCCGTCAGCGATCTCGTTGTGGTAGCGGGCGAGGACGTGGGCGAGGCGTGCCAGTTCGGGCACGGCGGTGCGACTGCGGATGTCTCTTTCGAAGCGCGCCAGGTGGAGCTGGTTTCGGAGGTCGGTGAGGTGTTCGTTGGCGAGTGCGGTCATCTCCCCGAACGTGGCCATGGGCGGCTACCGGAGTGCGTCGCGTAGGCGTCCGGCGTGCAGGGCGGCTTGGAGGCAGGCCAGTTTGTCGTCGGGGTCGCTGGCCAGTTCCGCGGCCCGGACGAGGCTCTGGGAGGTCTTTCGGGCGAGGTCGAACAGGGCGTCAGCGGTCGCGTTCTGGCCGGTGTGGTCGGCGGGAAGCTTTGCGCGCAGGGATGGGGCTTGGCGAAGTGCCTGGTGGGCTTGGACGGCTTCACCCTCGGCCATGCCCCAGGCGATGAAGCCGTCGGGTGATTGGGCGGCGTAGGCGGTGATGACGCGTTCGGCGTGGGCGAGGTCGTTGAGGGCGCTGTTGAGGAGTTCGGTGAACCAGCTTTGGCGGACGTCCTGGTGCTGGCGTTCGTTCGTCATTGCGGTGTCCTCCGGGTGGACGGCTGGGTTGGCCCGTGTGCCGACCGGGCGGCGGCGGCACGGTTTTGATTGCAGCGGCGATGCGATGGGCTATTCGGAGCCTTGGGATGCTCCAGCCGGGTGGTTATGCGGTGGGAGTTGAGCCCTGGGCCGAGGGAGGCGGCTGCTTGTGGTCGGGTGCGTCCGGTGGTGCTGCGGTGAGTCTGTGGTTGATGTCGGTGGGGAAGTCCGCGGCGGCTGCACGGGTATCGGGCTGTTGGAATCTGGCCGCGGTCGGGCGCGGGGCGAGTTCGTTGTGGATCCGGGACCCGGAGATTCCGCTCCAGGAGCTCAATGCGGCCAGCAGCCGCTGGCGGTCGTTTTCTAGCTTGAGGCGGGTTGCCTCAGGAGCGTTCGGAAGCTGCTTGGCGATGTTGAAGTACAGCTGTTCGGCTTGGTCGGGATAGCGCACGGTGCCGAGGATTGTCTCGGTCGGTGGGAACGCAGGCGCGGGTTCAAGGTGCGTGGCCGCCTCGGCATAGATGTAGGGGATGCCGGGGATCGTGACGAGGTAGGAGGTCTCGTTGTCGGAGCCTGTGGTTTGCCAGCCGATGACGGTTCCGCAGTAGTTGTACTGGCGAGTGAGGCGTACCTGGTCGCCAGGCTTGTAGGGGGCGTCCTCGGAGGCCTCTTCGGCGTTAAGGGCGCGGCCAGTGCTGACGACGCCGGAGAAGCTGATGCCGTGGTGGTTGGCGTAGTGCTCCAGATCGCAGACCAGCGCTGCCAGCAAGGCCTCGGTATAGAAGGGGTCGCGTTGCAGAAGCGAAGGCTTGCCTGGGAAGGCCTCCTGTTCGTAGGCGGTCAGGGCGTGGGTGGCGCGGTCGATGCGCTTGGTGTAGTGAGGCACGGGTCCTACTTCATTGCCGCGTGAACGTTGCCGGCGTGGTGGGCGGCTCTCAGACAGGCCACTCGATCGGCTGGGTCGGTGGTTTTGGAAGCGACGGTGAGGATGGCTTCGGCCACGACCATCACCAAGGCGGCGATGGATTCGGCGAGGTCTGATACGTCGGTGTCTGAGATAGCGCGGTCTGGCCAGGTGAGGGTGGGAGCGTCGACCAGGGCCCACCAAGCGTCGCTCGCCTCGGCGAGTGCGGTTTGGTAGGCGTCCTCGGGTGCGGTCTGGGCCAGGACGGTGGTGGCGCGCTCGATCAGTTCCATGCCCATGAATGCGGCTGCGAGGAGCGCGGGGATTGAGTCGGCCGTCTTGATCTGGCGGGCGGCGTAGTCGAAGAAGTACTTCAGCGGAACCTCCAGGTTGTTGACGCCCATCTCCAAGGCGTGTGTCTAAAAGCACTGACAACAGCCATCGTTGCTCATGATCAATATGCCAACGATGGAAGCGCGTCTCGCGATGAGTTTCCGCAGGTGGCGGCGGCCCTATCGATGGCGGTCGGTGCGCCTGCTGGCGGAGGCGGTGGGGTGAGGAGTTGTGCGGGTGCCAGGGCGGTGCTCTGCGAGTCCTTGCTCCAGCGGTATCGGGAAGTCCTGTGCTGCGAGTCGGCCGGGGCTGAGCGCTGTGTCCGCGACTGGGATCTCGACCTGGGACGTGGTGAGTCGTTGTTCCACCTGAGCCAGGAGCAGGTCGGTGACGTCACGAGTGTCCATACCGCTCCAGGCCACTAGGGCATCCAGCAGGACATGGCGATCGTTGAGGTCGTCCTGGTTCGGTGGGACGCCGTTGAGGTCGGCTCGCGCGATCTGGGTCATCACCTCGACGAGGGCGCCTTCAGCCAAGAAGGGGTCACTGATAATGCCCTTTGTGGTGGATGTGTCCGGGAAGGTCGGCGCTCCTGCCAGTTCGGTGGCGAGGATGCTGTGGCTGCCGGGTTCGCCCAGGAAACGAACGTAGTACTCGGTAGGACCGTCATGAGGGACGTAGATTCCGGTGACGCCGCCCCTGGTCGGTCGACCGAGCAGAGCTGCCTCGTCGGCGGCCGGCCCTTCGAGCTGGACGACCGAGCCGATGGCGTAGACGTTGGAGCTGTTGCGTTCGCTGAGGTAGTGACCGTTGGCTTGGGCGAGGACGTCGTTGAACTCCAGCCCGCGGTGCTGGGCGTAGTGCATCAGATCGATCAGCAGGTCGCCGAGGAGCTCTCGGGCGTGTACGTCGTTGCTGCGATGGTCGAGATGCTCGGTCTCCTCGAAGAGGGCCTGGAAGGAGTCCAAGGCTGCGGCTCCGAACTCGGCGAACTCTTCGGCGCCGGCTTCGGCCATATGGCCTCCAAGGGTTCGAGTTAGGTGGCATGGGAGGCGCCGGTGGGTCTTAGGGGTGGTGCTTGCGTGGGTTGTGCCGGTTGTCTGGGCTGGGCCTTGTGCTGGGCGGTTGGTCGGGTGACGGCGAGGGAGTCGGGCCCTGGGGGAACTCGCTTGCGGACAGCCGCGCTGCAGGTCGTCCTCGTCCTGGCTGGGACGGCTTCTGAACGGCGGCCAGTATGCGGTCGTGGAGGTGACGCATGATTGCGTCGGGCTGGCCGCCGGACCAGGTCCCCAGTCTCATGGTCAGCTGTGCGAGGTCGGTGAGCGCCTGCTCGTCGGCGACGAGGCCGCTGGCAGCGGCGCGCTTGAGCCGGACGCCAATGTCGATGATCGTCGACTCGGCTCCCCGGGCACTGACGACGACACCAGCCGTTCGGGTGGAGAGTGGCGGAAACGGATCGGCCGGTTCCAGCTCGGATGCGGTGACGTGTAGACCTTGGTGGATGCCCGGCACGCGGACCGTGCACTGTGCGCCACCGTTTGGTGAGGCTGCCAGTGCGGTGATGAAGCCGCGCCATAGCGGAAACCGCGGCTTGGCCCCTGTGGCGGTGGGCTCTTGCCGGAACTGGACTTCGCTTGCGAGCCGGAAGCGTTCGACCGGGTCGTGGGCGCGCCCGCCGCGGTCGAGTCGTTCCTGATGAAGCAGAGCCAAGGTGTCGTTCACTTTCAGGTCCCGGCGCTCGGCGTAGCGGACGAGTTGATCGAGGAGCGACTTGCTGAGCAACTCGGCCAGCAACGGGTCGGCCCGGTGGCTGGGAAGTTTGTCGGGCAGGACTTGCCGCTGGTAGGTGTCGAGCGCGTTGGCGACTGCCTCTTCATGTTCGCGCATCTAGTACCTCCGGATAACTGGGCGGGTAGGGCCGATCACGTAAAGCGGAGAGGCGGGTTCGGGTCTGGCGGCTTGGGCCGGTGGGCCGCTGACGTGGTGAGCTGCTCGCCGGCCAGGCTGGCGGCGATGCCGTTCGGGAATGCTGCTGCGGCGCGGCGAGCGGCTGGTGAGCGGTGATCCGACAATGGCGGGGAGAGTCTCGCCTGGTAGCGGAGGTGGTGCAGGACCCCTTGGGGTGTCGTGCCGGACCAGGTGGCCAGGGCGGTGGCCAGCTCGTCCAGATCCGCGAGCACCTCAGGAGCAGGAGCGGTGTCCGGCTTGCTCGTCAGGCCACCGAGGATCTCGATGATGGTGTCTTCGGCCTCCAGTGCGGAGAAGACGATTCCGCAGGTACGAGTCCGCACAGGGGCCAGCCGGATAGCCGGTTGAAGCTGCGAGGTGATGGTGTGCTGCGGGTCGATGAGCCCCGGGACGCGCAGGACGCATTCGGCGTCCTGTCTGGAGCCGGGTGACTTCAGTTCGGTGATGAATCCGCGGTGCTCGTCGGCGCCTCTGTCGCGGAACTGGACTTCGGTGTTGAGGCGGAAGCTGTAGCGAGGGTTGATGAGGTCCCCGCCACGGTCGATGCGGGCTTGGACGAGGGCGTCCAGGAGGTCGATGACGTCCAGGCGGTTGCTTTCGCCGTAGGTGATGAGGTCGACGACCAGGGCGTGCACAAGCCCTTCGGCTTCTGCGTGGTCGTTGCGGGGCCCATGGGCGAGCTCCCCGAACAGGTGCTGTTCGTAGGCGTCCAGCGCCAGGGCAGCGGCGGCCATGCGTCCAGTCACGCGGGCCTCCAGCCGGCGGTTCGCAGCGTGCGAGACGAGTTCATGCGTCCGCCGCGGCGAGGTCGTCTTGGTCGACGCCCAGCCACCAGGCTGGGACCGGGATGATGCGTGCCTGGTGCGGGGCCAGATGCTCGTTCTCGGTGCACTGGTAGAAGGGGCCGCGCGGTCCCAGCAGGACGGGCATCTGGTGGTCGAGGTGGTCTCGGTACCACAGGGCCATGCCGGTGGCGCCCTGCAGCCGCATCGCCTCCCAGGAGAACCACAGGGCGGTGAGGCGTGAGATGGCTTCGCCGTGCCGCCACCATTCGGAGCACCAGCGGAATTCGCCGCCGAGGGTGCGCCGGTACATCGGGATGAAGTGCTGGGTCACCCAGGCGGTGACATCCGGATACAGCGGCTTGAGACGCCGGCCGTTCGTGCGTGGCGCGTCGGGGTGGGACTCGGGGTGGGACATGGAGCCTCCAGAGCCTTCGAGATGTGCATGCAAGGGCCTTTCTCGGACGGGGGGATCAGTTGGTGCCGCGGTGGTAATGGCGGCGGGCGGCGTCGGCGATGGCAACGTCGGCGGTCTTGATCGCCGTGTTGATGGCTGCGGCGTGTGGTCCGGCGTACCAGGGGCGCAGGCGGATGAGGGCGGGTTTGGTGCCCGTCGCGAGCAGTAGCGCGGTGCCGGTGGGCAGGGCGCGGATGTCGGCGGCTTCGAGGATGTCCTGGCGGCGCAGCGAAATCTGCTCGCTGGCGCGTCCCTCGCTGTAGGTGATGGACCGGACGGGCACGTCGTGCTGGCCAATGAGGGTCGCCAGGTCGCGGACGAGGCGGGGCGAGTCGATGCCGGCGCCGATGAGCTTGCGGGTTGCGGCGCCCCACAGAGCGGCCATGCCGGGCTCACCCCAGACGGTGACGCCCTGCTCGTAGCTCTGCAGGATGGTGACCGGGATGATGCCGCGCGAGCCGAGGTGGGAGTAGAGCTGCGGGAGGTCGGCGATGCGGCAGATGTTGGCGGCCTCGTCCAGCGTGACGATGAGCGGCGGGTCCAGGCGTCCGCCAGCTTGTTCGGCGCGGCGCTCGGCGGCGCGCATGGTGGTGTCGGTGAGCGCGGCGATCAGCGGAGCCGCCGCCGAGAGCGACTTCGACAGCAGATACAGCGTGTCGCGGGAGCTCGCGAACGCGTCCGGGTCGAAGACCGGCAGGTCGCGGTCGGGGGTTACCCAGGCAAGGATTTCCTGGTCGCGCAGTGCCTTGGCCGCCGTCCGAGCGGTCTGGTAGATGCCGTCCCGCGTCTCAACGGCCCCGTTCTGCGTGCCTTTGAGTGAGGAGGCCATGAGCTGGAACCCGGCCTTCTGGAGCAGCTCGATCGGCGTGGGGACGGCCGGCTCATCCAGCCACTGCGCCACATGATGAAGCGAACGGCCGGAGGTCGCCGCGGCCAGGAACAAGGCGCACAGCAGGTCTTGCGCGGCGGGCCCCCACAGGTCTCTCTTCTGGCCGTCGTCGACGGTGAGGACGAAGTGCCCGGCAAGCCGGTGGGCATCCTCGACGGTGGACAGGGCAGCGAGCGGGTTCCACCACCAGTCTTGCGGCTGATAGGTGATGTGCTGCGGATCGAACAGCCAGATCTTCCCGCCGGTCCGTTTGGCGCGGACGGTCGCGATCGCCGACCACAGATCGGCCTTGTTGCTGGTCGCGATGACGGGGCCCGGCGCCGAGAGGGCGTGCGGGATCGACTGGGTGGTCGTCTTGCCCGACCGCGGTGCCATGAACGCGACCACGGTGTCCTCGAACGAGGCGAACAACGTCGGGCCAGAACGTTCGCCGGGGAGAAGGACGTCGCCCAGGACGAGGCCAATGTCGTCCCGGTCCAACTCTTCTGGGGCAAACTTGGCGAGCGAACGTCTCAGCGCGATGGCCTTGCGTGCGGTCGCGTCGGGTTGGAGTGCGCTCAGGCCCGGGTTGTCGGCGAGCGCGGCGACAGCATCTCCAGGCTGGGGCAGGCGCGCAGCTATGCGCGAGCAGACCACCCAAGCGCCGCTCATCAATGCGGTAACCAGGAGCGCGAGGATGAGAAGGACCAGCGGTGTCGGTGTTCCCGGCCACGTGGTGCTGGTCTTGCCCCTGGCGAGGGCGATCGCGAAATCGGAGCCGAAGGGCATGACAGTCCCGCCCGTGGCGGCGGCGCACAGCTTGGCAGCGAGCCACACGACCCCCAGCGCGACAATGGGTGTCCAGCAGGCGGCCAGCACCAGCCATCCGGCACCGGCGTTGGAATCCCACAGCGATGCCCGCGGCCCCAGCGCTCGTGTCATCCAACACCTCGGATGGCCTGGTCGGTGTCGTAGAGGTCGGTTTCGGGGCCGACGAGGGAAAGCTCGACGGGGATGCCGAGGCGTTCGCCGGTCTTGATGAGGTACTTGCCGCGCCCGGGGTGGCGGGCACCAGGCTGCCAGGAGTCGGGTGCCGACCAGGAGGTGACCAGGCGCTGTTCGGGGCCCGTGAGCGGGGTGATCTCGTGGACGCGAGCCAGTTCGCGTGGCGGGAGCCCGGCCAAAACGGTAATGGCGGAGCGGTCGGCGAAGCCCTTGGCCTTGGCGCGGTCTTCCTCGGTGGCCAGGGCGTCCAGGTCGGCGAGCGAGTGGGTGATCATGATGGAGGCCATGCCCTTGGCGCGGTTGAGGCGGGTCAGGGCGTCGGCGTGCTCGACCAGACCGGGGGCGCCGCGCAGCGCCCGCCAGAGTTCGTCCATGACGCCGAGGTAGGAGCGGCGTGGGGCGGCGCCGAGGTCGGCGAGGGCGGTGGCGGCGTCGACCATGCCGAACGCGTAGGCCCAGGTGCACAGCATCGCGGCGGTGAGGAGCTTGTCGCCGGCGGCTCGCACGCGGGAGATGTCGACGCTGATCGCAGGTGCGTCCAGGTTCAGCGGGCGGGTGGTGGGAGAGTCGAAGACGCCGGCGAGCGACCCGGAGATGAGCAGGTCGAGGGTGAAGACCAGGTCGCGGGTCTGGGCACGGTAGGACTCGGCGGAATCGGTGCGGGTTGCTGAGCGCAGCTCGTCAGGGCCTTGTTCCAGGATGCGCAGGACGTCCACGACGGTGGGGTCGTGAGCCAGGCGCTCGTCGAGGAGGTCGATGGCGCGGCCGAGGACGACTTCCTCGGCGTTGGTGATTCGGGCTTCGCGGACGAGCGTCGCCAGCGCCAGCAGCAGAGAGAGCCGTCGGGAGCGCACTTCCCACCGCAGGGTTTCGGCGTCGGCGCCGGTGAGGCGTTGCCGTGCCTGGTCCAGGGGGCCGGCGTCGAGGGGGTTGATGCGGTCGAAACCGCGGCCGACGCGGATGACTTGGCCGCCAAGGTACTCGACCAGCAGGGTGTAGTCGGGTTTGGTGTCGCCGAGGATGATCGGTGTGGTGCCGGTGGCGACGGCGCCGGTGACCAGGCGTTTGACGAGGGTGGATTTGCCGGTGCCGGGTTGGCCGAGGACGAACATGCCCGGGTTGGTGACCAGGCCTTCGCGGAGCCAGGCCAGCGGGTCGAGGCAGACGACCTCGCCCCAGAGTTGGTGGCGTCCGATGGGAGTGCCTGCGGTGGGTGTTCCTGAGCCGGCGGTGAAGGGGTACAGACCGCAGACTTGGCTGGTGGTGGCCTGGAACTCCGGGGCGGCTTCGACGTGCGCGGCGCGTCCGATACCTGGACCGCGCCAGCCCCACGGCGGGGCGAGCGGCTCGGACATCGCTGCGGTTTCGGCGTTGGGCAAGCTCGGTTCCTCCGGTTCAGTGCACGAGGCGGCGAGACAGCTCGGGTGGGCAGATTCCGCACGGCAGGGTGGTGGCGGATCCGGCGGCCTGGCTGCCCCACAGGCGGCGGAGCCGGATCTTGGCCGAGTCGGCCGACGCTTCCACGTGGGCTACAGCGCGTTGGAGCTGGCCGGGGTCGGTGACGGTGACGGTCGCATACATCGAGACCAGGCAGACCCCGGCGCCCATGGCCTCCTCGGCGGCGGCCTGGCGGGCGCGGGCGGCGTCCCAGCTGTCGCGCGCGGTCTCGTCGCGGCCGGTGCGGCGCCGGAACTGGGCGCGGAACGCCGCCGCATTGACTTCCTGTTGCAGGACGCGGCTCGCCGCCGCGGCGGGCAATGCCCGGTACTGCAGGGTGACGCGTTTGGGGAACGGGCCGGGCGCGACCAGCCTGGCCAGGACGTCGGAGCGCACGTTCTGGCGGGGTGGCTCGTGCCAGGCCCAGCTCACCGAGTGCCCGCCGTCATGCTCGTAGTGGGTGGTGTGCTCGGTCGCTACGACCGGTCCGGCATCAGCCCACGAAAGGATCTCTTCGGAGTTCGGGCGCGCGAGCAGCCGGTTCACCTCACCGCGCGCGTCGGGGTCGAAGGCGATCCGTACCGCCCCGGCGATCTCGGCTGCGGTGGCGCGCCCCAGGACGGACACGCCGCAGCCGCCGAGACGTGACGCCAGCCCGTCCAGCGTGCGGCCCAGTTCGGCGACCGCCTCGAACAGGTCCTTCGGGCCGACCGCGGACGCCTTGGGATCGAAGGTGATCGAGACGCGGGTGTCGACATCGGCGGCTGCGGCCGGGGCTGTGCGGACGAGTTCGCTCATGATGGTGCGGGCCGGTTCCGGTGCGGTGTCCACGACGGCGCGGTCGACGGCGTCGGCGAGGGTCGAGCCGGGCTCGGGTGCGGTGTCGACCGTCACGCTCACCCAGCGCACGGCGGGCATGTGCCCGAGCGCGGCGAGCCAGCCTCCCCAGGAGGCGACCCAGGTGTCGGCGTCGCTGCGGTCGGCCAGCCATGTCGAGGCGGGGACGACGCGCAGGGTGGCGGTCAGCAGACCGGCGCGGCGGTCCCACACGATCCCGTACCGGCCGCCGTAGCCGTCCTCGGCACTGAGCAGCGTCAGCGGCGCGAGAACGCCCGGGAGTTGGAACGCGCGCGGGTGGTCGATGACGACACCGGCTCGGTAGCGGGTGTGGCCGCGCCACACGCCCCAACGCCAGCGGCACCGCGCCAGAACGAGACGCGCCAGGGGCACGCCACCGACCCGGACCAGGCTCAGCGCGCCACCGATGAACGCGGGCGGGAGCAGGTAGACCAGCAGCGGCGGAGCGGTGGCCGCGACCAGCACGAGCAGCATCGCGGTGCCGAGCGCGATGAAGGTCGAGGTGGTGTCCAGGCCGAGCAGGCCGATGCCCTGGCGGCGTCGCCAGCCACCGTAGGTGCGGATGTCATGCTCCACCGCCGCCACCCCCTTCCCCGGCGGCGCCGGTCGGTCCGTCCAGACCGCCGTTGCCAACCCAGCGGATGGCGTCCTGACCGCGACGACGTTCACGGTCGGCCGCGCGGATGCCGGTAGGACCGACCGGTTCGCCGTGGCCGCCGTCCGGTGGAGCCCACCCGTGACCGTCCTGCGCAGGCTGGCCCGCCTCGGGAGAACCGGTTCCTTCGGGGGAGCTGGAATCGGAAGAGCCATGGCCGAGACCGCCGGCCGGTGCCGATGTGTCATGGGGGTGACCGGGCGGGGAAGACGGCTGGTCGGCAGAGTCGGCGGTGGACGGTGGCTGCGCTGGGGGACTTTGGTCGCCGAGCTGCTGGTCGAGGTAGTCGGCGTGCTCGCCTGCCGAGTCCGACCGTCCGCCCGATGCCCCCAGGGCACCGTAGGCGCGCAACGCGCCCAACGCGGTCGCGCTGCCCATCAGCGCGCCGAGGATCCCGCCGCCGGTGCTCGATTCGGTGCCGCCGGTCGTCCAGGTGAAGAACTTCAGCAGTACAGGGAAGGCGATCAGGCTGATCAGCATCATCGTGAACCCCATCAGGATCACGCGCATGTCCTTGCCCTTGCCGACGAGCGTGAACGCCGTCGCGTACACCGCTGCCGCTGCGGGCTTGTAAAAGATCAGCGCGAGCATCCAGCCGGCCACACGGGTGAACCACGACCGAGTCGAGGTGGTGATCATGCCTGCGGCCGCCAGCGGCAGCAGCCCGGCCAAAATGACCAGCGCCGCTCCGCGGAACAGCAGCAGGATCGCCTGGATGATGCCGATGATCAGCGCGATCAGGCAGAGGATGAGCACGAGCGCGGCGGGCGTCCCACTCGGCATCATCACGATCTGGGTCATTCGCTTGGCGAAGTCACCCTGTGAGGACGCGTTCAGCACCCAGCCCGACCATTGATCGCCCCACTTCAGCAGCAGGTTCGGAAGGACGGTGCCGATCACGGTGACCGTCGCGAGCACGACCAGGCCGCGTCCGGCGTCGATCAGCGGAACCGCCTTGCGCGACAGCGCCATGCGCGCGGCGACCGCCAGCAACGCCAGTGCCGCGACCGCGATCGTCAGGGGCTGGACCAGGAGTTGCAGGTATCTGATCGCCGGCTCGCCCTCCAGGTCGGGGGAGGGGGTCTTAACCCACCAGGCGGCGGTGTTGGAGATCAGCCAGCCGACCGCCGACTGGAACGACTTGGCAGCCTCATCCAGCATGTGCCCGCCGACCATGGCAGGGATGTCCGGTACCCCGGGCAGAGATGGGACCCCTCCGCTGTGGCCGTCGTTATCGACCGGCTGGACGCAGGCCGGGTCCATGACCGGTGAGCACGGATCGAATGGAAACATCAGGCGCCCCCGCTCGGGAAGCGGACGTAGCCGTCCGGCGAATCGACGGGGGCCGCTGTTCCGACCCATGTCCCACCCGGGGGAGCCAGGAGACGCCAGTCACCGTCCTGCCACTGGAGTTGGAACCGGGCCACGGCACGGGCCGTCACATCGCTGTCGCCCGGCCCCGCCGACACCAGATCCAGGCTCGCCGCCTCGGGCGAATAGCCCTGCCAACGGAACGCTTCCAGCACGACATATCCGCGGCTGAGCATGGCACCATCGGGCCGGTCGCCCCTCAAACGCTCGTAGGCCCTGCGTGTCGCATCAAGCAGGGCGCTGGCATCGGGGTCGGTGACCTGCCGCTCGATGGTCGGACCGAACACTCTGCTGCCCCACTGCACGTTGGCCCGCACCGCGATATGGATCGCGGCCAGCAAGGCCCCGCGCGGCGACCTGGCGAACCCCGAAGCCAGATCGCCGGCAGTGTCGTGTGGCCCGTCCCCAGCGGAGTAGGGCAGGAGAACGCCGTGGTAGTCCCGCCACGACACACCGCCGAAGGAGACCTGCGGCGCGCTGACCATCTGCCCGGCCCGCGCCGTCGTTTGAACGATCACCGGAGTGGTCGTGGGAGACGTCCTGAAGACCGGAGGCGCCAGAAGCCCGACAAGTACTCCGCCGCCGATCACCGACGCCGCGATGACCGGGCCGCGGCGCCACCACGCGGCGCCATCCGACCGCTTCGTCTCGTCCTTCGCCCGGGTCATTTGAAGAACACCTCGACGATCGGAGCTGCCGTTGCCGCCAGGCTCAGCCCGCCCAGCACCCACGGGATGCCGGTAGCTCCGTCGGCGGCGAACGTGGACCGGTTCTTGCGGCCGATGGCCATCTGGCCCGCGCAGATGAACAGGCCGGCGACGCCGCAGATCAGCACGCCCCACTTACCCCACGACAGCAGCGTCGCCATCTTGCTATCCAGCCCAGGCGGGGGAGCCGGGGGCGGATCGGGCACATCGACATCCGCGCCTACAAGTGGGAACGCGGTGAGCAGGGACGAGATCAGAGTCATGGCTGCTCCTCGCTGACCAGGCGCCGGATCTCAGCGAGGGCCTGGTGCACCTTGCCCGGCAGGGCGACCGTCGATGGGTCCTCGACGAGCCGCAAAGTCCGCACATGCGGGACACGCACCACGCCACCGACCCGCGCTGTCAGCAGCCCGTACCGGGCGGTCGCGTCGCGCGACTCCGGGCCGCCGTCGCTGACGATCGCCAGCACGGCCACGCGCTCGCCCCATTCATGCAGCGCACCGATCGCGGCGGTGGCGTGCGTGGCCGCCACCGCAGTGTTGCGCGCGGCCAGCACCACCGGACGGCCCTTGGCCTGAAGCGGTGCCCGATCCAGATCCAGCAGTTGGCCGATCGAGCCCATGTCCCACGCCGCGGGCAGCAGCGCGGCCAGCGTGGAGGTCCCGGCGCCGCCGTGCGCGCTGGCAACGACCACGTCAAGGACCTCTGCCGGCCGCTCGGCCGGCCTTGGTCCGGTTTGTCGAAGACTCACCCGCGTACCCCCGAATCAATGCGCTGGGTTGTTGATCGCTCACAGTACGTGGCAGAATTATGGAGCGCAAGCAACGTCAAACAGTTTCTTCGAGAACCAACCGGCCTCAAGAACGTGCTTCCGCAGCGCCCGTCCACCACACTGGAGAGGACGATCTGTGACCGCCGAACCAGGAGCCCCCGCGATGACCGAGACACCCGGCCGCGACCCCGACGTCCTCACCACCGCCGAACTCGCGACCAAACTCGGCCTCTCGCCCCAGACCGTCCGCCGGATGGCCAACGCAGGGCAGATCCCCGCCCTCAAGACCGGCAAGGACTTCCGCTATTCCTGGCAAGCGGTCCGCGAGGTGCTGCGGCAGCCCCACTCTCCGGGGGAGACCGCACATGAGCCACCCGAACCCAAGAGGGGCGCCGGATACCGCGCCCAACGCCGCGCCCGCACCGGCGCCCAGAACCAGACCACCCAGGAGCAAGTCGGCTTGGAGTAGAACACCCTGGAGGCCGGCGCGGTGAAAGCCGCCGCCACCGCATGCGCCGCCGCCCTCGCCCTTCCGTTGGCTCTGGTCATCCTGCTCGCCGGCCACAACTCCGCCGCAGGAACCGGCTCAGAGCTGGCAGGCGCGCCCACCGCCGAAGCCGAACGCGACATCCCACCGGCCTACCTGCGCTGGTACCTCGACGCCGCTACAACCTGCCCCGGCCTGCCCTGGAACGTCCTGGCAGCCATCGGCAAGATCGAATCCGACCACGGCCGCTCCACCGCACCCGGCGTCCACTCCGGCCAGAACACCGCCGGAGCCGGCGGCCCCATGCAGTTCCTCGCCGCCACCTGGGCCGCCTACGGCATCGACGGCGACCACGACGGCCGCAAAGACCGCTACAACCCCGCCGACGCCATCCACGGCGCCGCCCACTACCTGTGCGCCAACGGCGCCGGAAAAGGCGGCAAGCACCTCTACCAGGCCATCTGGCAGTACAACCACGCCGACTGGTACGTCCGCAAAGTCCTCGCCCAAGCCGCCCGCTACGCCGCCCTCACCGCCACCGGACGCGGCGCGGTGGCCGTCCGCGCCGCCCTGCGCTGGCTCGGCACCCCCTACTCCTGGGGCGGCGGCGGGCCCGCCGGCCCCACCTACGGCACCGCCCAAGGAGCCGGCATCAAAGGCTTCGACTGCTCAGGTCTCACCCAGTACGCGTGGGCCCAGGCCAGCATCCGCCTACCCCGAGTCGCCGCCGACCAGTACAACGCCGGAACCCACATCCCCCGGCCTCAACTCCAGCCCGGCGACCTGCTCTTCTTCGCCACCAACCCCCGCAACCCCGCCACGATCCACCACGTCGGCATCTACTACGGCCGCGGCCGCATGATCCACGCCCCCCACACCGGCGACGTCGTCCGCATCTCCCAATTCACCGGCAACCCCCAACGCGAACGCCAATACATCGGCGCCATCCGCCCCGCAGCCCACACGGCGGAAGCCTGACCGGAGGCCTGCGCATGCACCAGTCACGCCAGCTTGGCTACCGTCCACACCCTCAGGACTGCCCTTGCGACAACAGGCCCGCGACCAACTCTGCGCGATGCTGCTGGACCCAGTGATGTGCGGCTTGCACCTCGTCGATGGCGCCACCCTGGCGAAGACGGATCATCGCCAGGTCGCCGGCTTGAGCGGCGGCTGCGATGCCGCGCCAGCAGCGGTCCTGCCACCACAAGATCACATCGACCAGCTCGCTGCGATCGGCCAGTCCATAGGCATCGCAGATCAACCGCGCTCGCCGAGCCGCCGCTGCGACATCGGCGACGCCGGGACCAAGCCCCAGGTACTGCCAGCACACGTGCGCGACATCATGGACCCGCCGCCCAGGGGCGGCCAGGTCTCAATCGATGAAGGCCGCCGGCCGCATCCCCGCACCCGAGTCCCGGTGGGCGTCACGCACAGGGTGCGGCCTTCCCGGCGGCGACGGCGCATTTGACATCGGCTGAGGCTTTGCAGACCAGCTCACTCACAAGGACCAAGAACTCCCGGACCTGGAGGTCGACGTATGCAACCGCTGATAACGCCGAACTCGCCGAACTCCCCACCGTGGTCGACATCAACACCGCCGCCCGAGCCCTCAGCCTCTCCCGCACCAATGCCTACCAACTCGCCAAACAGGACCAGTTCCCCTGCAAGATCCTCCGCATCGGCACCTGCTACCGCGTCCCCACTGCAGCTCTACAAGCCCTTCTCAGCTCCGACTCATCGGAGCACTGCTCCTGCCGGTCGCCTTGAGGAGGCAGCAAAGGCGGTCGAGCGCTGGGGGTGTAGACCGACCGGCTCTGAGGAAGATGGCCGGTGATGACGGTCCGGCCCGCTGGGCGGACGTGAGCACTTGCCGTCCGGGGCCGGGTCTGCGGATCCGGCCCCTCGGCCGAGCGGCGCTGGAGTTGGGCGACGCGCCTGGTACCTGCGGCTGCGGAGGGCTGGAGGCCTGATAGCTCGGCGTGGCTCGGTTGAACACGGGGGAGAGGTCCCGCCGACGGTTCTCGGGTTTTCTGGTCCTGTGTGAACCGTCCGGATGCCGGGGGAGGCGGCCGGGTTCGCTAACGAACGGCTAACAAACGATCAAGAGGCCGATTCTCCGTGGTGGAGAAACGGCCTCTGAGCTGGTGCTTCTTGTGGGGCCGGCGGGATTTGAACCACGACCTTTTGACCCCCAGTCCGATCGCGCGCTGACGATCGCGACCCACCTGCTCCTGATCGCTGCGCTCCCGCAGTTCTTCGACTGCGCGCAGAACATCGGCGTCGGCCTCTGAACGACACCAGGGGCGGATCCCGGATCACCCTGATCGGCTACTGGGCCGTCGGCCTGCCCGCCGCCGTGCTCTTGGCCAGCGTCCTCGATCTGGAGACCACGGGGATCTGGCTCGGCCTGCTCCTCGGCCTTGCCGCCACCCGTACTCCTGTTAACCCGCTACACGCGATCCCTCACGCCCACGTCGCCGTCGAGCCGGGCCACGCGGTGGATGGCCACTGACCTGGCCTGATGGACGCCGGGAGCCAGTGGCTCCTACCATCGGCGTAGTAGCCGAACGGAGGAGCGGTGAGCGCGGACGAGGCAGAGCGCCGGCCTGCCGGGATGCTGGAAGACGCGGTGCTGGCCGTCCTGTGGGCCAGGCGGCGGCCGATGAGCCCCGCCGATGTCCGGGCCCTTCTCGACGGCTCACCCGCCTACACGACCGTGATGACCACGCTGGCTCGCCTGGTGCGCAAAAACCTCGCCACCCGCGAACGCGTAGGGCGCGGGTACGTGTACTCCGCTCGCGTCGACGAGGCCGGCCACACCGCCGCCGCCATGCACGAATTGCTGGGCCGGCGCAGTGACCGCGCCGCCGTGCTCGCCCGGTTCGTGGCCGAGATGTCCCCTGGGGACGAGGCGCTGCTGCAGCGCCTGCTGCGCGACACCGGCTCCGGCGCCGAGACCTCCTGACCGCCCCCGGGTGCACCTGACCGCCCTCGCCCTTCACGGCGAGGGCGGGCCCGCCGTCCTGTCGGCGCTGTGCGGGCGCCCGGGGAACGGTCGCCGCACCCCGCGCTTACGTTTCGCTAACCGACCAACTTCTACTATCGCGATAGTAGATCGTTGGCCATGGAAGAGGGCGGTGGAACCGTTTGCGCTCGGAAACCGATCTGACCGTGGTCGTGATCGCCCACAACGACGCGCGGCGGCTTCCACGCGCGGTCCGCTCGGTGCTGGCCCAGTCGCTCGCACGGGTGGAGGTCGTCATCGTCGACGACGGCAGCACCGATTCCACGCCGCAGGTCGCGGCGTCCATGGCGGCGGCCGACCCTGATCGGGTGCGCGCCTACCTGCTCAGAGAGAACTCCGGCGGATGCGGCGCACCTCGCAATTTCGGGCTTCAGGTCGCGCGTGGCCGCTACGTGATGTTCCTCGACAGCGACGACACCCTCCCGCCTCACGCCTGCGACATCTTGAGGGCGGCCGCCGAGGAGAGCGGCGCCGACCTGGTCGCCGGGCGGTGCGTGCGGGTCCTCCCGGGGCGTGAGAAGGACTGGTGCCCGTGGCTGTACCAGGAGCCGGGAGTGTTCAACGGTCTCCTGGAGCAGCCGGACCTGCTGCACGACACGCTGGCGACGAACAAGTGCTATCGGCGCGACTTCCTCGATCGCGCGAAGCTGCGGTTCGCTGAGCGCCTGCACTACGAGGACCTGCTGTTCAGCGCGCAGGCCTATCTCGCCGCGGATCGCATCGCGGTCGTCCCGGACCGGGTCTACAACTGGCTGGTGGAGCCGCGCACCGGACGGCCGTCGATCAGCAACAGGCGCGCCGAGCCGCGGAACTTCGCCGACCGGCTGGAAGTCCACCGGCGGATCGACGCGGCGTTGCGCGCTCATGGCGCCGCCGAACTGGCGTGCCGCAAGGACGCCAAGTTCATCGATCATGACCTGCTGCTCTACCTGCGCGAACTGCGCAGCCGCACCCCCGCCCACCGGGAGTTGTTCACCGACCTGGCCCGGCCCTACCTCGCCGAGATGGACGACGAGGGGTTCCTGGCCGCCGGCCGGATCCCCGCGATCGCGGCGCTGATGATCCGGGAGGGCGACGTCGAGGCCGCCATGGCCGCCGTCGACCTGGAGCCCAGGAGCGGCGTTCCGGTGCTGTCCATCGAGCCGGCCGAACGAGACGGGCGCGTCTATTGGTCAGACGCCCATATCGGCACCGAACTGGGCCATGCCGTGCTGGACGTCACCGACCTGGGTCTGCGGACACTGCCGCCCGAAGCGCTTCATCTGGGCGGCAGTGTGACCACGATGCGGCAGGAGGGCGACTACCTGCGCGTCACGGGCACCGTGGTGAACCCGCTTGGGCGAATCGGACCCGACGCGGAACTGAGCGCGACCCTGGAGTTCCGCGACCGTCGCCGCCCGAGCCGGGTGTTCGGTGTCGAGGTGGCCGTCTGGCGCCGAGAACGCGACGGCCGGATCACCTGGGAGGCGGTGCTCGCGCCGTCCCGGTCGATCCGCCCCGTCGGACTGGTCGATCAGACCTGGGCAATGGGCCTGCGCTTGCGGGCCGGCGATACGGCCCACACGGTGCGCCTCGCCTCGCAGGGGACCGCTCACTGCGGCCTCGCCGTCCCCATCCGACCGCGGCTGACCCGGGCCCTCGGCGACCACCTGGAGCCCTTCATCGCGGGGAACGGCGAGCTCGCGCTGCGCATTGTGGCCCGGCGATGGCCGGCACGCACGGTGTTGTCCGGGCTCCGCCTCGCGGCGCGGACGGGCCCGGTGCGCGCGATCCGCGACCGGCGGGCGAGGCGTCGACGCTCCCGGGCCGGGAATGACGGGCGGACGTCGTCGAGCGGCCCAGCTCGCCCCTCGGACGGGGCGGTCGGCGGTCCGAGGGAACCGCGGACGGCCCACAGAACATCTACAAAGATGTAGATTTTGGACCGGGCCGAGTCGGACCGGGAGACGGAGGAGTGATGATCGAAGCCGTGGGGGCCCTGCCGGCGGCCGTGAATCCGCTGGACGCCGGATCGCTGCTGGCGGCCTTCGGGACGGTCGGGATCGCCGTGGTGCTGTTCGCCGAGACGGGTCTGCTCGTCGGGTTCTTCCTGCCAGGCGACTCGCTTCTGTTCACCGCGGGGTTGTTGTGCACGGCCGGGACCCATGGCGACTCCCGGCTGTCGCTGCCCTGGGTGCTGTGCGCCGCCGCGGCCGGGGCGATCCTCGGGGCGCAGTGCGGATTCGTTCTCGGACGCCGTGGAGGGCGCGTGCTGCTCGCCCGGTCACGGAATCGGCATCTGCTGGCTGGCATCGCGCGAGCCGAGGAACTGCTGGGGCGTTACGGGCATGCCAAGGCCATCGTGCTGGCACGGTTCGTTCCCGTCGTGCGGACCGTCCTCAACCCCCTCGCCGGCGCCCTGGACGTGCCCGCACGGGTGTTCACCCTGTGGCAGGTCACCGGCGGACTGGTGTGGAGCGTCGGGTTGGTGCTGGCGGGCTACCTGCTCGGTTCCTCGATCCCCAGCATCGACACCTATCTCCTGCCCGCGGTCGGGGTCATCGTGGTGCTCTCGCTGCTTCCGGTCGGCATCGAGGTGCTGAGGGCCCGGCGGCGGGCTGCGCGGGCCCGCCGGGTCGCCCGTGCGAGCGGTGGCCGGCGGGGCGAGGACCCGATGCCGTGACACACTGGTCGGCGGGGACGGTGCGGGACTCGGCGAGGAGGCGCCATGGCCGGCGGAAGACGCGAGGCAGGCGCGCTGGAGTCAGCGATCATGAACGTGCTGCAGGGCGCCGGTGACGCACTGACCGCCGCCGAGGTGCGGCGGCGGCTGGACGAGCGACTCGCCTATTCGACCGTGGTGACGATCCTGTCTCGCATGCACGACAAGGGCCTGCTCGTCCGCACCAAGGCCGGCCGCGCGTTCCGATACGCGCCGGTGAGCGATGAGCCGGGGCTCGCGGCGCACCGCATGCACCAGGTCATGAACGGGCGCCCCGACCGGGAGGCGGTGCTGGTCCGATTCGTCGAGGCCCTGTCCGGCGAGGACGAGCGGCGCGTGCGCGAACTGCTTGAGGGCCGTGAAACGTGATGGACGTGGACGGTTTGCTGCCCTTGGTCGTCCCGGCCGTCCTGGGGGGTGCCGCGCGGCCGCTTTCGGGGTGGCTGCCGCCCCGCACGGCCACCTGGCTGCTGACCGTGACCGGTGCGGTCCTGGCCCTGGCCAGCACGGCCACGCTGGCCGTCATCGCGCTCGGCGGGGCGCTGCGGCTACCGCCTATCGCCAGGTTGGGTCACATGTCAGAGCACGTCCTGCGGCACGGTGCCCAGACGAGTGCCTCCGCGGCGGCTCTCGCCGCCGCCGTGCTTGTCACGTCGCTGGGCATGGCTCTGCACGCCGCCGTGACGCAGGCCCGTGCGCTGCTGGACGCCTCACGGGCCGCGCGGGGGCTCCCTGGTGAGGGCGTGCTGGCCATCGTCGAGGACGAGGCCGCCGACGCGTTCGCTCTGGCCGGGCGTCCGGGCCGTATCGTGGTCTCCACCGGCATGCTGGCGGCCCTGGAGCCCGCCGAGCGGAAGGTCCTGTTCGCTCACGAGCACGCTCACCTGGCCGGGCGGCACCATCTGTTCAGGTTGGCCGCGCACGTCACCGCCGCGGCCAACCCGCTGCTGTGGCCGCTGCGGGGCTCCGTGGTCTACGCGACCGAGCGGTGGGCGGACGAAGCCGCGGCCGCGGGCACCGATCGGGAGCGGACCGCGCGGGCGATCGGGAAGGCGGCCCTGGCCCGCAGCCGCCGCCCCGGGGTGGGCGGTGGGTCAGCGCTCGGCATCGGCTCCGTCCTCGACCGGGGGCGGCGCCCGGGGCCTCTGCCCCGTAGGGTCGCCGCGCTGCTCGCGCCTCCGGTGCCTCGCCGGGGCCTGCTCGTCGCCGTCATGGTGGCCCTGGTCGCCTGGTCGGTCCTGGCGGCGAACGACGGGGCGATCGACCTGCACCAGCTCATCGAACACGCGCAGGCGGGTTAGGGCGGACCCGCACGTCGGGGCGGAGCACGGTCCGACGTCTGCCGCCCCGGCCGTGGAGTCGCCTCAGCGGCCAGGCGGTCGGAGGAGGGAACGCAGGAGCCGTTCGTCGTCGGCGTCGAGGTCGGAGACGAAACGCGCCAGGACGCCTGGCCGGTCGGTGCCGCTCTCGTCCAGCTCCTTGAGCATCCGCCGGGCCGTCAGCGCGGCCGGATCTTCCATGGCGGGGCTGTAGGCGTAGGTGCGCCCGGAACGCGAACGACGCAGGACGCCCTTGGCGTGCAGCCGGGACAGGATGGTGGTGATGGTCGTCCGGGCCAGTCCTCCGCCCACTGCGGCCCGGACGTCGCGCGCGGTCATCGGCTCGGCGGCGGCCCAGAGGACGTCGAGGACCGCGGCTTCGAGTCCGCCCGCGGGGCGGCGCACTTGGGAGGTCACGAACCGAGTCTGCCACACGGTCGTCTACAGTTCTGTAGACGACTACATTGCTGTAGACGAAGACTTCGTGAACAGGATCGGACACCTCGATGAGCCCTGTCATGTCCCTGCTCGGACCCGACTCTCCCGATGCGGGCCTGTACACCGAGATCACCGGGCTGGCCCGGAACAGCCCGGACATCCTGGACGACATGGTCGCTGTCTACTCGGCGGTCGGGCTGGCGCTGTTCGCTGTCGCCATGGCCGCGGCCTGGTGGCTGGCCCGCCGCGCCGACTGCGGCACCATGGCGCGGGCGCTGGCGGCCCCTCTGGTGGTGGTCGCGGCCTACGGAGTGAACACCATGGTCAAAGGGCTCGTTCACGAGACCCGGCCCTGCCGCGCCATCCCGGGCAGCTTCGCGCTGGAGAACTGCCCGCCGGCGAGTGACTGGTCGTTTCCCAGCAATCACGCCGTCATCGCCTTCGCGGCGGCCACCGCGCTGTGGGCGGTCAATCGGTGGCTCGGTGCGGCGGGGATGGCGGCGGCCGTCGTGATGGCGGCTTCGCGGGTGTGGGTGGGAGTTCACTATCCGCACGACGTCGCCGCCGGCGCGGTCGTGGGCCTCGTGCTCGCCGCGCCGCTCACGGCCGCCGCCGCAAGGACCTCTCCGCTCGTGGAGCGCGCCCGCGCGGGACGGTTGCGCTCCTTGTTGTCGGCGCGTCCCGCCACCGGATGAGCAACACCGGACGGGCCCTCGGCGGGCACGCGTCTACCATGGGGAACGTGGCCGCCCAGCTGCTGATCGTCGAGGACGACCCGGTCATCGGGACCGAACTGGCCGAGGCGCTCACGGGCCACGGCTACGGCGTCGTCCTGGCGTCCAACGCCCAGGAGGGCCTCGATGCCGCGGGAACGCGCGCGCCGGACCTGATCCTGCTCGACCTCGGATTGCCGGACATGGACGGCCCGGCCCTGTGCAGGCGGCTCCGCGGCTCTGTGCCAGGAGTCATCATTGTGGTCCTGACGGCCCGCACCTCGGAACTCGACGTGATCGTCGCTCTCGACGCGGGCGCCGACGACTACCTCACCAAGCCGTTCCGGCTCACCGAGCTGCTGGCCCGGCTGCGTGCTCACCTGCGCCGCCAGCGGGTCCTTCCGGACGACACGGCCATCCACGTGGGCCGACTGCGGCTGGACCTGGCGGCCCGGCGCGCCTTCCTCGACGGGGTTGAACTGGACCTGCGCCCCAAGGAGTTCGATCTGCTGGCCGTCCTGGCGTCCCGGGCCGGCACGGTGGTGAGCCGCGAGCAGCTGATGGACGAGGTCTGGGACGTCAACTGGTTCGGCTCCACCAAGACGCTGGACGTGCATGTCTCAGCGCTTCGGCGCAAGCTCGGCGTCCTCGGCGAGAATCCCGGCCCCATCACCACCATTCGCGGACGCGGCTACCGCTACGAGCCCGACGCCTGAGCCGGCGGGCCGGCGGGCTCGGCGGTGTCGGGCAGCAGCAGAGTGAACACCGGTGGGCGTGCGCTGCGCAGCACCAGCCGGCCTCCCTCGGCCTCGGCGAGGGAGCGGGCCAGGGCGAGCCCGATCCCGTGCCCGGCACGGGGGGCCTCGGTGCCGCCCGGGTGGGTGCGACGGCGGGCGAAGACATCGGGAGCGTCGTCGGCGATCCCCGGCCCCTCGTCGGTCACCTCGACGGCCAGTCCGCCGCCGGCGTCGGCGACCAGGACGGTGACCTTGCCGCGGCCGTGCTCCAGAGCGTTGCCGATCAGGACGTCCATGATCTGCGCCACCGCCGCGGGCGCCGCACGGACGGCGGGCAGCGGATCCTGACGCTCGATGTCCAGCGGGCGTCCCCGCGACGCCAGCGGACCGTGCCAGCGAAGACGGAGCTCCTCCAGCAGCGCCGGCACGTCCAGCGGACGGCGTTCGGGCCCGCTGTCACGGGCCAGGTCGAGCAGTTCGTCGATGATGCCCTGGAGATGGCGGCCCCGCTCGACCGCCGTGGCGACGGCGGCGGACAGGTCCGCGCCGGGCCGTTCCAGCGCGGACTCCAGCCCGAGGAGCAGACCGGTGAGCGGTGTCCGCAACTGATGGGACACGTCCGCGCTGAAGGCGCGTTCGCGTTCCAGGACCGCGCCGAGCCGCTGGGCGGTCGTCGTGAGAGCCCGGCCGGCGGCGTCGGCCTCCCGTAGGCCCGAAGGCGTGGTCTGGACGCTGAAGTCGCCGCCGCCGAGCCGGCGGGCCGCGTCGGTCAGGCGTTCCAGCGGCATGGCCAGCCGCCGTGCGAGGTAACGGGCCAGCAGCGCGGCGCAGCCGATGACGAGTATGGCGAGCCCGGCCATCGCCAGCAGGGTCCGCTCGACCCGGTCGGTGGTCAGCACGTAGGGAGCGCTGACCCGGACGATCGCCGAGACGCCCTCGTCGGAGGGGACCGGGGCCGAGACCGCCATCTGGCCGGACTCGATCCGGTCGTGGACGCGCCCGTCGCCCCCCTGCACGGCGAGCAGGGAACGGGCAGGCCCGGCCCCGTTCAACCGGGAGCCGTCGAGCTTGTAGAGGCCCACCGTGAGATGCGGCGAAAGCCCTGCGGGCCGGTGCAACGCCCGGGGATCGCGGGTGATGTCGTCGGGGACCGCGGCCGCGATCCGGGTGGCGTCACGCTCCAGCCCGGTGACCGTCTCGTCCCGGTAGAGCCGCTGGACGGCCACGGCCAGCGGGAGTGCGAATAGCACGATCGCCAGGGCCGTCACTCCGACGATCGCAATCAGGACCTGCCGGCGCAATGGCCGGCCCTGTGCACCGTCACCCGAATCGTCCACGAGCGCCAGCCTGCCACCAGCAAGGTAAGCAGAACCCTAAACCGGTCGTCCCGGCCGACCCGCGTCGATGCAAGGCAAGCGGTTCTGTGAGGCCGCGCTTGTTCCGCGTTAACCCTGGTTAGTCGGCCGCTCACCCGCCCGTTCCTAGCGTGTTGGCACATGTCCCGGTCAGAGCCGGATCGGCGCTGAGGTGAGGAGCGATGGATGCGAGTGAAGAGCATGCTGGCGGCCGGTGCCCTGATGGCCGCCGCGGCCGCCGCGGCCGGCGGCTGCGGGAGCGGCGCGTCGTCATCGAGGACGGCGCCGCCAGCCACGTCCGGGCACGCGCCCGCGACCGGCGGGTCCGCGGCACCCGCCCCGGTGGAGACCGAGTCCAACCCACCCGGCGACATCCCGGACAACACCGCGTACGTGCCCTTCCGGCCGGCCGGCGGCGGGTACGAGGTCAAGGTGCCCGAAGGCTGGGCGCGGACCGGCCTGCCCACCGGCGCGGTCTTCACCGACAAACTCAACTCGGTTCGGGTCGAGGTCGTGCCCGCGTCCACCGCCCCCACCGCGCAGAGCGCGCGCGCCGGCGAGGCCCCGAAGATCGGGGCGGCCAAGATGACCGTCGTGAAGGCCGAGAGCCTCCAGCGCAACGGCGGCACCGCCGTCCGGCTGGTCTACCGCTTCGACAGCGCACCGGACCCGGTGACGGGAAAGGTCGTTCGCGACGAGGCCGAGCGGTACGAATTCTTCAAGGCCGGTCACCAAGGCGGCCGGGAGGCCGTGCTCACCCTGTCCGGGCCGGTGGGCGCCGACAACGTCGACCCGTGGCGCACGGTGTCGAATTCGTTCCGGTGGCTGCCATGACCGCGTCCGCGCCGCCGCTGGAAGCCGACGAGATCTACCGGTTCTACCGGGCAGGGGACGAGGAGACCAGGGCGCTGCGAGGCATCAGTCTGGCTGTAGCGGCGGGTGAGTTCGTCGCCGTGACGGGGCCTTCCGGTTCAGGCAAGTCCACCCTGCTGGCCTGCCTGGGAGGGCTGGACGAGCCCGACGGCGGCACCGTGCGCGTCGGAGGTGTCCGCATCAGTCACCGCCCCCAGGTCGAGCGGACGGCGCTGCGCGCACATCTGATCGGAATGTTGTTCCAGTCGGGGAACATGCTGGAGCATCTGACCGTCCGTGCCAATGTCGACCTAGTCCAGCGGTTGGCCGGACGTCCCGACCCCGCGTGGCGGAACACGCTGCTGGACGAGCTGGGGCTGGCGGACAGGGACCGGGCGCGTCCGGCTCAGCTGTCCGGCGGGGAGTCGGCCCGCGCGGGCCTGGCGGTGGCACTGGCCAACCGGCCCGCGGTACTGCTGGCCGACGAGCCCACCGGCGAACTGGACCGGCGGACCGAGCGGCGGGTCCTCGACCTGCTGCGCGACCGCGCCGCACAGGGCACCGCCGTGGTCGTGGCCTCCCACAGCCCGGCCGTCGCCGCGGCCGCGGACCGGACGCTCACCCTCGACGAGGGGCGCCCATCATGACCGGCTCCCACGAGCACCTCGTCCGCCTCCACGACGTGGCCCGCACCTACGGGCGCGGTCCCGGCGCCGTCGTGGCCGTGCACGGGGTGACCTGCACGCTCGGCCGGGCGGACCGTATCGCGATCACCGGCGCCTCTGGTTCGGGCAAGTCCACCCTGCTGCACCTGATCAGTAGCCTGGACGAACCCACCACCGGCCGGATCGAATGGCCCGGTCTGGGCGGTCGGCCCTTCGGCCGGCCGGGCGTCGTCGGCATGGTCTTCCAGGGCCCGAGCCTGGTCGCCCCGCTGCACGTGCTGGGCAACGTCGCGCTGCCACTGGTTCTGGCGGGCGTTGCGGAGGGGGAGGCGCGTAACCGTGCGGGGCGGGCACTGGCCGCTGTCGGCCTGCCCGACCTGTCGATGCGGCTGCCCGAGGAACTGTCCGGCGGGCAGGCCCAGCGGGTCGCCGTCGCACGCGTCCTCGCCACCCGCCCGGCGCTGATCGTCGCCGACGAGCCGACCGCGCAGCTCGGCTCCGCGCACGCCGCCCAGGTGATCGACCTGCTGATGAAGGCGGCGGACGACCTGGACGCCGGGCTCGTCGTGGCGACCCACGATCCGCACATGGCCGAACGGCTTCCGCTCCGCTGGCGGATGGCCGACGGCACACTCATGGAAGGAGAGCCATGCTCGTCCTGATGTGGCTGCGCGGGCTGCTCGCCCGTCGCGGCGCACGCATGGTCATGATCGCCACGGGGATCGCCGTCGCTGTGGCGCTGCTGGCCTCGCTCGGCGCCTTCCTGGCGTCCGCGAAGTCCAGCATGACGCGGCGTTCGGCCGACCGGATCGCGGTGGACTGGCAGGTCGAGTTGCAGGGTGCGGCGGTGCCCGATCTGAAGACCATGGACCCGCGCGTCACCACTGCTCTGCCCGTCGGGTTCGCCGCGACAACGGGACTGCAGACACGAGCCCAGGCCGGCCAGGTCCTCAACACCGGCCCCGGCCAGATCCTGGGGCTGCCGACCGGATACTCCGCGGCCTTTCCAGGAGAGCTGCGGACGCTGGCGGGACGCCCGGACGGAGTGCTGCTCGCCCAGCAGACCGCCGCCAACTTGCATGCGGTCCCCGGTTCGACCATCACGATCCACCGAGCCGGGCTCCCCGACGCCAGGGTCAAGGTCGACGGAGTCGCCGAGCTTCCCGAGGCCGACTCCCTCTTCCAGAAGGTGGGCGCACCCGTGGGCGCCCAGCCACAGGCCCCTCCTGACAACGTGGTCCTGCTGCCTGCCGCCACCTGGCACCGGCTGTTCGACAACGCCGCCCGCGCCCAGCCCCACACCCAGGTTCACGTGCGGTTGCGGCACGACCTCCCCGCCGACCCGGCGGCCGCCTACGTCCAGGACACCGGCGCTGCCCGCAATCTCGAGCAGCGGCTGGCCGGTACCGGACTGGTCGGCGACAACCTGGGCGCCGCGCTCGGCGCCGCCCGCGAGGACGCGGCCTACGCGCAGATGCTCTTCCTGTTCCTCGGCGTGCCCGGCGCGGTGCTGGCGGCGATGCTCACCGCACTGGTCGCCGCCTCCGGTGCCCCGCGGCGGCGGGCCGAACAGGCGCTGCTGAGGACGAGGGGAGCGTCCCGCCGCGCCCTGTTCGCCCTCGCGCTCGCCGAGGCGGGCGTCGTGGGCGTGACCGGTGCCGTCTTGGGCCTGGCGTTGGCCGCGCTCACCGGACGCCTCGCCTTCGGCGCCACCGGGTTCGGCACTTCGACCGGCACGACCGTGCTCTGGGGCGCGACCGCGGCCGCGGTCGGGTTGCTCATCGCCGCGCTGACCGTCGTGCTGCCCGCCGCGCGCGACGCCCGAACGGTCGGGGTCGTCACCGCCCGCCGGGCCGTCGGCCTGGCCCGGCGCGATCCGGCCTGGCTGCGGTACGGGCTCGACCTGTGGCTGCTGGCGGCGTCCGGACTCGTCTTCTGGCTCACCGGCCGCAACAACTATTCCATCGTGCTGGTGCCGGAGGGTCTGCCCACGATCTCCGTCAGCTACTGGGCGTTCGCCGGCCCGGCGCTGCTCTGGCTCGGCGGGGGCCTGCTGGCGTGGCGAGCCGTCCACATGCTGCTCGCCCCGAGCAGGCAGGCCGTATTCGGCCTCGACGAGGACCACTCCGGCGAGGATGCGGGGGGAGGCGGGGGAGAGCAGGAGCCGCTGCGGCGGCGTCTGGTCACCCGCCTGGTACGCCCGGTCGCCGGGCCGCTGTCGGGCACCGTCACCGCCACCCTGGGCGGGCAGCGCACCCTGCTCGCCCGCACCGTCGCACTGGCCGCGCTGGCCGTGGTCTTCGCCGCGTCGACGGCCGTGTTCGACGCCACCTACCGGCAGCAGGCCGCCGTCGACGCCGAGCTCACCAACGGCGCCGAGGTGACCGTTACCGAATCGCCCGGCGCCTACGTGCCGCCCGGGCAGGAGAAGGCGATCGCCGCGGCGCCGGGAGTCTCCACGGTCGAGCCGCTGCAGCACCGCTTCGCCTATGTCGGCTCGGATCTGCAGGACCTGTACGGCGTGCGGACCTCGACCATCGCGCGCACCACCCACCTGCAGGACGCCTATTTCACCGGCGGGACCGCCCGCGACATGATCGGCCGACTGGCCCAGCGCCCCGACGCCGTGCTGGTCAGCCAGGAGACTGCGCACGACTTCCAACTGCATCCGGGCGACCTGCTGCGGCTGCGGCTCCAGGATGGCCGGACCAAGCAGTACCGCACGGTAGCGTTCCACTACGCGGGAGTCGCCAAGGAGTTCCCGACCGCGCCGCGTGACAGCTTCCTGGTCGCCAACGCCGACTACATCGCGCGGCAGACCGGAACCGACACCGTGGGCGCCTTCCTCGTCGGAACCCGCGGCGGGGCATCACCCCCGGCCGTGGCGGCCGCGCTCCGCTCCCGGCTCGGTCCGCAGGCGCAGATCACCGATCTGCACACCACCCGCAAGGTCATCGGCTTTAGCCTGACCGCCGTCGACCTGGGCGGCCTCACCCGCATCGAGCTCGGCTACGCCCTGGCCCTGGTCACCTTCGCCACCGGCATGCTGCTGGCGCTCGGCTTCACCGAACGCCGCCGCACCTTCGCCCTCGTCCGCGCCCTGGGCGCCCGGCCCCGTCAGCTCGGTGCCTTCGTCTGGGCCGAGGTCGCGTTGATCCTGGCCGGTGCGGCGGCGTTCGGCGCACTCATCGGCTGGACGCTGACCCGCATGCTCGTCAAGGTCCTGACCGGCGTCTTCGACCCGCCACCCGACCATCTCACCGTCCCCTGGACGTATCTGGCCGTGGTCGCCGCGACCGCCCTCGCCGTCATGGCCGTTGCGGCTCTGGTCACACTGCGCGCCGCTCGCCGTCCACCGCTCACCGTCCTGCGCGACCTGTGACGGCGCCGACCATCAATCCGGGGACGAGGCCACAGGAGGGAGGCACCCGCATGGCGGACGCGGCACACCCGGGCCGCTCGGGGCGCGGCGCCCAGTGCTCACCCTCGCCTCGACCCTGCGATCCTGCTGGGCCTGGCGGCGGCGGCCGTGGTCGTCGTGATCGGCTTTGCGCACCGGTCCGTGGTCGACGCCGGTGGGGAGAGCCTCGCCGCCGCCGACTTCGAGTGGCTGGTCATGGCCGCCGCCGGAATCGCGCTGATGTGGGTGGCGGGGCCTTCGCGCAACTCGGCGCCATGCCGCTCCTGCCCCCGCCCCGCCAGGCTCAACGGCCAGTCCAGCCTGCGCGCTTTCGCGATGATCCTGCCCGTGCACTACTGGCAGGACTGGGCCGACCTGTTCACCCCAGCCGGAACCGCCCGCCTCGGCACCGGAATCGCGCTCCAGATCGCCACGATCGCCTTGCCCGCTGGCATCGCCGTCCTGTGGCTCTGGCGGCGCGACCCCGCCGCATGACACCGTCGGCCGTTGGGCGCGGCCCCTCACCGGTCGATGATGAGGCCGCGTGCGACCAGCTCAAGTGTGAGGAAGGCCGCGGTCGCCTCGATGGCCAGCAGTGCGATCAGGACGAACAACTGCACCGCTCCCGCGGCGACCGGGGACGCGCCGCCCAGCATCATGCCGACGAACGCGCCGGGCAGGGTGACCAGCCCGACGGTGCGCGTCTGGTCGATGGCGGGGACGAGAGCCGTCGCGGCCTTGTCGCGGGCGATGAGCAGACGCGCGTCACGATCGAGAAGGCCTAGCGACAGCGCGGCCTCGACCTCGCCGGAACGCTGGGCGAGTTCGTCCAGTGCGCGGCGGCCGGCCAGGTAGGTGGCGGTGAGGGCGCCGCCGATGAGGATGCCGGCGATGGGGATCACGCTGATGCCCTTGGGCGGCAGCAGGCCCGCGGCCAGCAGCAGGGCTAGGACGGGAGCGACGCCCGCGCCGATGGGCAGGGACGCCCACCACCAGCTCGGCCCCTTGGTGAGCCGGCGGCCGCTGGTGCGCACCGCGACCGCGTACATGAGGATCACGAACAGGGCGACGAGCGGAATGTGCCGGACGACCGCGCCGATGACCAGCGAGACGGCCGCGAGTTGGACGGCGGCGCGCAGCCCGGCCAGCAGGACGGCACGGGCGTGCCCGAGGCGGCCGAAATGGCAGACCGCCACGGCCGCCGCCAGCAGGACCGCCATGGCCACGCCAAGGATGAGATTGACGGGAAGCAGGCTTGTCCCAGTCGAAACCGCCCGCACATGCTGGGTCATTCGCGCAGCGTACGACCACACGGTGCGCGTGGGGCCTGCCGGCGGCACCCTACGGCCCAACCGATCAGCGGACAGTCTGTTCACCGCAGTGAGGGTCAGGTGGAGCTCCGCCTCGTCCGAAATGCGGAGAGGCAGGCTCAGAGTCCTCCCGCTTCTTGCGGCTTCCGCTGCGGCGGTCGACCCTGCCGGGATGCGGCCAAGGTAGGATACAGATTGTGGCGACTCGGAGACTCACTGTACTCGCGGGCGTCGCTGGCCTCGTCGGCGCGGGGGTTTGCGCAACGTGTGGTGGGCCGTTTGACCGTGGCATGGCGCAGGGGCGGGGTTCTGGCTCCCAGCCCACCACGACGACACCATCTGGACGGCCCTGGGCGGGGAAGATCTTTCGTGGCTCGCTGGTCGCCCGTGCATTGGCCCTGAGGTTCCACGGCATGCATCTCGGCCAGACTGGAACGGTCGAGGTGTTGGCGGCGGTTCTGGACGGCCTGCGTCGGCGTGGGCTTCGGGCGGTGACCGTCTCTGACCTGGTCCGAACATGAAGCGCCGGTGGGCACTGGCCGTGACCGCCGGGCTGCTCGCGGGGTGCTCGTCATCTGGGCATCCGCATGGCGCTGATCCCCGGCAGCTCACGAGTCACGCTGTTGCCGGCCCGCTGACGTCGCCGACGGACCTCTACGAGCACGACCGGCCCGGCATGCTCAGCCCGCAGGTGCGAGACCTGCCGGCACGCGTGTACGTGCCCAATTCGCAGAGCGACGACGTGATCGTGCTAGATCAGAAGACGTTCAAGCAGGTCGCGCGGTTTCGGGTCGGCCGCAAGCCGCAGCATGTCGTCCCGTCCTGGGACATGCGGACGCTGTGGGTCAACGACAACGACTCCAACGACCTGATCCCCATCGACCCGCGGACTGGTGAACCCGGCAAGCCCGTCCCTGTCGACGACCCCTACAACATGTACTTCACGCCGGACGGCCGGTTCGCGATCATCATGGCGGAGCGGCTGCAGCGCATCGACTTCCGGGACGCCCACTCGATGCGGCTGCGCAAGCACGTGGACGTGCCGTGCCGCGGCCCCAACCATGCCGACTTCTCGGCCTCGGGAGACTTCTTCCTCACCGCGTGTGAGTTCTCCGGCGAAGTGCTGCGCGTCGACACCCGTGGTCAGAGGGTCACCGGCGTGCTCAAGCTGGCTAAGGGCGCGATGCCACAGGACGTGAAGACCTCTCCCGACGGCCAGACGTTCTACATCGCTGACATGGCCTCCAACGGCGTCTGGACGATCGACGCGTCGACGTTCCGCGTGACCGGCTTCATCCATACCGGCAAGGGCGCACACGGGCTGTACGTGAGCCGTGACTCGACCACCCTCTACGTCACCAACCGGGCTGAAGGCTCCATCTCCCTGATCTCGTTCAAGACGGCGCGGGTAGCGCGGCGATGGCGGCTGCCCGGTGGCGGCTCGCCCGACATGGGTGGGGTGTCGGCCGACGGGCAGGTGCTGTGGCTGTCGGGTCGCTACCACAGCGAGGTGTACGCGATCTCTACGGTCACAGGCCGGTTGATTCGCCGCATCCGTGTCGGTGACGGCCCGCACGGTCTGTGCGTGTTTCCGCAGCCTGGCCGCTACTCCCTTGGCCACACCGGCGTTTTCCGCTGAAACACGGAGGTCCGCTCTTCCCTTGTCGGCCGGATCGATCATGTGCGCGCTGATCGAACTGCTCGCCGTCGACCGGGCCGCGGCCGTGAGGACGGTCACCGCTGGGGCGTCCTGGCCGGGCTCATCCTCGGCTCTGCGGCCGACGCGGCCATCACCTGCGCAGAAGCGTGACCGTAGCCGCGTTTCCGGGGTGCTGGCGGTCAGGGGCTGGCGATCCGGCGGAGGGCGTCGGCGTATCGGCGGACCGCCTGCGCCGGGAGCCGCCCGGCGGGGAGCTCGACCACGAACGCGCTGTCGCGGACGACGGTGTTCTCCCAGCCGGTGATGCTTCCTGGGAAGTTGGTGAGCGTGCGCAGCGGGAGCCCGACGTCGCGGGCGAAGCGCCGCTTGATGTCCTTGGGTCCTTCAGAGTCATCGACGACGGCCAAGTGCTGGTGGAACCAGATGCCGATGGTCGGGCGGATCCGCCGGATGAGGTCGGCGGCGTACCGCGACTCCGGCTCCGAGAGCGGCCGGGGGCCGGAGTAGTGAACTGAGCCGCGCGAGTCGATCGGTCGCCACCCGGCTGGGAAGTTGCGGTTGAGGTCGACGCCGTGCGCGTTTCCCCGCGTCCGGGCCGCCATCCCGTCCGGGTTGAACGAGGGGACCACCCACAAGTTCATGTTCGCCGGCCTGGTTCCGGCGGCCAGTGCATGTGCCACCGGCACGCCGGCCTGCTCGTCGCCGTGCACGCAACCGACGACCAGCACTCGTCGAGCCGCGCGCGGGTTCCCCAGCTCGATCGCGACGATCGGGCGTCCCTGGACGGAGTTGCCCAGTGGCACCGTCCTGCGGACCCCATATGTCGCCGCCGACCGACCGGCCTTTCCAGGCTTGCTGCACGCCGCCGAGAGGATCAGAGAGCCAAGAAGGACAACTCCAACGCCGCGCAAGATCGTCGGCCGTCGACCCGCCATGATGTGTCCCCCTAGACACGTGCCTCGGCTGATCTGGGGGAATTGACACCCAGATACCCAAGTCACGAATAGTGACACATTCAATACATGGAGTAGTATTGGGTGACACGCTGCTCTGTCAACAGCGGCTCGTGCCCGTGGGCAGGATGGGTGAGGGGAGGCTCGTTTGTTCGATCGCGCTGTAACTGCGCAAGAGTCGACGCGCCACGGCGCCCGCCGGCGCTCACGATGGCATTGAGAGGTGATCGGTGATGGGATGGCACACGCGCACGACGGCCGTCCACCGCACTCCCACCGTGCTCGCCTTGCTCGCTTTTGGATGCGCTATTGGGTTGACGGCCCTCACCGTCGATGTCACCGCCGGTGAGGCGGGCCAGTGGGACGCGCCGGTGCATGCCTGGTTCCTCGGGCATCGTCTCGGGCCGGTGACCGTGTTGATGGAGGCTGTGACCTGGCTGGGGTCGACGGCGGTGCTGATACCGCTGTTCGTCGTCGTCGGGGTGTACCTGGTCTGGAGCAGGCGTGAATGGGGCATCACCCTGTTCGTCTGGGTGGCACTCGCCGGAAGTGTGGTCCTCGGCGAGGTCGGCAAAGTGCTGTTGGCAAGGCTGCGTCCGCCCGTGCCGGACATGATCGTTCGCGTGGGTGGGTTCTCGTTCCCGTCCGGACACAGTGTCCAGGCGATGACCTGTTGGACGTTGCTGGCCGTCCTCGCCGCGACCGCCGGCACGCTGCGGCGACGGACCCGCGTGGTCTTCGCTTGGATCAGCGCGGCGATCATCGTACTGGTCGGATTGTCGCGGCTCTACCTGGGAGTCCATTGGCTCAGCGACGTCATCGGCGGTTTCCTGCTCGGCGCCGTGTGGCTGTTGCTCCTGCTCACCGTTCGAGGATGGCGTGGACGGCTCGGGCCCCCGGCGCCGCGCACCATCGTCCTGGTCGAGGGCGACGACCTCTGGCAGGACGAGGAGGTATGGGAAGACATCGACGACTCCTGACGAGCGGTGCTGCTGGGGCGTCGCGCGCCGGCTCGGCAGATCGTCCGCACAAGGCAGAACAGGGGACTGTGGTGACCGGGAGCGTGCCAGCGACGACATCCTGGATGGACGCAGGGGCTCGGCCAGCATGAATACCGAGGTTTCTCGCACCGGCACCGTCCCCCGATACGGCGGAGCGCAGGATTCTTGGTCGTGCTGGGCAAGTGGTCTCGGTGGTCCGCTCACCGGGGCGGGGGCGTGGGCCACGGCTGCGCAACGAGCTCAGCTCACCGGGGGCGGACGTCAGCTTCCGGCCGTGCGGCGGATGTACAGGGTGAGCCGGATGCTCCCGAACCGCCTTGAGCTGGTCGCCCGGAGACCTTTGTCGTTCTTGAGGATCGCGAGATCGCGCGGAGACGCTGCGCTGCGGTACCGGTGATCGTGGGGGAGTATCTGGACGAGCCAGATCCGGGACTCGGCTGCCAGAGCCGACCGGAAAGAGCCGGGCTGCAGGTTCGTCTCGTGGTCTTGCAGGGCCGTCGTGTTCAACCGGGCGAAGGCGTCGGCGTAGGCGGTCGCGAAAGCCTGCCGATCCGCGGGCAGGTACAGGACCGCGTCCCCCGGGTGCGAGTGCCGCCGCAGGGCGGCGGCCAGAGAGCGCAGGTCGTCCGGACGGCTCCGCGGTCTGCGCTCAGCGAGTTGGGCGGGGAGCGTCACCAACGCCAGGACCGCCAGCACGGTGACCGCGGCCGCCACGGCGAACCAGGGTCGGCCAACAGGCAGCCGCCCGACCACGGTGTCCAGCGCCACCCCACCCAGCAGCGCGAGAGCGCAGACGGAGTAGAGGATGTATCGGGGATGGTAGACGGGGTGGACCTGGGACACGCTCCACGCCAGGACGAACGGTAAGCACATCCACGGGACGGTCAGCGCGGCGGCGTTGCGATGATCGCGAACGAGCAGTCGCGCCGTCCCCACCACGACGGCCGCCACCAGCACGAGCAGGAGGACGCGTCCGCCGCCGGTGACCCACAGGCCGAGGCTGTAAAGCGCCCTGGTTCCGGGGCGCTCCAACCAGGACACCTGGGCGGCCTCTTGGCCGCGCGCGACCACTGCGAGCGGTGACACCAGCAGTACCGCAGCCAGGGTGACCAACCCCCAGCTCGCCCAGTGGCGGCGCCGCCACTGGGGATGCCTCCACAGGCCGGCGGTCACGGCGTGGGCGGGCATGAGGAACAGCGCTTAAAGGTGAAGCCACCCCACCAGGCCCATCGCCGCCGCGTACGCGGCGTACCATCTGAACTGGGGACGCGAATCCTGCAACGCCCGGACCAGGAAGTAGGTGGCCAGGACGGCGCCCGCGCTGACCATCGCGTACTGGCGAGCCTCCTGCCCGTACCGGCTGGTGATCGGCAGCAGGCCGTACAGCAGACCGCCGTAGAGGCCCGCCTTGGCCGAGTACAGCCGCCCGCCGATGGCGGCGATCCCCATGGCCGTCACGCCGGAGGCCACCGCCGAGGGCGTCCGGGTGATCACCTCGCTCGTTCCCAGCCTGGTCACCAGGTGCATCAGCAGGTAGTACAGGCCGTGGACCGCATCAATGCGGGAGATGAAGCTCGTCAGCGCGCCGAGCCCGCCGCGCCCCACGACCACGCTGACCGACTCGTCCCGCCAGTACGAGGGCACGCTGATCCGCCACATGCACATGCCGAGCGTGACCACCCCTGGAATCACCAGGTACGGCCACGTCGCGGCACGGTGTCCCGCAGTGCCGGACAGCGCGGTGGTCGTGCTCCGAGTGCCGGTCGGCGCCATGTCTCACCCCCCGTCGACCGAGTCGAGGACGTCAGGAAGGTCTTCACCATTTGTCAGGAGCCCTAACCGAAGGTCGGCGCCAAGTGCCACAGGGGCGCCGTTCAGAGCCCGCCCGCTCGCGGGGGCCGAGGGCAGCGGTCGGCCGGGATGTGCGCCTGACCGTTGGGGTGGTCGCACCAGCGCCGCCGCAGTAGGACGCTCATCACTGGAAAGACCGAACACCTCGTCCAGCCGGTTGTCGATGGTTTCGTCAGATGATGCGGCGCCGCAGCAGTACGCCCAGAACGCAGGCGGTCGGCAGGAGGGGCAGCCAAACCGTGATCAACCGGTAGCCGAGCACGGACGCCAGAGCGGTGGTGGACGGGACGCCCCCCGCGATCAGCGCCGCGATCAGCGCCACGTCGAGGCTTCCGATGGCGCCCGGCGCCGGCAGCAAAGCGCAAACCGCGGACACCACCAAATAGACGAGCAGTACCTCTCCCATAGGGACCGGGTCGCCGAGGCTCTGGAGCACGGCGTAAAGGATCATTGCGTGCAGCAGCGGCGCCGCCACAGAACCGCCCCACAGTGCCGCCGCACGCCCGGGATGACGCAGCACCCCACGCAGTTCCCGCAGGTCATTGACCAGATGTGAAGTCGCCTTGGAGAGCCGGGCGTGCGCGCCGCGTCGCGTGAGCCGCACAGTGGCCCAGGTGAGTGCCCCTACGATGGCGAGCGCGCCTGTCGCGGCGATCGCTGTCGTAGCGGTCGCCGAGGAACTGAAGGCCGGCCAGTGCACCCGTGGAGCCAGCGACGCCACCGCCGACGGTGCCGCCGCCACGACGCCCGCCAGCAAGAGCAGGTGGGTCACCAGACCCGCGAGGGAATTGAGCCCGACCGCACCTGCGGCCGCGCCGCGCGTCATGCCCAGGCGGCGCATGAACCGCATGTTGACCGCCATCCCACCCACCCCCGCCGGGAGGACGTGGTTGGCGAAGCTCGCCCCCAGTTGCACCACGAACAACCGCCCCAAGGGCGGCAGCAGTGGCATGGAACCCACCTGCGCGATCGCGCCGACGATCCACATGAGGAGGGTCGCCGAGGCGGCGAGGATCAGCCATTCACCGTCTGCAGTGGCGAGACTGTCGCCGCCGGCGTCGACGGCGGCCCGGTGCGCGAACCCGATGACCAGAACCGCCACAGCGGTCGCCAGCCCGAACAGCACACGCGCCATGGTGGAACCGGTCGGGACAGGGCGCCGCAAGCCTGCGCCGAGGCGAGCCGGGCCCTCTCCCATACCGGTACCTCCCCCTGTCTCCCTATAACGAGTGTGACTCCCTTGTTGTGCCGCTGGTGGTGGGCGGGCACCGAGCCTCGGAATCCATCACGGCTGGCGGCGATAGAACTTCTACAAGTTTTACTTGCAGCGCCGCCGCCGCGTCCTCCGGGCGCCTGGCCTTGACGCACAGACCTTTGCCCACCCAACGCTGGAAACCGAGTGCAGGTCGGCAAATCGGCACGCGCCCGGACAGACCAGGGACTCGGACGCGGCGGGACGTCCAGGTAGAGACGGCCTGGGTAAGGCTTCAAGAGGGCGATGATGCCGTAGGTGACGTTGTTGACGACTCAGGCGAGATGATCCCTCCGGCAAGAGAGAACAGGGCAGCAGGGTGGTGAGGGCCCTTGGGGGTTCGACGCTGCTCCGTACTGCGCGCTCGGCCTGTGCCGCGGCTTGATGGGACCGGTTCACATCATTCTCACATTCGGGGGTTCTAGGTTGGAGGTGTGCGAGTGCTGGTCGTCGAGGATGAGATCCGTACAGCCGCGCTGTTGCAGCGCGGGCTGTGCGAGGAGGGCTACGCCGTCGATGTCGCCGCCAACGGTCCCGACGCGGTGTGGCAGGCGGTCGAGAACCCTTATGACGCGATCGTGCTGGACGTCATGCTTCCCGGTCTGGACGGGTTCGAGGTGTGCCGACGACTGCGTGTGGGGGACTGCTGGGCGCCGGTGCTGATGCTGACCGCTCGGGACGCGGTCAGCGACCGGGTTCACGGGCTGGACGCGGGCGCCGACGACTATCTGACCAAGCCGTTCAGCTTTGCCGAACTTCTGGCCCGGCTGCGGGCACTTGTCCGCCGAGGCGCCAAGGAGAGGCCCACCCTGCTGGCCGTCGGAGACCTGCGGCTGGATCCCTCCAGCCGCAGGGTATGGCGGGGGGAGGCTGAGAGGCAGTTGTCGCCCAAGGAGTTCGCGCTGCTGGAGTTGTTCATGCGGCATCCCGGCGACGTGCTGACTCGCACCACGATCCTGGAGCACGTCTGGGACTATGCCTACGATGGATCCTCCAACGTCGTCGACCAGTACGTCGCCTACCTGCGCCGCAAGATCGACGATCCGGGGACCGAGTCGGTCCTGGAAACGGTGCGCGGAGCGGGCTACCGGCTGCGGTCTCCCGCTTTCGCGGAAGGGAGATGACCGGTCGTGCCGCTGCGGTGGCGGCTGGCCCTTCTGTTCACGCTGGGTGCCGCGATCCTGATCGGCGGGGTCGGCCTCCTGTTCCGGCAGCAATTGACGGCCGGGATGAACTCCACTGTCGATGACGCCCTGCGAGCCCGCGCCAATGCTCAGGTGGCGCGTCTGGCCACCGCCAGCCCCTCTCCGTCTCCTCCGGCGTCGGGAGAGCAAGAGGGTCCTGGACAGGGAGAGCACCGAGACACCGGGTCTGAGGATGTGACCCAAGTGCTCTCCCCTCAAGGAAGAGTGTTGGAGAACAGCGGGGACGCCCACGGGCCGTTGGCGAGCGGCGGCCGGTTGCAGAACGCCGCGCGGGAGCCCGAGCAGTTCACCGCGGTCATCGAAGGGCAGCAGTACCGGATGCTGGGCGTCCCCGCCCGCAACGCCGACCAGCCGGTCGTGGTCGTGGTCGGCGCCAGCACGCAGATCGTCGAAGAGACGGCCGCCCGCACCGGCAAGATCTTCCTGATCGCCGGCCCGCCCGCCGCGGCACTTGCGGGACTAGGCGCCTATGTTCTGGCAGGGGCGGCACTGCGGCCGGTGGAACGGCTGCGGCGGCGCCTCGCCGACATCTCCGAGCACGACATCGACGCCCGCCTCCACGTGCCCGGAACGCGCGACGAGATCGCGACCCTGGCCACGACCATGAACGCGGTGCTGGACCGGCTGGCCCGCGCGCTCGCGCGCGAGCGCGGATTCGTCGCCGACGCCGGCCACGAGCTGCGCACACCCCTGACGACGCTCAAGGCCGAACTGGAGCTGGCGCAGCAGCCGGGACGCTCTCACCAGGCGCTGGCGTCGGCCGTTGATGCGGCGGCCGCCGACACCGACCGGCTCATCCGGCTGGCCGAGGACCTGCTGCTCCTGGCCCGCGCCGACGAAGGACATGCCTTTCTGCGGCCCCGGCCCATGGCGCCGCACGACGTCCTGGCCGCAGCGGTGCGGGCGGCGTCCGCTCGGGCCGCCGCCCAGGACATCACGCTGCGCCTGAGCGGCGAAGAGCACATGCACCTGACGGCCGACCCGGATCGGTTGCGGCAGGCGGTCGACAACCTGCTCGACAACGCCCTGCGGTACTCACCGCCGGGCGGCGTCATCGATGTCGGGCTCAGGCGCCGTGGTCGGCATGGACGGGCTGTCGCGGTGATCGAGGTACGCGACCAGGGGCCCGGTTTCCCGCCGGAGTTCCTGCCCGTGGCTTTCGAGCGGTTCAGACGCGCCGACACCGCACGCAGCCGCGCCGACGGCGGTACGGGGCTGGGCCTGGCGATCGTCCGCTCCATCGCCCACGCGCACGGCGGACGAGCCGTGGCGGACAACCCTCCAGAAGGAGGAGCCCGAATACGCGTGGAACTCCCGATGCTCCCCGCCCACGACCGGAGCCCCCACGGTGGCTGAGGCGCGAGCCGCCACCCGCAACTCAAGATGTCAACGTTCACATGCCGCGTACACGGTCGTCTCACCTGTGGCTTCGCATACTGGGTCGCTCGAACAGTCAACCGTGAAAGGCGGATACATGAACCTCAACCGGAAGATCGCGGCCACGGCGTTCGGCGTCCTCGCCCTCGGGGCGGCAGGCGCGTCCCTCGCTGGAGCGGCCTCTGCCGCCTCCCCCTCCCACGTCAAGCCCCCGGCCGTCTCCCGGCAGGTCACGCCCCCCGCCCCCAACCAGAACGACGAGCAGGGCACCGATGAGCAGGGCGCGGACCCGAAGACCGGCCCCGACCACGACAGCGTCCAGCAGGGAGACCAGAAGGGCGCCGACAACGAGTCGAACGAAAACGGCACCGAGAAGGAGGCCGGCGACGAGGCCGGCAACGAGTCGAACAAGAACGGCCAGACCGAGAGCGCGCACGACACCGACAGCGCCCACGAAGACGGCCCGAGCGACACCGGTACCGAAGCCGGGTAACGCCCAGTAATGAGGAAGGGGGCACCCGTGGCAAGGTTCACCAGCCGCGGGTGCCCCATCCGATTCCCGGTGAGTGCCGCAGATCTTCCGGATAGGTCCCCAGCGGGTTGGGAGAACCGGAAGGAAGGTTGTCGGCACGACAAGGTGAGGATGTCAGAAGCGCTGGTTGGGGATTGCAGACCTTGAAGTGCTTCAGTGCCATCCGAATCTCGAGTCGAGAGTTACTCGGTCATTCACTTCCTGATCAGAGCCAAGGCGCCTTTGCCTCCAGCCACGCGTGGTGGCTGCGCGACCAGCCTCTCGGTGCCGTCGACTCTCGTCGTCGCGCTAGGGATCGGACTACCCTCTGGCTACATTAAGGTCACGCACTGTATGTGGCAGCGAGGCGTCAGTTGCGGGAGAGCGTAACGGACTCGACCTTCCCTGAGATGCGCTGTGGCGCGGTGGAAGAAGCTGGCTGACCTGCGACGATGGCGAGAAGCGGCTCGTCCCGGGCTTGATTGATCGTGTTCACACCGAAGAGGCCACTGGTTCGAACCCAGTATCGCCCACGTTTTGCCAGGTCAGAGGCTTGCTTGAATGAAGAGCAGGCCTCTTTGGCGTTGTCGCAGCTCCGAAGAGGTCACGGGTTTCGGTCCAGCAGTGCGCGGCCTCGCGCCCGCAGGGCGGCTTCTTGGGGCTCCGGGGGCGGCCACGGGGGCCCGGTGGGAGGAATTCGGGAGATCATCCTTCTCCCGCCGCGAACGAGGCCACAAGAAGACCGTGCTACCAGTCACTCTACGCGGTCGAAGTCGGGTTGAGTGCTCGCCGCATGTCCGCTCAGGAACCACGAGCCGGGGTGGGCTGGAGTCTGCCTTGTGGCATGCCCGACGGGCCGGTGTGAAGGGGGCCTGCGTCCTGCTTTGGGCCGGGTGCAGATAGCAGGTCACCTGGATCGTCTGGAGGCGTCGCTGCTGCAACGTAGAACCGTCTGACCCGTCCCGGGGAAGGCCCGCTGGTATGGCGCGGCCTTCACCGGCTCCGGCTTCGCGGTCATCCGCGCATGCCGTGACGTCCTGCTGGGCGCAGACCCGCCGGTCGCCGTGCTCGAACGAGCCGTCCGCTGCCTCGTCAAGACCCGCGAGGCCGTCACCACTACCGTGCATCCCGCCGGCACCGTCATCTCTTGCGATGGAGGCGATCTCCGCTGGCAGAACCGGCCGGCCATCGGGCCAACGCTGTCCTCACCGCCCCCGCTCCGGCATGACCGACGAGAAGCAGCGCTGGATACCAGTGGCCTTTTGCTTACGCTCCCGCTCCTTCTCGCGGAGAGCAGTACAGAGCAGATGTGAACAATGTAGTGATCTACAACGTAAAGGCTTCGTCCGGTCCTGCGGTACCGCGATTTTGTCCTGTGGACACGAGTGCGGACGAGTTGGCGGTTGCGGTGGCTACCGCCCGGCGGGCCGGGTATTCGCCCGTTCGTAGCGCAGATGCTCGGAAATCTGCGCTTCCGGCGCGGTCTGCAGCACCGTCTTGGTGGCACCGGGCAAGCCCGTCTGGGCCCGCCGGCGACACCCCTGCCTGGGCCCGCTCGATCAGCTCGGCGGAGGCCCGGACATCCAGCCCGCCCGACCGCTCGTCGTCGCTCGCAGATAATCTCGCCGGGTGGGGGCAACGGCCCCAGCCTTGAGGGTCACCACCCCAGCTCTCCGTGGACCAGAGGAACGCCGCCGGCGGCCTGACCGCGCCCCACGAGATCCTTGAAGGTGTGCCACATGGAGCGGCGTACCTCAACGAAACCGATCGACTTCGCCGGGGTATGTCGGAGGTAACCCCATGGTTGACGATGTCGAACTCGGCAGCGCCATCGTCAGCTGTGACGCCGCTAGGAGACGAGTGGTGAACGTGTGAACCAGGGGGTCTGCCGCCCTGGTTCAAGGCTGTCCGCCGCGAGCGTGACGAGGCATGCGACGGCCCGGCCGGGCAGATCGAAACACAGCTCTTCCTTCGTGGCGTAGTGACGATAGATCGACCCGATACTCGAATCTGCTCCGAGCGCGGTGTCGCGGATGGTCGACACCGCAAACCCCCGGCGGGCGAACACCCGTATGGCAGCCGCCTGGATGACCTTGCGTGCCGCCGCTCGCAGCGCCGCAATCCACTCGACAGTGCGCGCATAAACCCTCCAAGGGGAGATGAACCTTCGTTCGTCCTGTCAAGAGCGTCGGTCTGACGGCCGCGGGCACCCAGCCCGCCCGGGCCGGGTGTGCGGCCTGGCGGCTGGTCCCGGCATTCCGGGGGTTCATCACGCTGGCCGTGTTCATCTGCGAGCTGATCACGGAGGACATCAACGAGAGCCCGACAGGTCGCATGCATCCGCGGACGGCAGCTTGGCGGTTGACTGACGCTGACGCCAGTCAGGTTCGCCAAGTCCGAGCTCTACTCACCCGCCTGAAGCCTTGCGTCCCCTATCGTCTGGTTGCTGTCCGTCGGTCATTCCCCACTCTAGGTATACGTGCTTAAGTAAAAGGGCCGGTCCTGCGTCACCGAAGGCCCACATTTTGCCGTTCCGGATTCTCGTTGTTATGTCAGCGCTGCCATGGACTTGCCCAGCTGACGAGGTGCAAGTTCCGCAGCCGGTGGGCTGTCGCACGAGATGTGGCGTCGTAGACGACCAGCAACGGCTCGTTTCGGTTGAGTCGCGGAGCGCGACGTCTTTCAGGTCCACTGTCGGCCAGAAAATGGTTCGAAGTAAGGTGCTTTTGGGTCACCCCAACTGATGATTTGATGCTGACCGTAAAGCGGGCAATCATCGACGACTTCCTAGCTCGACAGCTCATATTTCTCTCAGGTTATTCTTGATGTTTCTGCGGAAGAACGGCTTGAGTGACTCAAGTTTCATCGATTTCAAAGTCGGATAATGGCATCTGGTTTGAGTCGAAGTCTATCCAGATTGACAGAATGAGATATTTCGCTCGCGACTTTCGTATAGGCAGTCCATATATCTTTGCTGGCAGCCAACGCGAATTCGCATCGACAATCTTTTGCGTTCCTATTTGGCGATGCCACAAACCTTGACTCGGCGTTGCTGTACGCTCTTGACCTGGGAATTTGCATAATGATTGCAAATATGGGCTGTGACCTTTAGACGGTGTGCGGGGTTGTCTGTCGCGATTGGGAGAGCTTTGCTGGGCAGCCTGCTTCTCTGTGAAAGTCGCCTCCTTTGCGAGGGGATGCTTGACGAGTGCTCGCGGTGACCTGGTCTACTATCCGCTCCGTCGCGGATCGTCTTGTCTTGCGATAGTTTCTTGGAGTCGGATTATCTCGTGAGCCGTCTCCCGGTACGGATTTCATGTCAGAGTCGTTATTTGTGATTCCTGAGCGACGCGTTGCCAGGGGAGTCCGTTGTCTGCACCTTGAGTGATCTATGTCATAGCCATGTGCGAGAACCTGACCGTTCCTCTGCGAGGACGCGCTGGTTACGTTTAGGCCGACGTTGGCGATCTTGCCTATGGGTCTGCCTCTGGAGCTTGTGTGAGCTGGTTTCGGCGTGTAGCAGCTGTTATGTCGGTGTCGTTGGCAGGATCGTTCCTCCAAATCAGCCCCTTTTCGCTGATGAACGCGGCGCTCGCGGATCCCGCGTCGCAGGCCGGCAAGCCGGGGCAATGGGCCACGAGCGCAGAGACTGCGGCCTCGGCTCGGATGCTCGCGCGATTGTCCCGACGACCTGTGGAAGCGTTGTCCGAGCGGACGGAGACTTCTTCGACCTGGGTAAACCCGGATGGCTCGCGTACAACTGAGCTGTACGCAGGACCGGTCCGCTTCGTGCAGGCGGGAAAGTGGATTGACGTTGACGTCACCTTGCAGGCAGTCGGTGCGGATGGTGCGGTGGTCCCGCGCGCGCATCCCCGGGGCCTGAGGCTCGGAGGCCAGGGCGGGAGACGACTACGATCCTTCGGCGAAGCGAAGGCTGCCGAGCGTGATGCCCGTGATCTGGTAACGCTCGGGTCAGGCGACGAGCAGGTTGTCCTGCAGTGGAGGGGTGGGCTGCCGAGGCCGCTTCTGGAGGGAAACCGGGCTACCTACCCCGATGCCATCGACAGGTCGGCGGACGTGGTGGTCGAAGCTACGCGAATGGGTTTCGAGCAATACGTGAAGCTCAAGAAGCCACCGACGGGCTCAGGTGGCCTCTCCTACACGATGCCGTTGAAGGTCAAGGGCTTGAAGGCGGACGCCCAAAGCGACGGGTCGGTGCTCTTCGCCGAAGCTGAGACAGGAAAACGCAGGGCGTACCTGCCTGCGCCGGTGATGTGGGACTCCACGTCGGCAGACGGGGTGAGCGACCATCCGCATAAGGCCAAGGTCGGGGTGAAGGTGAAGACGCGGCGTTACGGCGTCGATCTGGTATTCACGCCGGACCCGGGATTCCTTGCCGACCCGAAGACGGTTTGGCCGGTGACAGTCGACCCGTCCACGAGCGCGTTGGCGAACGTCTTCGACACTCGGGTACAGCGGGGCGAGACGGTCGACTGGTCTGCGGACTCCGAGTTGTACTGGGGCAATCCAGGAACCAAGAACGCTGACGGCACCAGCCGGGAGGCACGGGCGTTCATCAACTGGAAGACCGCACCGATTGCCGACGCGCTTGTGTCCAAGGCCACGCTGTCCTTGTACAACTTCCACTCGGGAAACTCCGATTGTGCGGCGTACACGTGGGAAGCTGTGGACACCGCACTTGCTTCAACGGCCTCGCGCTGGACGGCTCAGCCGGCTTGGAGGACCACCAAAGCGACCTCGACTGAGACCAAGGGGCGAGACGGCTGTGGAGGCGACGGCTGGATCAATGCAGACGTCACCAACCTAGCCCAGACCTGGGCATCGGCGAAGAACACGACTTCCGGCATGGGACTGCGGGCACCCGACGAGGTCAGCACCAAGTACTGGAAGCAAGTGAACTCGGGCAACGCGGCGAGCAATGTCCCCAAGTTGACGGTCACCTACAACTACCGTCCGAAGACTCCCACGAACCCACAGGCGGGTCCGCCTTACCTGGCGCACGGCGGCGTCTACGCAGTCAACACCCTCCGACCGACTCTGCGTGCGACGATCGGCGATGCCAACGGCGACAAAGTCAAAGGCAACTTCCAGATCTTCGATGCCGCGACCAACACACAGGTCGGAGATGTGCTGTCGTCAGCGTCCGTCCTCCCAGGTCAACAAGCCTCGGTCACAGTCCCGGACGGTGTGTTGAGCAACGGCAAGACCTACAAGTTCCGCGTAGGCGGCTATGACGGCACCCACTACGGCACTATCTGGTCGGATTACTGCGCCTTCACGGTGGACACCACCAGCCCGTCCGCGCCAAGCGCCGTGGGATCAACGGACTACCCGTCCAACGCATGGGTGAAAGGTGCCGGGCAAGCGGGAAAGTTCACCGCCACACCACCCTCTGCGGACCACCAATGGTTGGAGTGGTCGCTGGATGGGACGAACTGGAACAAGGTGGTAACGAGCGGCGCAGCGGGTGCCAAGACCTTCTCGGTGACGCCGCCCAGTGACGGCACCCAGGTTCTACAGATCCGCACGATGGACAAGGCCGGCAATGTGTCCGAGCCGGCCTCCTACACCTTCCACGTCGGTCCCGGCGGGTTCGACAGCCCGACGGAGGGCCAGCGCACGGCCCGTCGCGTGCCCTTGGTGGCCGAAGGCAACCCGACCAAGTATGACAAGGTGACGTTCGCCTGGCGGCGAAGTGACGCCGACCCATGGACGCCGATCCCGCCCGCTCACATTGCCTCCGGCGACACTGCGCTTTCCTCTTGGCCGGTCCCCCTGACCAACGGCAAGAACGCATCACTCGCCTGGAACGCGGTCACAACGGTCAACCCGGACGGCAACGTCCAAGTGCGAGCTGAGTTCGCCGGCCCCAACGGCGCCGTCGGCCAGTCGCAGCCGTTGGCCCTTGTGGTCGACCGCAACGCAGACGGTGCCGCGACCAAGACGGTCGGTCCAGGCGCAGTGAACCTTCTGACCGGTAACTACTCTCTGCAGGAGACCGACGTCTCGCTTTTCGGAATGTCGGTGTCCCGCACGGCCTCGTCCCGGTTGCCCGGCGCCGGGGCCGAGCAGGAAGGGCAAGCCCCCATTTTCGGAGGTCAATGGGTAGCGGGTGTCTCCGCCGACCCGACGGACACCGACTACTCTCACCTGCGTAAAACCTCGGAGACCTCGTTGGACGTGGTTGAGGAGGACGGATCAGCGCTGCACTTCACGGCCAATGCTGACCAGACGGGGTGGGTTCCCGAGCCTGGGAACGAAGACCTCAAACTCACAGGCTCCTTCACCGGCACGTTCACGTTGACCGAGAGCACATCTGGAGCCGTCACCCGCTTCGCCAAGACCGAACCGAACGCGGTCACCTGGCAGGTGACGACTTCCTTGCGGGCTGGCTTGGACGACACTACGGCCAACGTCGTGTCCGAGGCCGTAACGGTCGATGGCAAGAAGCTCGCTCGTCCGAAGCGAATCATCGGTGCCTCCAGCGGCGTAGCATCGAGCACCTGTGAGAACTCTCCCTCGACCCGCGGATGCCGCGTGCTCGAATTCACCTACGCCACCGCCACCACCGCCACGGCTAGCGCGTTCGGCGACTATGTCGGCCAGGTCAGCGAAGTAAGGCTGTGGGCCACCAAGCCTGGAGCCAGTGCCGCTGAGGCGATCCCGGTCGTCCGATATGCCTACGACGACAGAGGACACTTGCGGCGGCGATGGGATCCACGGATCACTCCGCTCCTGCAGACCCAGTACGGCTATGACGACGCCGGACGAGTAATCGAGCTGACGCCGCCGGGGCAGCTCCCCTGGACCTTCACCTACGGAAGCGCGGGGAAAACCGAGACGGCCGGTGCGGGCATGCTGCTGAAAGCGTCGCGCCCCGCGCTCAAGCAGGGCAGTACCGACACGGTTGAGGGGGACGCCGTCACGGCGCTCGTCTACGATGTGCCCGTCACCGGGGCCAAGGCTCCTGTGGAACTCGGCATCGTCGGACGGTCCCGGTGGGGGCAGACCGAGAGTCCGACCGACGGGACCGCGATTTTTCCCTCCGACGCGACACCCGCTTCCCACACAGGTGATGACCTGTCGGCCGGAGACTACAGACGCGCTGCCATCACCTACCTCAACGCCTCCGGCCGGGAAGTGAACACCGCGAACACCGCCAGCTTCGTCACGACGACCGAATATGACCGATACGGCAACAAGGTGCGTGCCCTGAGCGCCGCCAACCGGAACATCGCGCTCGGCGGAACCGCCGCCGACCAGCAAGCCCTCACTGAGCTGGGGATCGCGAACCTGCCGAGTGCTGAGCGCGCCGAAATGCTCTCCGAACGGACCACCTACAGCGACGATGGGGTGCAGGAACTACAAAAGCTAGGACCGTTGCATCAGGTGACCCTCGATCAGGATCTGATCGTCTCCAATGAGAAGGTCGCGGCATCTGGCTTGCTGGTCATGGCGCGTCCCTGGAAACAGAACGAGTATGACGCGGGACGCCCCACCGACGGTTCCGCCGTCGTCCAGGATCAGGTCACCAAAGTCAGCGAGGGAGCCCAGTTGCCCGCCTATCCCACCGTACTGGCGGACGGCCGAGTGCAGACCACCAGCTATGACTGGGCCAAGGGCGTTCCCTCCGCCACCACCGAAGACCCCGGAAGCCTGTCGATCACCCGGCAGGTCGAGTACGACTCCAGAGGCAGAGAGACCAAGAGCACGCAGCCCAAGAGCTCCGGCACGGACGCCGGAGCGAGAGTGACCACCTACTACAGCGCCGACGGCACCGGGCCCTGCGGTGGACGCCCCGAATGGGCTGATCTGGTTTGCACGACCGGACCGGCCGGAGTGATCACTGGCGGTGGCTCCAATCCATCGGAACTGGCGACCACCCGTACCGAATACGGACTGTACGGGCAGCCCACGACCGTCACCGAGACCGCCAACGGTGCGACCCGGACTACGACGACGACTCACGACGATGCCGGGCGGCCTGTCAAGACCACCGTCTCGGGCGGTTCGGGCGCGGCGGTTCCCGAAACTACGACCACTTATGACAGCGTCACAGGGCTGACCACGACCAGCGCTTCCCCGACCGGTGGAACGATCACCCGCGGCTACGACAAGCTAGGCCGGCAGACGTCCTACACCGACGCCGACGGCGGCATGACCAAGGCCGAGTACGATCGGCTGGGCCGCCCGGTCAAGGTGACCGACTCGGCACCGTCCACCACCACCTACACCTACGACACCGCGGTAGACCCCCGCGGTGTGCCAACCGCGATCACTGACTCAGTCGCCGGTACCTTCAGTGGCCGGTACGACGCGGACGGGCGAGTGTACGAGCAGACGCTTCCCGGCGGATACACCACGACCACCACCACCGACACGGCCGGGAACCCCGTCGCACGCTCCTACACTCGCAACAGCGACGGCATGATCGTGGCCAGCGACACCCAGACAGTCTCGATCTTCGGGCAGGCCACCACGCGGGTCGGCACACCCGGCGGTGTCACACAGCAGACCTACCGATACGACAAGCTGGGCCGCCTCGTCCAGGCTGAGGACACCACGGACAACATCTGCACCCGTCGCTCGTACGGCTTCGACGACAACACCAACCGGAACCTTCTGAGAACTCTGGTCAGCGAGCCGGGGATCGACTGCCCTGCCAGTGGAGGAACAAGCCTGACCTCCAACTACGACTCCGCCGACCGGCTGGTCAACAGCGGCTACGCCTACGATGCCTTCGGTCGCACCATCTCTGTGCCCGGCGGTGCTGGCTACTCCTACTACGCCAACGATCTGGTCCGTCAGCAGACCGCCGGGAGCCAGCGCAGGACCTGGCAACTGGATGCAGCCATGCGCTATCGGTCATGGACCACCGAGACGAACACGTCTGGCACCTGGAACCAGCTCGAGGCAAAGCTCAACCACTACGGAGACGACTCCGACAGACCCCGCTGGATCGTTGAGAACACCGCCACTGGCGCCATCAGCAGGAACATCGTCGGGCTCACCGGCGAACTGGCCGCCACCACCGCCAAGACTGGAGGTACCGCACTCTATCTGAACACCCTGCGCGGCCACGTCGCGGTCATCTTGCCACTAGACGCCGGTCAAGCGCCGACTGTCATCGACACCGACGAATACGGCAACCAACGCCAGGGCTCGCCATCCATCCGCTATGGCTGGCTCGGCGGGTACCAACGCTCTAGCGAAACCCTCACCGGGGTGTCGCTCATGGGCGTTCGCCTCTACGACCCCAACACTGGCCGCTTCCTGCAGACCGATCCCGTGCACGGCGGAAACGAAAACGCCTACGAATACTGCACCGCGGACCCGGTCAACTGCACCGACCTCGACGGCAGAATCTCTTGGCGAAAGCTCTTTCGGCACTTCATCGAAAGCGGTGTCTGCATGCGCCTGGGATTCGGTTCGTGTATCAAGGCGGTCAGCATATCGGTAAATGCTGCTAAATGGTCAAAAGGCCTGGGGGGCAGTGGAATCACCAACGCTGTTCGTCATTTCATCTGGCAGGGTAGCCTCACGTTCTATCTGGGCTACAGGGCGGCGAAGCTGATCGGAGACGCTCATGAGATCTACGAGTCTGGCAATGATACGGCGAAGGATCGATACAATAACTTCATAGCCCGGTGGTTCGCGCGTGCCTATCGAGGCACATTGCGGGTGTTCAACTACTACTGGGGAGCTAACGGCGTCTTCTACCTCCTTAGATATTATGGATACTGGTACTATCGTTACGGCTATCTAATGTAGCGACGCATCGGCGCGGCCAAAGCTTGGCCGACCCGTACCGCGCTCCTAGCGCAAGGGCGTGCGGAACGATGGGATGCGACTGTCTCACCGAAAAGCAAGGACGGTTCTTCGATGTCTGCCAAACGCGCCCTTCCTTGGGGGTTGGTAGCTTCGGTTCTGCTGGTTCAAACCCTGTCGGGGTGTGGCCCGACACAGCCGGTCGATCTTCGGTGCGGCAAGGATGCGAAAAGGGTTCTTCAGCAACTTGAAGATGCCGTGATTCCGTTCATCCCACGAGGTGATATCGGCTCAATCGAGCGACTCGAAGGATGTGATTCCGGTGACAACCCGACACTGACCGTCAGTTTTCGAGAAGGCGTCAGTCGGGCTGGCATCGTGAAGGGTCTTGCCGTTTCGCCTTGGAGGCCGGCGACGGCTGCGCTAGTCGAACGATATGGTGCGAGAATGGACTCCAACGTCTACGAACGCCCAGTGGCGTCACGTCGTGTCGTGGTCATGGTCGAAGAATCTCCGCTAAACCAAAGCGCTGTGGAGTTGACCGCGGAATTCTTTGACTGAGCCTTTAGGGAAGGTGTCTTTATGAGTGGTGATCGCCCCGGAAGTGCGGGTGGATGGATAATTGACCGGCTTCCGCGTCAAAGCGAGGCCGCGCTTTAATGACCTTTGGCTCGCATTGGTCCTCTGCTGCGCCAAGCGGGCACCCCTGGTTTACCTGACGCTGCCTGGGGCCCCATCGGAGAGCGCCTGCTCGTGGACTGTCACGGTAAGCCACCTTCGCGGTCGGCTGCGGTCGGCCACGCGCCGGTGACAGAAACAGCGCGCTATCTGTGGGAGAGCGCAGTGGACTTGATCTGCCCTGATGTGCGCTGTGCTGTGCTGAAAGATGTTGTCTGACCTGCGACGATGTCGAGAGGCGGCTTTTCTCGGGCTTGATCGATCGTGTTCACCGAAGAGGCCACTGGTTCGAACCCAGTATCGCCCACCCCAAGTTTCCACAGGTCAGAGCGTTGTCCATGGCGCGATCTCGTGTGTCGCGATGGTCGCTTCGTAGTCTCGGGAGCCAGTTTCGGGAGCCACCGTACGCTTCGCAGATTCCCGAAGCGCTCACCCAGGCGGTCGATCATGGTGACTGCGTCGTTCTGGTCGGCCGAGTTCGGCAACGGAAGCCGTACTGGCCTTCTTGAGAACCTCGTTGGCTCGCTTGCAGTCAACGTCTCGGGCGCAACCGCTTCAGCTGCTGGCGCTTGACCGAGGAGCGCGATGAAGGTCTTCGGCAAGGCGGCCGCTGACAGCGTCGGACCCGCTCTCGGCGGCCGCTGCCCTGGCCGACAGTTGCAGGCCCGCAGAGTTCGTCGTGCTTGACGACGCCTTCCGCGGCGGTGATGCGCGCCATGGTCGAGATGCCGTGACCGGCTGTGCCCGTGCAGCCAGGCTGGGCGTGGGCCGGGTGGGCCGGGTGGGCCGGTCCTGGTAAGTGCTGTGTGCTGCTGTCCGGTCCAGGCCTCTTGCGTGGGACGTCCAAACGGTCATCTTTACACCGAAGGGGCCGTTGGCGACTCGCGTTGCCGTCGAGCGCAGGTGTTGCGGACCTTCCTCCAGGTCCGGGTCGACGTCCAGTCCGAGGGCGGGCCTCGGTGCTAGTTTGTGGATGAGCTGCCAGGACCGTTGAGACCGCGAGGAGAGCTCTGATGACGGCGATGCCTGAAGAGCCGCCGTTCGTCCGTGATGACCTGAGAGAGGCGCTCGCCGCGCTCGAGGTGATGCCGGGTTTCCGGGCCGAGCTGGTGGATGGAGAGATCATCGTGTCCCCGACTCCCGATGGGCAGCACGAGACCATCATCGTGGCGGTCGACGACTGGGTTCGTGACGTCCACGGCCTGCGGTTGCACCGAAACCTGACGCTGATCAGCCCGGAGGGGGAGTACGTACCCGACGGGATCGCCGCTCCCAAGGGTGCGTTTGCGGGACGCGAGTGGCACAGCAAGCCCGACGGGGTGGCGATGGTGTTGGAAGTGACGTCGGGGAGTCGGCGGGATCGCAAGGGCGCCGAACGGGACCGCGGGCCCAAGCGGCGCGGCTACGCTGCCGCCGATATCCCGCTGTACCTGCTGATCGACCGGTTGGACGGAAAGGCCACGATCTTCTCCGAGCCGCGCGGGGATGACTACGCCCACATCGTCTCGGTCGCCTTGGGGGAGGACCTCCCCATCCCCGCCCCGCTCGAAGGCGTGCTCCCCACCCGCGATTTCTGACCGCTCCCGCCCCGGCGCATGGAACCCCGCGCTGCGGGAGTCGTACCGTCGCGCGACTCCGTCGACCGATAGGCGGCTTCTTCTTCGTGGACGTCGGGACGGGCGAGCCCATCAGCGGCTCGCTCACCGAGGCCGCCGGCGGGCGAGTCGGAGCCGGAGTCGTCTGCCGCCGAGGGGCGGACCTACACCTATCCCGCGCCTCTGGGCGACAGCGGTGTCGCCAACTCGGCACGCGTTGAAGTCGCTCAGCGGAAACGACGGGACCACCGAGACCACCGACCTGTACACCTACGACAAGGTCGGCAACACCACCACCCGCCCGGCCAGAAACTGGTCTATGACGCCGCAGGCAACCGCCTGATCCGCAGGGACACCAACGGCATGACCCTCTAGCTGCCCAGGCAGGAAGTGAAGGTGTCTGCGGGCGGGGCCCATCACCGCGGTCCGCCACTACAGGCACGCCGGTCAGAACGTCGCCTACCGGACGGGTGTCTCCAGCTCCACCGTCCAGTTCCTCGTCCCCGAATACCAGGGCAGCGCCGACACCACCGTCAACGCCGTCTACCAGGACAACTGGAGCGTCCGCCGGTTCGCGCCTTTCGGCAACGAGCGCAGCAGCCCGATCGGTGTTTGGCCCACGCTCATGGACAGGGGCTACGTCGGCGGCACCAAGGACACCACCACTGGCTTGACCCACTTGGGCGCGCGGGAGTACGACCCGGTCACCGGCCGGTTCCTCAGCGCCGACCCCGTCACCGGCGGCGGTGACCCTCTAACCGCCAACGGCTACTTCTACGCCGGCAACAACCCGTCGACCACGCCGACCCCACCGGCCAGTACCGCGACGACGGCTTCCGGCCAGGGCCCAGCAGCTACGCCAACTACGGAGCACGCGAGCTGGGACGACGCCAACCAGCACCACAACTCCTTCAGAAGAGGAGGGGCGGCGGCTGCTGGGTCGGCTGCAAAGGCAGCGGGGGCGGAAACCCGGTACCGGTCAAGAAATCGTGCGGCTGGAGCTGCAAGGTCGGCAAGGTCGGCGGCTTTCTGAAGAAACACCAGGCCACTATCGCCGGAATCGCAGCAGGCGGCCTCTGCGCCGCCGCCACCGGCGGCACCGCAGTCGTCGGCTGCGCCGCCATCGGCGGATGGGTCTACGGCGTGGTCTCCCAGCACCAGAACACCCCATCCGACCAACAAACCCTCCTAGGCGGCTTCAAGGCCGGCCTCACCGGCGCTGCTATAGATGCTGGCCTCGCGTTGAGCGGTCTACTAGCCCAGTGCCGCCTTGGCGTGGCCGGTCCGGTCGTCGTGGAGGGTGAAGACCGAGCCCGCCCTGTTGCGCGCGATGACCTGGACGGCGAGGAAGACGTCGACGATGGTCGGCAGCGAGCGCAGCGATCCGCCGATCAGCTCCTCGGCTCGGCCGATCCGGTACCGCACCGAGTTGGGGTGGATGTTCAGCACGTTCGCGGTGTCGTTGATGCTGAGGTCGTTCTCCAAGTAGACGATCAACGTCTCGAGGAGGTGTTCGCTGCCCTCGATCTTGGCGAGCAGGTCGTGCGACCGCCGTATCAGCTGGTCCTCGTCGGCGGTGCTGACGGCGATGTCGGCGACGGCGAAGTCCTCGAACCGCTGCACCGCGGGGCCGTCGGCCGGGCGGTGCAGGCTGCGGGTCAGCGCCAGCCGCGCGTCCCGGTAGCTGTTGCCGATCAGGTCGAGCGAGGCCACCCTGCGACCGATGCCCGCCGACGCCTGGAGGTCGCGGGCCCGCAGGACGCGTACGGACTCGTCGAGTAGGCGGCTGTCGGAGCACTGCAGGATCACGACCGCGACGCCCTCGTGGGAACCCACCAGGTGCGGCGAGGAGGAGTTGGAGACCAACCCCCGCAGGATCTGCGTGACGTCCCTCAGCTGCTGCGAATGCAGGTCCGGGTCGAGTCGCCGCTGGCTCCAGTTCGGCAGGGCGATGGCGGCGACGAAGCACGGACCGTGCGGCTCGAACCCGAACCGGCGGACATGGTCCCAGCCGAACTTCTCGTAGCCGTTGTTCGAGACCAGCCGTTGGAGGACGTCGGCCCGCTGCAGCGCCTCCTCGTTCGCCGCGGCGCGCCGGCTGAGGGCGATGACGTCGAGCAACTGCTCGACAGTCGTGATCAGCTGGGACACGATCTCCTGCGAGGTGGGATGGCCGCGCCTCGCCAGCACGATCCAGCGGTGCGCCTCCTCCGGCCCGTTGATCAAAGAGGCCACGACGTGCCACTGCCCGACGGTGAACTGCTGCCGCTCCTGGGAAGACTTGTCGATCCGCTGCCAGATGACGCTCGCGGGGCCGTCCCCCGTGGCGGCGAGGAGCCGCCCGTCCGGGTAGTAGAGGATCACCGTGCTGTTGACCAGGGCGCCCAGGCGGCGCAGCAGCGAGTCCGTCGGATCGGGCGTCGACACGGCGGCGATGAGGCTGGACTGCAGCGCGAGCAACTGCTGGTAGAGGACCAGCTCGCTGCGGGCCACACGTTCGTTGACGGCGTCCTTGATGGCGCGCAGGGAGGAGTCGGCCGGAGCCGAGAGCAGCGGGAGGTCCGCGGCTCCGGCGGCCGCCACCATCGCCTCGGGCGGTTGGTCGGCGCCCGCCGCCAGCGTGTGGACGATTCCGACCGCGCCCGCGGCCTTCGCGGCCGCGACGAGCGCCTCCGCGCTGCCGGGACCCGCCCCCTCGGGCAGCCCGCTGGTGAGCAGCAGCACCGCCCGGTGCTCGGCCGCCGGGAGCCGTCCCAGTTGCAGCACCTCGGCACGGGCGATCTCCGCGGTCTTGGCCCGGTTGCCCCCGACGGTCAGCTGGAGCCCGAGATCGACGTTGCGTTGCAGGTCTCCGATAGTGAACATCGCACTCGTCCCTAAACGACACGTTGACGGGAGCGTTCTCGACACTCTACGGCGTGCGGCGGGTTGGATCCATCCTGAATTCGCTGGTCAGGGGGCTGAACTCGGGCGGGAACCGGACCGGCCCGGCGGCATGGCCCGCGGCGCCCCGCAGGGTCGCGCCGCCGCGGGACCGCCTCTCGGAGACCGGTCCGGTGCGACCGGGCTATCGGGCGGCGACCGGCTCCTGGACGAACGAGGCCCTGGCGCTCGCCGCCGTCCTCTTCACCTCCGCGCCGAGATCGCTGCCGGGCACCAGCACGTCGCAGTACGCGTCGATGGCCTGGTCGGCGAGCGCGCCCCACTTGTCGAGCCAGCCGCGGACCAGGTCGCGGTTCGCCTTCCCGTGGTCAGCGGATTCCAGGGCGTAGTCGACGAGCGCCCGCGACCACTTCTGGGTCCGGTCGCTGTCGACGAGCTGGGCACGGCACAGCAGGGCCAGCAGCGTGTCCCCGTTCTCCTGGGCGACGGCCGAAAGCGCCCGGAGCATGGCCGCGTCGATCGCCGGCCGGGCCACGAGGTTGACCGCGACGAACTGCTCGGCCCAGTCCCACGCGACGAGCGCGCGCTCCATCAGCTCCCGGAATCCCTGCCACGCCTCGTCGTCCTCCCAGCGGGCGCGCTCCTGACGGCCGAACCCGGCCGAGGGATGGGCGGTGGCGAGTTCCGCCGTCCGGTAGGCCACGCGCGAGACCCACCGCAGGTGGTCGCCCGACTCGAAGATGAAGCAGTTCTCGATCGTGCTCGACGGTGCGAGCGCCGCGAGGTAGGCGGCCGACATCTGCACGGTGTGCAGCAGGTACCGGCTCGGCGTGTAGAGGCGCGCCAGCTGGGCGACCCACTCGTCGGACATGCCGCTGTCGTGCTCGTTCTTGCTGTGGTCGTCGAGCAGGCCGTCGACATGCGACTCCTGCCCGTCCTGGATCATGTTGTACGTCCGGTAGACGATCTGGTCGGGATCCCGGAAACCGTCCCAGTCGGCGTGCCTGAGGGGCGATTCATTGCGGTATTTGACGTACCACTTGCTCAGCGGCACATCCGGCCCCATGGCCCAGGGGGCCTCGTCGTCGGTGCTCCAGAGCAGCTTGGTCGAGACGATCTCGTACTCGGTCGGCCGGCGCCGGTTCTTCGCCAGGTGACTCCACGTCTTCAATGGCCTGGAGACGTCGTTGGCATCGCTCATGGGTTTCTCCTCGGTCTTTTCCTTCAGGGGTGGACGTCAGGACTGCTTCAGGAAGTACCAGCGCATGTATTCGTCGTGCGTCTCGATCTGACCGGAGTAGCCGGTCAGGCTGACCTCCAGTTCCTGCATCGAGAACGTCCGGCCGAGCAGCTGCTCCATCGTCCGGCGCCGGATCACCAGTCCCCCTTCCGCCTCGACCCGGACGTAAGTCCGGTGGTCGGCGACGTGGATCTCCTTGTCCGGGTTGTCCTGCTCGATCGCCTCTACGGCCACGACGGAGATGTCGCCGCCGCGAAACAGCGGGCCGGCGAGATTCGACCCGCCGTGCACCGGTGTGGTGGTCATGTTCTGTCCTGTTCTCGCCTCGACGAGGTGATCGGCGGTCACCGTCTCAGGCGTGCGAGTACTTTCGCTTGATTCCCTTGACCGACACGAGGACGTTGCCTTCGCGGACCTCGACCGGGTACCGGGCGAGTTCCGCGTCGTCCGGATTCACGCCCTGACCCGAGCACGCGTCGAACTCCCAGAGATGGGCCGCGCAGATCAAAGTCGTGCCGTCGAAGTCGCCGTTCTCGAGCGGATGCTCCTGGTGCGGGCAGATGCTCTGCAGGGCGCGGATGTCACCGTCATCGGTGCGCAGCAGAAGCACCTTGACACCGGCGACCGAGCAGAGCCGCATCTCCCCTGCCCACAGGTCGTCCTCCGCGCAGACCTCGTGGAACTCGGCCTCCGGCGCGGAGGCCGTCCGATCCCCGCCCTCCCTGCGCCGGTCCGCCGACCCGACCCCCGCGGGAAGGTCGGCGGACCCGGCGCCGTTCACTCGCCCTCCGCCACGAACACGTCGATCTGCTGGAAGTGCCGGAGTCCGGCCTCCTCGACCGTCATCGTCCGCGGGAAGGGCGCCGCGTCGTCGGTGTCGGTGGTCAGCCGGACCAGCAGGGTCGCGCCCGGCTTGGGGTGGCGGGCCTGGTATCCCACCGCGGGAGCCAGGCAGGCCTCCACGACCTCGTCCATCGTGTAACCGGTCTCGACGTCGATGATCCGGGTGTGCGCGTCGTACTGGAGCCGTCCGATCACGGCAAGGGGCGTAGACATCTCGGTCTCCTCTCGTTCCTGAAGGACGGCCGGGGGCGCGGGCCGCGGCCCGCGCCCCCGGCCGGTGCGGGGGGCGGGGCGTGCCGTCAGGCGTGCGCCCAGGCCAGGTCGTGCGCGTCGGTCCCGCCGGGGCTGATGACGCCGGCGCCCATGTATCTGAGGATGTTCTCCGGCGTGTTGGGGGAGATCTCGCCGTTGTACATCCGGTCGGCGATGGTGTCGAAGGTCTTGTACCGGTCGGGCTCGAGCTCGAAGATCCACTTGCAGACGGTGCTGCAGAAGCTGTACAGCCGGCCCTCGTGGTCCAGCTGGTGCGCGCGGGCCTGCCAGACCGTTCCGCCCTTGTTCGAGATCGGGATCTGGCACATGTTGCATATGGCCGGCATGCCGATCGCCTCGGACTTCTCCGGGTGCCCCGCGCGGATGTTCTCGATGATCACGTCCCAGTACCGTCCGAACGTGTCGTTCCAGCCGGGGTACTTGCTCTCCAGCCAGGCCCGCTCGCGGGGGCCGACGTTGCCCGTCGGGTTCCACCACAGCGTGTTGCGCCATGCCCACGTTGCGGCCGCCTGGCAGTGGTGGTGGGTCTCGACGTCCTCGAGGAAGATGTCCCAGTACCACGGGCGCTCCAGCCCGAGGTCGAGCAGCTGGCGCTCGAACTGCTCGCCGACGAACTCGGTCATGTACTCCTTGAAGGAGCGGTCGCGCTTGTCGAGCGGGATCCAGTAGTCCATCGGGATGCCGGTGAGGATCGCGAAGAGCCTGTGGATCCGCCAGAAGGCGATGTCGACGGCCTCCTGCGCCTCCGCCTTCCGCCCGTTCCTGATCAGGATCTCCAGGACCGGAGTGCCGATCTGCGCGTGCCGCGCCTCGTCGGACTGGATGCTGGTGATCAGGTTGGAGAATGTGTAGTCCCCCATGTTGGCCGCGTCCGCCGACAGGCCGATCATCTGGATGTTGGTCAGGCCGGTCTCGAACGCGAAGTTGAGCATGACCGAGGTCGTCACCGCGTCCCGGGTCATCATCACGTCGTCGAGCGCGTGCCGGCCGGCGATCGCGGCCCAGTTCTTGCTGTGGTGCGCCTGGTGGGCCCAGTCGAACTGGCGGTCGAGGGTCACCAGCTGGTGCGGGAAGTACAGCTGGATCTGCCCGTGCCGCATCTCGTCGAGCATGCCGAACGTCGCCATGTTCCGCATTCCCGGGGCCTTCGAGAAGCGGGTCATCCGGGCGTCGGACTGGCACGCCGCGTACTCCGACAGGGCGATCGCCCCGTAGTGCAGCTTGAGCATGCTGAGGTAGGCGGGGTCGGCGTCCTCGTAGTAGCGGGAACGGGCGAGCGCCGCCTTCACCGAGTAGGCGCCCGCGTCCTTCTCGCGCTGCACGCTCACGTACTCGCGGTACGAGACCTTGTAGGGCTCGTCGAAGGACTCCCACTCCTCGACCGGGATCCCGTAGGGATCGCTCTGGTCCGGCGGGAACAGCTCGTCGATCTCGACGTACCGCGGCGTCCAGTTCGTGTCGCGGGCGATGTCGTACCAACTTGATCGTTCCAGCAGCGCCATAAGGAACCGCTCCTCTCGATTTTCCCGCGCGCTCACGCCCGGGAATGGCGACCATGTTTTGTCAGGAATTCGTGCCGCTACTCGGCGAGCCAATGCGAGCAGCAGCGCTCGCGCAGGATCGCGCGATATTTCTGGGTGGTTTCCGGAAGAAGCTCGCCCGAGCCCCAGTCGACGATCACGCCGTACTGCCGGACGAGGTCGTAGGCGGTCAGCTCGCCGTCCCGGTACCGCTGGGCGACGCGCACCGGGTCGGTCTCCAGGAGACCCGCCCGGGTCGCCCGCAGTCTCCGGCGCTCGGCGGCGGTCGCGACCTCGTCGACCCGGTGCAGGTCCGGGTCGTCCGCGTCGCGCACCACCACCACGCCGTAGTCCTTACGGGCCCGGTCGATCGAGACGTAGCCGTCGATGACGTCCTCGCGGACGGCCCCCGGGGCCCGGCGGAGGGGATCGCCGTACCCGCCGCCGCCTGCCGAAGGCCGCTCCAGCGAGTCCCCGGGAACGACCGGGACCCGCGACGCCAGGGCGCCCAGGTACCTCTCGCCGCTGGAACCCGGGTTGACCCACAGGCCGTGCGGGCAGCTGGGCGACCCGCCGAGGCTGCCGATGATCACCGATCTGGCGCGGTCGGAGCAGTAGGACATCACCGCCCCCTCGCAGTCGGTGAGGATCACCTCCTTCACCATTCCGAGCCCGCCGCGGAACTCGCCCGGCCCGCCCGAGTCGGTCTTCAGCTCGCAGGTGCGGGTCACGATGGGGGAGGTGAGCTCCTGCATCTCGGTCGACTGCAGGGCGTGGCCGACTCCGAAGATCGACGCCGTGGCGCTGGACCCGTCCTTCCCGTTGCGCCCGCCCCAGCCGCCGGCCATCCAGTCGTAGTACATGAACTGCTCCTGGCCGTGGTGGCGCACGTCCCTTCCGCCGAGGAGCAGGTATTCGAGATTGAACGAGGTGGCGATCGCGCGCCCCGGCATGATCTGGGACCAGATCCGGAAGATGGCGTTCACGATCTTCTCGTACGGCCCCGCGTAGAACCCGGTGACCGCGGTGGGCCAGGACGCGTTGACGACCGTCCCGCGGGGGCCGAAGTCCACCGTTACGGCCCGGTAGAAACCGGAATTGAGCGCCACGTCGGGGAAGAAGGGCTTGGTTCCGGCGATCACGGCAGAGAAGCTGCCGCCGAAGGCCGAGTTGAGGAAGCTTCCGATGGCGGGATGCGATCCGCCGAGGTCGTAGTGGACACTGTCCCCGGAGATCCGCATCCGCACCTTGATCGGGACCAGGCCCTCGCCCGCGCCCGGGTCGCCGTCGATGAAGTCCTCCGCCTCCCACGACCCGTCGGGCAGCTTCGACAGCCGCCGGCGCACGACGCGTTCGACATAGGCCTGGGACGCCCCGAACGCCGCGATGACCGTCCGCCGGCCGTAGCGCTCGATGAGCCGGTGGACCTCGCGCTCGCAGACCCGGGTCGCCTCGGCCTGGGCGCGCAGGTCCCCTTCGGCGTCCTCCGGGGACCGCGTGTTCGAGGCGATGAGCCGTCCGACGTCCGCCAGGTAGCGTCCGCGCGACCAGATCCGGACCGGGGTGATCCGGAGCCCCTCTCCGAAGTGCTCGGTCGCGCTGGGGTCGAAGGAGCCGGTCGCGGAGCCGCCGACGTCGGCCCAGTGGCCGTTGCACTGGGCGACGGCGATCAGCGCGCCCTCGCTGAAGACCGGCCGCAGGACCCTGACGTCGTTGAAGTGCGTGCCGCCGCAGTACGGATCGTTGAGGATGAACACGTCGCCCTCATAGATGTCGCCGCGGAACGCGTCGAGCACCGCTTTCGCGGCGAAGTGCAGCGTTCCCACCTGCACGGCGACATCCTGGCTGCCCTGCGCGACGGTGTCTCCGGCGGCGTCGCACAGCCCGCCGGAGAAGTCGCGTGCGTGGATCACAAAGGAGTGGCAGGTGCGCAGCAGCTGTTCGGCCATCAGGTCTACGGCGGTCATGAACGCGTTCCGCAGGACTTCGGCCGTCACCGGGTCGAGGTCGTCCGCCCGGTCGTCTTCGATCATCTGCAGCAGTGCCCGCTGATTCGCCATGATGCCTACCTGTCCGCGTTCATGGAGATGCGCAGGTTCTCCATCGGGTCGACCAGCGCCGTCCAGTCCGGGGGGACCAGCGTCGTCGCGTCGGGTTGGGCGATGACCGCGGGGCCGGTGACCTCGACGCCGGGGTAGAGGTCGGACCGGTCGTACACCGGTGTCTCCAGCCGGCATCGCGGCTCGACGAACCTGACCATCCGCCGCCCCACCGGTTCGACCGGCCTGCCGTTTCCGCGGCCCGCCACCCCGAACCGCGGCCTGTCGATGACGCCCAGGGCCGAGACCGACAGCTGGAAGAGATCGACATCGGAGTGGTCGCGGCTGAATCCGAACTCGCCGCGGTGCTGGACGTGGAACTTCTCGACCAGGCCGTCGATCGCCCGGACCGGCTGGTCCACGGCGATCGGCATCGAGCGCGACTGCCCCCGGTACCGCATCTCGATGAACCGCTGCATGCTGATCCGCTCGGTCTCGACGCCGTCATCGAGGAGGCTCTTACGGGCGTGCGACTCCAACCTCAGGAACGTCGATTCGATCTCGTACGGGTCGGCCGCGTGCGCCTCGCGGATGAACATGGCGCTGGAGTCGTGCCTGATGTCGACGAGCAGGCACCCGAACGCCGAGGTGACACCCGGATGCGGTGGGATCACGACCGCCGGGAGGGAGAGCTCGCGGGCCAGGTGGACCGCGTGCATGGGGCCGGCGCCGCCGAAGGCGACGAGCGCGAAGTCGCGCGGGTCCTGCCCGCGGCGGATCGACACGATCTTCAAGGCGTCGGCCAGATTCGCCGACGCGACGCGCAGGATGCCGACCGCGGCGTCCTCGAGCGAACAGCTCAGTTCCTTGGCGATCCGGCGCACCGCCCGCCTGGCGAGCTCGACGTCGAGGATCTGCGACCCCGCGGCCAGCGAGGTGTCGATCTGCCCCAGGACGAGCTGGGCGTCGGTCGTGGTCGCCGCCGTGCCGCCGAGCCCGTAGCAGGCGGGGCCGGGATCCGCGCCGGCCGACTGCGGGCCGACGCGCAGCGCGCCGCCGTCGTCGACCCACGCCATCGAGCCGCCGCCGGCTCCGATGGTCAGCACCTCGAGGTTCGGAAAGCAGATCGGGTGCCCGAAGTCCACCGACCAGTTCCGTGTGATCTTCAGTTCGCCGCCGGACACCATGGAGATGTCGGCGCTGGTACCGCCTATGTCGAGGCCGAGTGAGTTCTCATAGCCGCAGGCCAGCGCGATGTGCCTGCTCGCCACCGCGCCCGCCGCGAGGCCCGAGGACGCGAGGCGCGCGGCGTGCCGCTGCGCGGCCTGCGTCGTCATCACGCCTCCGCCGCCGTGCATCAGATGGAGCCTGCCGGCGTATCCGGACTCCGCCAGCCTCTGCTCAAGGCTCGCCGCGTAGTGGCCGATCAACGGTGACAGCAGGGCGTTGGCCACGGTCGTCGAGAAGCGTTCGTGTTCGAGGATCTCGTCCAGCACCGCGCTGGAGACCGAGACGGCGACGTCGGGCAGCTCCGCGCGCAGGAACTCCATCATCGCGATCTCGTGCACCGGGTTGACGTAGGAGTTGACGAAGCAGACGGCGACCGTCCGGACCTGCCTGCGCCGGAGCGTCTCGACCAGTTCGCGGGCCTCGCGCATGTCCAGTGGCTCGATCACCCGGCCGGTCGCATCGACCCGTTCGGTGACGACGAGCCGGTCGCGGCGCGCGATGTAGGGAGGGGCGACGTCCTTGTAGGCGTCCCACAGGTCTTCCTTCGTCCCCCTCCTGATCTCGATCACGTCGCGGAATCCACGCGTCGTGACGAGGGCGGCACGGGGGAACGTGCGATTGAGCAGCGCGTTGGTGGCGACGGTGGTGCCGTGGCAGAAGAACCAGGTGTCGGCCAGATCCGCGCCGGCCTGTGCGATGCCGCGCATCACACCGTCGATCGGGGAGCCGGCCGTCGTCGGCACCTTGGCCACGCGGGGCGCTTCCCCGTGCTCCCCAAGGACGCAGACGTCGGTGAAGGTACCGCCGACGTCCACCGCGACGCGCGATGCCATCCCGCACCTCCTGCACCTAGGTGTTCGGGCCGGGGCGGGCGCCCCGGGAGTGCCCGATTCAGACGTCATGCCTGGTCGTTGCCCTAGATACTCGTCCGGGCCCCTAGAGCAAGCAATAGTGAAGAGTGAGAGAACGACACGATCGGATTGTTCAGGTCTCCCACACACCGGCTGTGGATTCGAGCCCACGTCCGGGATCTGGAAGGGGCCGCACCGTCAGCCGGCCGGCGGCTCACCGGTCCTGGGCGGGACGGCCGGCCACGCGCGAGCCCGGCGACGGGACGCAGCGGTCGGAGACCTGCACAATCCGATCACCCGGTTCTCTCACTCTTCACTATTGCCCGCCCCAAAGGCCGGGGCGAGTATCTAGGGCGACGACCAGGGATTACACCCTGATCAAGCACTTCACATCTGATCGTGGACCCCCTCACCGCGTTCGTTCGATTTCGACCGAGCGTCCCATCGAGAACGTCAGTGAAAGGCGTGCCGGCGGTTATCTCTGCCGGGGAACGTGTCCAGCCGGCAATTCAAGGAACAGATCATGAGCAAATCCAACGCCGCCGCTCGGCCCGCCGGCCGGACGTACACGAGCTGCGTCACCGGGTCGCGGACCAGCCGGCTCGACCTCACCGGGACGACCCGGCCGGCGGCCGCCGCCCACCGGCACACGCGCGACACCCTGCTCCGCTGGGGCCTGGCCTCCGACCTGATCGACGAGGCCCTGCGGGTCGCCTCCGAGCTGGTCGCGGGCGCCGGCGGGAGCGGGGCGGGCGCGGCCCGGGAGATCCGGCTCACTCTCCAGGACGGCCACGTGAGCATCGCGGTCGACGACCCCGGGCCTTTCCGGCGCACGTTCGCCGGGCGATCGGCCATCGGCGACTAAGGCGACGCGCTTTCCCCAGGCGGCAGCCGCGAGGAATTCCTCGTCCTCACCGGCTTCCGCCGTCTCGACGACCCCGCAACCGACGAACCCCACGAACCGAATCGTCACCCACCCGACGAGATCTCTCCAAGGAGACGGCCATGAGCGAACGCCTGGCACCGGGAAACAGACCGCTCCACATCATCGACCACGACGACCCGGAGGTCGTGCGCAACGCCGCGACGGAGGACTACGCGCTGCACGTCGCCCCCTTCACGTGGCGCTCCGGCCGCGTGTCGCTGCTCATGGCCTGGTACGCCTTCGCGAGCGCGATGTTCTGGCTCATCGTCGGCGCCACCGTCGCCCTCGTCGCGGGCACCGTGGACACCCTGATCGGGCTCGGACTCTCCGTCATCGCCTACAGCGTGATCGGCGGGCTGATCAGCCGCTACGCCGCACGCACCGGGATCTCCAGCGCGCTGTTCTCGCGCTGTCTGTTCGGCTACCTGGGGTCGGTGGTCGCACCACTGATCATCGGGGCCACCGCGCTCTACTACGGCGTGTTCGAGGGCTCCGTCATCGCGTCAGTGCTGCACCAGTACACCGATTGGGGCTCCATCCAGCTCTGGTACTTCGTCGTGGCCGCCTACAGCATCCCCATCGTCATCGGCGGGGTGCGCCAGTGGCTGGACAAGATCAACGGCATCCTCCTGCCCTTCTACTACATCGGGCTCATCGTGGTCGTGATCTGGGCGGTGGCGCGCCACGGCTACTCCAACGACTGGCTCACGGCCGGCCCGGTGGCCGACACGAACTTGCACGCGCCCGGATGGTTCTTCGCGTTCACGACCTACATGGGCGTCTGGATCATGATCCCCTTCACCTGGGACTACGCGCGGCTGGCCAAGACGGGCGACGCCGCGTACCACCGGCGGCTCACCTTCGGCCCCCTCTTCTACATCCTGACCCTGGTGGTCAACGCGGTCGTCGGCATCTACCTGGCCCACACCCTGGTGACCAACGCTCCGCTCAGCGAGCTCTCCGCGGTCGAGGGCATCGTGAAACTCGCGGGGATCTTCGGGGTGGCGCTGGTGTGGATCAGCCAGACCAGGATCAACACGGCCAATTACTACCTCGCGAGCATCAACGCCGAGAGCTTCTTCGCCCGCGCGCTGAAGATCCACCTGTCGCGGCGCGCCTGGGTCGTCCTGGTCGGCATCGCCGCGTTCGGCCTCATGCTCACCAACCCGATCTCCTACCTGCTGAAGTCACTGCAGTGGCAGGGCGTCTTCGTCGTGGCGTGGGTCGCGATCGCGCTGGTGTACCTGGCGTTCGCCCGGCGCGACCGGCGCCCGGCCGAGGAGTTCGAGTTCAGGCCCGGCCGGATCCCCGCCTTCAACGCCGTGGGCCTGCTCTCCTGGCTCGCCGCGTCGGCGGCGGGTATCACCCTGGTCCAGGCGGCGGGCTCGTTCGGTGCGACGTGGTCCGCGCCGATCACGTTCGTGCTCGCGGCGGTCATGTACGCGGCCGGCCGCTTCGCCACCGGCGAGCGGCAGGTCGTGCTGCGCCGCCCGTTCGACCCGCGCTCGGAGGTCGAGAACCCCTGGGAGGCCAGGGTCCTGTGCGCCTCGTGCGAACGGCACTACATCGCTCAGGAGATGGACCGCAACCCGGCGACGCCCGACCGCGCCCCCATCTGCGCCGAGTGCGGCAGCAACGACATCGCCTACCTGCGCGCCTCCTATGCCGAGGCCCGGTCCGGCTCGGCCGGCCACAGCGACGTGAACCTGGTCGCGTCCGACTGACCGCGCGGTCTCGGGCGCGCGGGACCGCGTGCACCAACCCCCGGCCGCACCGGCGGCCGGCGGACACCACACAGGGCTACTGAAGGACGTCCGATGCAGCAAGGAACTGACACCGTCGGCCAGCGGACCCCCGGGTCGGCGTCCCCGCCGACCGGGATGCTCGTCGGCGGGGAGTGGCGGGAGTCCCGCGGGGGTACGAGGTTCCCCGTCCTCGACCCCGCGACCGGGGAAGTCATCGCGACCGTCGCGGACGCCGGCGTCGAGGACGCGGCGGACGCCCTGGACGCGGCGGCGGCGGCGTTCCCGCGGTGGTCGGCGACATCGCCTCGGCGACGGGCCGCGCTGCTGCACGAGGTCTTCACGGCCGTCCACGACCGGGCCGAGGACTTCGCCGCGCTCATCACCCTGGAGATGGGCAAGCCGCTGGCGGAGTCGCGTGCCGAGGTCGCCTACGCCGCCGACTTCCTGCGGTGGTACTCGGAGGAGGCCGTCCGCCTCACCGGTACCTTCCGCACGGCACCGGACGGCACCGCGCGCCATCTCACCCTGAACCGGCCGGTGGGGCCGTGCCTGCTGGTGACACCGTGGAACTTCCCCCTCGCGATGATCACCCGGAAGGTCGCGCCGGCGCTCGCGGCGGGCTGCACGGTCGTCCTCAAACCCGCGGAGGAGACACCGCTGTCGGCTCTGCTCCTCGCCCGCGTGATGGCCGAGGCGGGGCTGCCCGCGGGGGTGGTCAACGTGCTGGGCACGAGCCGGCCCGGCCCGCTCGTCGAGGCGGTCCTGGGCGATCGGCGGATCCGCAAGCTCTCCTTCACGGGATCCACCGAGGTGGGCCGCAGGCTGCTGGCGCTGGCCGCGCCCGGCGTGCTCCGAACCTCCATGGAGCTGGGGGGCAACGCGCCCTTCGTCGTCTTCGACGACGCCGACGTCGACGCGGCCGTCGAGGGCGCGGTCGCGGCGAAGCTGCGCAACGGCGGGCAGTCCTGCGTCGCGGCGAACCGCTTCATCGTCGCCGACTCGGTCGCGTCGCGGTTCGTCGGCGGACTGGCCGAGCGGCTGCGCGCCCAGGTCGTCGGCCCGGGGGACGATCCGCGATCGACCCTCGGGCCGCTGATCAACGAAGCGCAGCGGGATCGCGCGGTCGGGCTGGTCGACGACGCCGTGGCGCACGGCGCGGAGCCCGTCGTCCACTACGGCGCGGCCGGCCCCGGTGACGCGTTCCTCAGGCCCGTCCTGCTGGATCGGGTCCCGCCCTCCGCCGAGATCGCACGGAAGGAGATCTTCGGCCCCGCCGCCGCGGTGTACCGGTTCTCGACCGAGCAGGAGGGCCTCGCTCTGGCCAACGACACCGAGTCCGGTCTGGTCGGCTACGTCTACACCCGGGACCTCGATCGCGCCGTCCGGGCCGTCGAAGCGCTGGAGTGCGGGATGGTCGGGGTGAACCGGGGACACGTCTCCGACGCCTCGGCGCCGTTCGGCGGCGTGAAGCAGTCCGGCCTGGGCCGCGAGGGCGGCGAGCTCGGTGTCCAGGAGTACCTGGAGACCAGGTACGCCTCGATCGGCGCATCCGCGTGAGCCCGGGGTGAGCGTGTCGACCGTCGTCATCGTCGGCGCCTCGGTCGGGGGCGTGCGCACCGCCAGAGCGTTGCGTTCGTCCGGGCACGCGGGCGAGATCGTTCTCGTGGGCGCCGAGGAGCACTTGCCTTACGACAGGCCGCCGCTGTCCAAGGCCTTCCTCGCCGGAACGGCGACCCGCGGGGAGTTGACCCTGCTCGGCGAGGACACGGCGGACGCCGCCGGGATACGGCTGGAGCTGGGGACTCCCGCGACCGCCGTGGACGTGGCCGGACGTGCGGTCGAACTTGCCGACGGCCGGCGCCTGGCGTTCGACGAGCTCGTCGTGGCCACCGGTGCCCGGCCACGTCCCTCCCCGTGGGGCGCCCCGCCCGGCCTGCACGTGCTGCGGACCCTGGACGACGCGGTCGCGCTGCGCGAGGACCTGAGGTGCGGCGGGCCGCTGGTCGTCGTCGGCGCCGGCTTCATCGGCGCCGAGGTCGCGGCGACCGCCACTGCGATGGGTCTCGCCGACGTGACGCTCGTCGACCCGGCGCGCGCTCCGCTCGGCCGCGTGCTGAGTCCCGCCGTCGCCCGGCGCTTCGCCCGCCTCCATGCCGACCGCGGGGTGCGGACCCGGTTCGGGGCAGCGGTCACGGGCGTCGAGGCCGTCGACGGCGGGCTCGTGGTGGGGCTGGACGACGGATCCCGCCTTCCCGCGGCCACGGTGGTCGTGGGCATCGGCGCGGTGCCGAACGACGAGTGGGTCCGCGGCTCGGGACTGACCGTCGCGGACGGCGTCGTGTGCGACCGGTACAGCCGGGCGCGCGGTGCATCGAACGTCCACGCCGTGGGCGACGTCGCCCGCTGGTTCCATCCCCGGCGCCGCCGGCTCGTCCGGGCCGAACACTGGACCAACGCCGTCGAGCAGGCCGAGCGCGTCGCCCACAACATCACGCACCCGGACGATCTCCAGGCACACGACCCAGTCGAGTACGCATGGACCGACCAGTACGACTGGCGGATCCAGATGGTCGGCCGCACGGGCGGAGGCCTTGACCACGTCATCCTCCCCGGCGCCGATCCGGACCACGGCTTCGCGGTCCTGTACGCCGACCCCGCCGGGGAGTTCGCCGGTGCGGTCGCGGTCAACTGGCCCCGAGTGGTGATCGCCTGCCGGAAGGCGCTGCGTGCTCCGGTGTCCCTCGCCACGATGCGGGAGAACATCACGGCCGCGACCGAGCGGCCCCGGAGAACCCGCACAGGGCCCTGACAGGTCTCCGGCTCATGTCCTCCGTGTGCTGGTGCCCGCGCTCGGGCGCGAACCGGCCGGACACGCCGAGCGTGTCCGGCCGGGTTCCGCGTCTCTTGCGGCGGGCCACGTCGTAGAGGGCGCAGCCGATCAGTTCGAGGGAGACGCAGAGGCGTTCCGGGCTGACGTTCTGGGCGATCGTGTCCTCGGGGGTGTGGAGAGGGGCTCCAGCCGGCTGGGCGACTCACCGCCGCGCCAGCTGAAGTTGCCCGCCGGGATGCCGCGCTCGTAGAAGGCCTCGTGGTCGCTGGAGCCCCGGGCGGTGGGGCCCTTGCTCTGGTCGGCGTAGCCGAGCCGCTGCGCGGCGGCGTTCACGGCGGCCGTGGTGGTGTCGTCCGCGCCGTCCACCGGCAGTAGCCAGTACGTGCCCGCCTGCGGGTGGCTGGTGGCGACCATGTCGTTCTGGAAGCAGCCGGTGATCTGCTCGGCGCCCGCGTCGTCGAGTTGCCTCACGTAGTGCCGGGCGCCGACCAGGCCGTTCTCCTCCGCCCTCCACAGGCAGACGCAGACGGCCTGCTGGGTGGGGAGCCGCTTCAGGACGCGGGCCAGTTCCAGGCACAAGACGGTTCCGCTGCCGTCGTCGTTGGCGCCGGGCGAGCCGGGGACGCTGTCGTAGTGCGCGCTGACGATGACCGCCTTGCCCGCCACCTTGGGGGTATCTGGCCATGCCACCGGCACACGCTCACGCCACCAGCCCGTCCACTCACTGAACCGCCATCCCCCGATAACCCTGATTAGCTCGGCTCGCTGGGGAACAGACGAGCCTCCTTGTTTACGGTGGGTTGCACGCTGCCGCTCCCGGCGGGACGTCAATTGCGGGAGAGCGCAATAGACTTGATCTTCCCTGAACTTCGCTGTGGCGTGCCGAAGGGCGCCAGACCCGCCGGCCGTTCACGAGGATGGGCTGTTCGTAGTCCACGAACCTTTTGCCGGGCGCCTCCGCGTGATGCAGCAGTGTCATGGTGTCGAGGGGAGCGCCCAGCAGCAGGACCCGGCCGTTATGGGCCACCGGCCGCGCGAGCGGGCTGTTCGCGCCATGAGGGTCGTCCCACGGATGGTCGGCGGTCAAGTCGGCCGCCGCCCCCAGGGCCGCGAAGCTGACGTCCGGGTGCCGGCTGCGCACCGCCCCCGGCCACCGGCGCAGGGCCTCGGGGAGACGTCCGTTGCCGTGGTCGGCCTCGCTGAGACCGGGGTCGTAGGCGGGGTGCTCCGCGCGCAGAGCGTCCTGCCAGGGCTGAGGCCAGGTGACGAAGTCATAGGGCGGTGCGTCGTTCCAGCCGCAGTACGTCATGAGCGTGCCCCACGGTCCCACCACGTCACCGAGCACGCCGATGACGGTCTGCGGCCCGCCGGCCACGCAGACGATGGCGGACATGCGGGTGTGGAACATGACCGCATCGCCGCGGCCGAGGCCGAGCACTTCCAGGTCGCGGCTGATCCGGCTCCGGGTCACCGGCCCGCCGGAACCGGCGAGCAGGCTCCTCTCATCCGTGATCATGATCATGGGCGGGGTCTTCCGGCCGGAGCGAATTCCTTTCCGGCTGGACGGGATCCGGGGGAGCCGGGTTTAATCCTGCCAAGAAAACGTTCACGGTGGGAAAGGGCGAGGACATGCGCAGAACTGTGCTTCTTTCGATGTCGGCCGCGGTGGTGCTGGCCGGCGCCGCGCTCGCCGCCCCGGCGAACGCCGCGCCAGGCGAGGTGGTCTTCTTCGTCGACCCCGGCCAATCCGGCGTGTCCGGCCTCGCGAAACGGGATGGAAATGCCAAGTCCACGGCCTTCACGTCCTTCCGGCAGGTCCAGGACGTCGCGAAGCGCCGGGGCGTCAAGCACGTGCGGCTGCTCATCGTCGGAGGCGTCCACCACCTCACCGAGCCCATCGTCTGGGACTACTCCCCGAAGGGGTCGAGCATCGTCTTCGACACCGCCCCGGGCACGGGCCGCGTCGTCTTCGACGGGTCGCGGATGAACACCGCGCGGGCCGCCCGCTACCCCGGCCAGACGACCTGCGCGACCTACCTCCTGTGCATCAAGGCCGGGTACGGGAGCTTCACCATCTCCGGCAAGACGTTTCAGAACGCCCCGAACGGGATCAGGCTGAAGGGCAACACGAATATCACCATCACCGGGAACGTCTTCAAGAATCTGAGCGGTTCCAAAGGGTACGGCGGAATTCACACGGAGAGCTCCTCCGGGCTGAAGATCAAGAACAATCTGTTCTCCAAATTGAAGAACTCGGGCAAGATGCACGGCATCTATCTCGTCCGGACTTCGAGGAGCACGATCTCCGGCAACAGGTTCGAGTACGTGACGGGCGACCCCGTCCGCGTCCGCGTCAGCAGCAACAACCTCGTCAGTGGCAACAAGTTCTATCGCTCGGGCTCCTATGCCACGTTCAGCGAGTGGCGGGACACGACGAAGGGCGAGGGGTGCGGCAAGGGCAACGTCTTCAGCAAGAACATTTACGGCAACAGCTACGGCAACAAGAAGAAGCCCATGATCCTTTGGGGCGGGAAGGGCAGCCCGCCGGTCTGGGGCAAGTGCTCCACCCCGTCGATCAAGAACGGCGGCGGCAACAAGTACAGGACCACCAAACCCTGGTAACTCGCCCGCGCGCCCCTGGGGACCTCACGCTCACGTCCGGGCGGGGATCCCTGCCGTAGGCCGCGGGCGCCCGGACATCATGGTCGCTGTCCGACGTGCCGAGACAGGGAAGACGATCCGGTGATTCCGATCTACACGACCGATGGCGTCCCGATCACGAACGCGGGGCCGGTGGAGCGCGCCTGGCCGGTCTGGACGGACGAGGCCGAGATCGGGCACGGCCTCGACCGCCTGGCGTACCAGGCGGCGCAGCAGGGCGCGCACGCCATCGTGGCGTTGAAGATCACCGCCTACTGGGTCCCGGCCGGGGACACCTACTTGATGCCCGTCAGGACAGTGCAGGACCTCATCCCCCGCGCACGGCATCAACGCGATCGAGAGCACCTTCGCCACGATGCGGCACCGCACCAAGGTCACCAAAGGACCCGGCTCGCGGGCCGCCGCGTCGGCCATGGCGTGCAAACTGATCGAGCCGGCCCAGGCCCGCCGGCGCGTAGTGAACGCCCCCCGCCGGGTCGCCCTCGTCCGCGCCGGGGCTCGCTACGACCGCAGCCGGCTTGTCGAGCGTCCCAAAGGAGCGGCCGCGTGAGCAGCCCCACTGACGGCCCCGCCGAGCCGGACGAGCACCGCCGCTACGCCTGCCACCTGCGGGCCCTGGCCGCCGTGGGCGCCGACGATGAGCCCACGTTGGTGAACGAGATCCTGCAGGACCCAGACCAGGAGATGGCACAGTCCGCAGTGGCCCGCCACATCGACGACCGGGCACGCCTCCTGCTGACCGACGAACGGTTTCCTGACTGGGTCCACACCATGACCGGCGTCATCGGAGAGCGGGACTTTCTCACCCGCCGCTTGACCGAATGGACGCTGCTGGCTGCTATCGCTCAGGACGAACCATGGGTGGCCGCCGAAGTCACCGCGGCATCCGACTGGTTCCAGCGAAAGGCCGTCGAAGTCCTGACATCACCCGATGCCCTCGCCCTCCTTGCCAGCCAAGGAAGGACACGACGGGTTCGGGCGGCAGCCAGCCAACGGCTCCGTCAGCAAGGTCACCAACACGGCTGACTTGATCTAAAGTAATTACTCTTCCTCGACCAGCAACGTCCCCACCCGGCGATGCGCAATACCGCCGCCGCACCCAAGCGCACCACATACCCCGGCAACCCCAACCAGGCCCACTTGGAGGAGGTCGTCGAGAACGGCGAGGAGGCTTTGTTTGCCGAGCTTACGGCGCTTCCTGCGTTTGAAGGGGATTCCGATTGCGCCGCACGCTCCGACGTATCTCTTGTCGGCGTTGCAGGCGATCGTGCGGTTGGTGAGCGCGTCGATGATGCCGTGCGCGGGCCGCGGTCAGGTCGTGCGCCGAGCCCGGCAACGCGGGCGAGGCCCAGATCAGCCGGCCGTGCGGGCCGGTCAGGAACTGGATGTTCACGTCGTGCCGGTGGTGCTTGCCGCTGTAGTACAACCGGCCGTTCGCCCGATGCCCGGTCGATCGGCGTCAGGGTGCCGTCCGGGTTCCATACGCCTTGCGCTGTGCGATCCGCATCGCCTCCCGCAGGTCCGGGGTCAGGTCAGCCAACAGGGGATGACCTCGCTGACGCTAGCGGTGCGCGTTTGCGACGCCGACGCCGAACGTGGCGGCCAGGCGGGCGAAGGTCTCGCTGCAGCGAAGGTGCACCAGCACCAGTAGCGCCTGGCCGCCGGAAGACAGCGCTCGCCAGCGCGATCAGCACTCGATCATCTCGGCCACGAAGGTGCGGGTAGCGGGCGGCAGGATCCAGCGCAGCGCGATAGAACAACACCAAAGATTCTGGCAGTGCGGTTGTTTTGGTCGACTTCGGATCTACCAGGGGCCTCGCCGCGTTACCGGCCGACTCCGCCCACCGCAACGACTCTGTGACCAGCACGGTCAAGGTCAAAGAAACTCATTCTTTGCAACCGATGAATGGGGTTATAGCTGATGCACCTAAGAACACCATCGGCCGATCCCCTCACCTGCGAGGATTGAGCGGTTGAGGGGGACCTGAGCAAGAAAGCTACTTCGCAGTGCGCTGTCCGCAATTAGCTCTGCTTTACGCGCTATCTCACGCCGCGCCTTACCAAGAAGGGCTAGAGCTTCCTCCTGTTCGTCTCCAGCAGCCATAGCGACCGCAGCGTGGTACAAGACGTCTTCCGTTCGTAAGGCCGGCATATCTCCGACCTCTTCTAGAATGCGTACGGCTTCGCGGGTCTGCTCCTGAGCAGTAGTCACATCGTTCTGTCGCAGCGCAATACGACCACGCAGGGAATGCGCTGCGATCTTGCTACGGATCATGCCATTGCGCTGGGTTTCGACACAGGTGGCGACGGTCAACTGTTCTGCTTGTTTAAGGAGCTGCTCGGATCTGTTGGGAGCGAGTAGCAGAATCTCGGCATACAGCTTACGGACGAGGGGAATAAGGTTGGCCAGCAGCGTCCTCTCTGTCTCCGCCCACGCATCGGTAATCAGTTCAAGGGCTCGAGGGTAGCCAGCTGATTGCTCTGCGAAAAGGCGTGCGAGCAGGGCCGTGTTGTAGGCGTGCCAACCACTGTCACCTCCGCGGGCGCTCTCGAAGCTGAGAGCTTCCCACAAGATCGCCTCGGCGTGATCATGAAGGCCGAGGCCTTCGTACACTTGGGCTAGGTAGTTGAGTGCTATGGGCAGCTCTACATTCAATGGATCCTCGCGTAACCGCTCGGTGCAACGGCGCAGTCGAGTCAAGGCCTCGCTGAGGTCTCCACTGTCAAAGAGAGTGATGCCAAGTTGCATCTCTCCCAAGTTGCGGGTGCGTCGGAGAACCGGGTCATCGCTGTCGCGAAGACGTGGGTCGGAGATGTACATGTGCTCTGCCTCTTGCAACTGAGTAAGCCCGTCAGTCAACCGTCGTTTGGAGACTTGGCGTCCATACTCGACACGGGCAACGAAGAGCGAGACATGATCAGCATGCTGCTTGGCTAGATCCACGGCCGTGCGGAGCTTGCCCAGGGAAGGCACTAAGCCTTGGGTTACGAGTAGGGTCTTGCCACACAGCAGCTTAGTGCGGATCACGAGCTCGGAACTCTGGCAGCGCCATGCTGCCGCTTCTGCCTCGGCAGCTAGGGCGTCGATGTCTGGCCTATCAGCAGCCTGGTATTGACCTCGCCAGCGGACTTCGGTCAGTGAGAGTAATAGTTCCACCGCCTGCGCAAAACGCTTGTCCCGACTTTTCTCAAGTTCTGGCATTTCCCGGACTGCATGAATCACTTCGATGCCGGCGGCGGCCAGTGAGGTGCGGGCGCTCGATGATGTCGTCATCCACATCGATGGTGGTGACGTGGCCGGTCGGGCTGGCCAGGTAGGCGAGCAGACCGGCGGTGAGGCCTACGACATGCACCGACGCCACCACGCCAACCGCTCCGCTCACGCCCCCAGGACCCCTCCCACGCGAGCCCACCACCGGAATCTGAACACGCCACCGCTACCGAAGTGGGCCAAGACTTCGCCCGTCTCGCGGTCCCATCCGGGCCAGCGGTGGCGGCCGGCATTCAACGGCCGCCCTTGCCCTGCCTACCCGCGACAAGATCGCCTTTCAGGCGTTCCCGTTCGCCAACGCTGGAGACAACTCCGAAGACGCTGCCGCCCTTCGCTCTAACCGTGACCGTTCCGCCGCCCTAGGTATCGACCTGCCTCAAGGTCGCCGCATCCGCCGCGACGGTGTTGGCGAGCCTCCCCGCGGCCATGTCCATCGCGAAGTGGCACTTCTGGTCAGGGTGAAGTCGGTGAGGGTGGCGCCGGTCAGGTCCAGGGAGATGCCCGCCCAGTGGTGTTCGGCGGTGGGCTGGACGTGGGTGGTGAGGAGGCGTTGGGGGGTGAGGCGGACCTGGTGTTTCTCACGGGGGCCTGGACCAGGGGCTGCGGGTTCGAGGGGAGCGGGCCGGTTGTCGCGGGCGGCACGGTAGCGGGCGGCGGTGCGGCGGGCCCTCTCCCGGTGTTCTTCCTGGGGGTCGGAGTCGCCGGTCGGGGGTGTCGCACAGGGCATGCGCAGGTAGGCGCAGATGATGTTGACGATGGTCTGCCGGTGCCGCTCGTTGTCGTTGGCCAGCCGTTCCAGGGTGTAAAGCGCGGTGAGTCGGACCGGGGCCTTGTCGGAGCCGAGTTGCTCGGCAGCGGCGTTGTACAGCTCGGTGACCGCCGCTCGGCCGCGCCCAACTGCCCCAGCGCGGTCGCCAGCTCGGCGTGCCGCTGCCGCCGGAACGCCAGCATCAACCCGACTGCCGCGCCCCCACCGCCGCCGGCGGCCAGGCCGGTGCGCACGGCGTCCACCCGGATCTTGGCCCGCTCGGTTCCGGGCGGGGCGTCATCGGCCACGTCCAGCAGCCAAGCGGTGGTCAGCCAGATCGCCAACGCTGCCGCCCCTGCGGCCGCCAGCATCCAAAACCCCGCCGCCAACGGCCGCACCCGCAACGGCCGCACCCGCAACGGCCGAGCCCCCGCGCCGCTTCCGCGCCATAGTCCAGCGCCGCTGCACTCGCTCCAGTCCACGCCCCACAGATCCACTCACAACCGATCATCCAAGGACACTCGGGAACCGATCAGCGCCGATTCGCCACAACGGGCAAGGTCGCCCGAACGAGTCGAGCTAGACGGTGGGGTCTGCGGTGCGCAGTCGTTGCCTGGCCGCCAGCCTGACCGAGGGCTACCGCCTGGACGTCCTCCGCACCCACCAGGACCAGCCGATCACGCTCCCATCGCCCCGCGAGATCAACATCGACCCCGCCGGCATGGCGGCCGCCGTTGCTCTCGGCGACCTCCCTGGCCTGACCGATGAGGTTTCCGCGCCGCGCCCGTCTGTACGTATGGCCCGTGCCTCAGCACGGGCGCCTCGGGCGAGCCGGCATCCAGTCCGGACGCCTTACAAAGGTCTGGCTCTTGGAGCCATGACGTTTGTCCCGGCCGGTCCGTGGTCGGGGCGTGCCCGGTTCCCTGCAACCGAGAGTGCGTCCTGGCCGACAAGGTCGGGGCGCATGGGCGTTCCTTGGAACTCCATTCGCGTCCCGGCCGAGAGCCGGGGCGCTACACAAACGAGAGGTAACCATGTCCGACAACCGTTCCCGCCGGATCCGATTGGTCGGCGGGGGGATCATCGTGGCCGAGCTGGCCGTTCAGCAGACCGGCTTCGCGTTCACCTCCACGCTGCCCGCTCTGGCGGCGGCGCTGGTGGTGACGCTCGTGGGTTCCTTCGCGCTCGCCAGTTACGTGGGCAAGCGGCACGGCCTGGGGATCCGCGAATTCGACGCCCCGATGTGGAAGCTGGTGGCCAGGCTGGCCTTCAGCAACACCCTGATCGGCATCGCGTACATCTTCGCGGTGCAGAAGCTGGGGCTGGGGCCGGTGGCCGCGATCGGAGCCCTGGGCGTGCTCAGCGTCGGTCTCACCGACGTCTGGCACAGCATCAGCGCCGACCAGCCGAGCCCGGTCAAGGCTTGGGGCTGGCGGCAGTTGGGGCTGCGCGGACTCGCGCTGCTCGGGGTGCTGGTGTTGACCGAGCCGTGGCTCGGTGAGATCGACCTGGTCGGCCTCGCCTGGGCCGTGGCGGCCGCCTGGTGCTTCTGGAACTACATCAAGGTGGTCTTCGGCGGCCTGGCGGCGCTGGAAGCGGCCCAGAACGAGACCAACGGCGAGGACTCGGCGCTGGTCAAGCAGGGCCTGGCCGTCGCCAACCTGCTGTCGGTGCCTTCGATGGCGCTGGTGGTGCTGCCCTTTGGCGGCTGGGGCGAACTGTTCTCGGACTTCGTCCCTACTATCGGCTGGGGCGCGGTGGCCGGCCTGCTGATCCTGTTCGTCCCGGCGCTCTTGCAGGCCGCGGCGGCTGGGAAGGTCTCCGACCGGGTGACCGGAGTGCTCTACTGCCTCGACACGCCGCTGGCGGCGCTGGTCGGAATGGTGGGTGTGCTCTTGGGCCTGCTGGACGAGACGCAATGGCTCGGCCCCTGGGGCTGGGTCGGCATCGGTCTCGTCGTAATCGCCGCGCTCTTCAACACGCTGGTGAGCCCTGAGCCCCCCAGTATTGAGGAGTACAGCACGCAGAACTGACACGGCGGCGTCGACAGACACCGCCGAACATGACCGGGGGAGGAGCACCGCTCCTCCCCCGGCCACTTTCGTAACGCATTCGTCCCACTTCGCGGAAGCGACGACGACGTCGCGCGCACGGCCTCCCGGGTCACCCAGACCCGCGCCGCGGCGTTCCGGCAACTCGTGCTCCAAGCCCCTGCACCCGTCGTCGCTCAGGCCCTCGGATACCACCACGGGACCGCCCGCCAAGCGCCTCACCGCCGCCGGCGGGACCTGGAACCGCTACCCCGGCAGCCGCCCCGTCTGACGCGCCGGTCCGGCCAATACGACACAGACGAATACGGCAGGGTGCCGGTCTCGGCAAAGGCCGACCTGCGGCGAGCCGCCGCATTGGGCGCAAAAAGTGCGGATACCTGAGCACACCCGGAACCGAAATCGGCGGGCTCAGGGTCATGGGCTCGTGGTTCTGGTGCTCGCGCTCGTTGTCTCGGCAACGCCGGTCGGGACGTCCTGCAGCCGTCCCCGGGACGCGCTGGGACGTCCTCTAGCGGGCCGTGGACGTCTAGCCGGACGTCCTCGCTAGGCCTAGCGGTCCCGCTAGCGGCTTATGGGCGGCTGAGTGGCGTCCTAGCGTCTAGCGGCGCGCGGACGGCCGGGCCGGGACCGGCCCCCCAGGCCGCATGCCCGGCCCGGACGGGCCGCGCCCTGGCGGCGGCCCGTCCGGCCGCCGCCCTTCATCCCCAACAGCCCTATTCGGCAACGGACACGAGGAAGGCGGGAGGGGTCACCCCTCCCGCCCTCTGCTTGGCCGTGATACGCCTCACGGCGCTTTTGAGGCCTGAGCCAAATCTCCTTGGCTCAAGCTGCGGTGTCGACTCGGTTGGGCCGGATGGAGTAACTCAGGATCGCCGCGGTCGGCGGCAACCCGCGGCGGCCCAAATCGGCCTGGTAGACGGCCTCGCGGGTGGCGGTGCGGATCGTAAGCGTGTCGAAGCTGTGGCCCTTGGTCGCAGTGCAGCCGTTCAGCACCTCGGTCGCGATGAAGACGGCGTACTCGCCCTTGCTCAGCTGGTTGGGCTCGATGGAGTAGAACACGATCATTGAGCCTCCACCTCGCACCAGCGTCTTCAGCTCTTCCGGGCACCGCTCGTGCTGCAGCGCCGACCGGTAGAGCTCCGTGAGAGCGGTACCAGCCCGCCGGGGGAGGGTGAACGTGTAGGTGCTCTTCTCCGAACCGAACGGGCGCACAGTTTCGAGCGTGATGATCACGAACCACTCGCCAGCTCCGGGACCTCCCGCCGAGCCGGAAGCAGCGAGGAGGCGCTTCAGCTTGGTCCAGATTGCCGCGGCGGTACTGACGGCGCTGGTGCGTCGAACGAACGTCGACATGATGGTTACCCCTTTTGTTTGTAAGGCGTCCGGACTGGATGCCGGCTCGCACGAGGCGCCCGTGCTGAGGCACGGGCCATACGTACAGACGGGCGCGGCGCGGAAACCTCATCGGTCAGGCCAGGGGAGGTCGCCGCGAGCAACGGGGGCCGCCGTGCCAGCGGGGTCGATGTTGAAAGACGTAAGAAAGTTCTAATCAGGGTCGTCGGGTGTCCAGACCGAGGCTGGCAGGTGGGCCTCGCCGCGGTGGCGTTGGTGGCAGGTTGCCGGTCGTGGTTCGAGCTGCCTGCGCGGTGACCCCTGCGAAAGTTCTGAGCCTTGGAGCTCTCGGATGAGACTGGGGCCCGCGCGGGTCGCTGGTATCGCGAACGGCTCCATCGGAGGGAAGGCCTCAGAGCCTTGTGATTAGGGCGCCGCGCGTTCCCGGCCAGACCGCCACCTGCACTGACAGGTCACGGGTGATCGAGGGAGAGGACCGGGGTGAAAGCATTCTGCGGGATCGACTGGGCCGAGGACCACCACGACGTCGCTGTGGTCGACGAGGCCGGCCGGCTTCTGGCCAAGCGCCGAATCGACGACAGCGCCGAGGGGTTCGAGGACTGCTGAAGCTGCTGGCCGACGTCGGGGACGATCCCGGCGATCCGATCCCGGTGGCGATCGAGACGCCGCGTGGGCTGCTGGTGGCGGCGCTGCGGAGCACGGCCCGGAAGGTGTTCGCCATCAACCCGATGGCGGTGGCCTGCTATCGCGAGCGGCGCTCGGTCGCCCGCAAGAAGCCCGACCACATCCGACGCCATGACGCTGGCGGGCATCCTGCACACCGATGCTCACGCTCACCGGCCGCTGCCCGACGACACCGATCTCGCCCGCGCCATCGCGGTGCTGGCTCGGGCTCACCAGGACGCCATCTGGCGGCGGACTCGCGCGTTCAACACGCTGCGGTCGCTGCTGCGCGAGTACTTCCCGGCCTTCCTGGCCGCCTTCGCCGGCGACCGATCCACCAACCTGGCCGGGTGCGACGCCCGCGCCCTACTGGCGCTCGCGCTCACGCCGTCGGCGGCCACAAGGCTGTCGCGCACCCGCATCGCCGCGGCGTTGCGCCGGGCCGGTCGGCAACGCGGCATCGACGAGCCGGCCCGCCGGATCCAGCAGGCCCTGCGGCCGCCGCATCTGCATCAGCCGCCGCTGATCGAGGATTCGATGGGCGTGCAGGCCCGTGCGCTGCTGGACGTCCTGGACGCCGAGTGCGTCAAGGTCGACCGGCTCGGCCAGGCGGTCGCCGAGGCCTTCGCCCAGCATCCCGATTACGAGATCATCACCAGCTTTCCCGGCTTGGGCGATGAGCTCGGCGCCCGGCTGCTGGCCGAGATCGGCGACGACCGGGCCTGGTTCTCCGACGCCCAGGCGCTGAAGGCCTACGCCGGGTCAGCGCCGGTCACCCGCGCTTCGGGGCGCAGCGTGTCCATCACCCGACGCTCGATCAAGAACAATCGCCTGGCGACCACCGGATTCAGATGAGCGTTCTGCGCGGCAGCCAAAGCCGGGCCACCGCGCAGCCACTACCAGCAGCGACGCGACCACGGAGACCGGCACGCCGCCGCATTGCGCAACCTGTTCAACCGGATGCTTGGACAACTCCACCACTGCCTCCAGACCAGGCAGCTCTACGACCAGACCAAGGCTTTCGCCCCGCCCGCCACCGCAGCGGCTTGACGGCTTAGCGCCATCGGAGGTCTCATCCGGGATGCCCATCGACGGGCTTTGGTGCCGCTGAGCTGGGCGTTCGCGCACGGGCTCGTCCGACTGGCCCTCGTCGTCTCGTGGTCCTGGTGCTCGTCGTCGGCGACGCGGTCTGGCTCCGCCCGACTCCGGAGTACGACTGTCGTACGTCTCTGCCACCGGGTGTCAATAGGCGTTGCCGCTGGTGGGCGGAGTCGCTGGCAGGGCGGCCGCGGCGCAAGGCCTCGCCCTCGGACGGGTCCTGACCTGCGATGGCTCCTATTCGATGGCGGCCGGTTTCAAAAGCCGGACCGCCGACGAGGCGCGCGGCGGAAAACATACGTTCCCGGGGGCATGAAAGTGGGGCCCGGCATAAGCCGGGCCCCTGAGTCCTGGGCGATCGTCAGCGCTTCCGCGCTGGCTATCGCTGGTTGTCGCTGGCGGCAGGGTTGTCGCTGGCGGCGGGGTTGTCGCCGGCGCTGTTGCCGTTGTCGCCGTTGCAGACGCGACGGTTACCGTCGCGGTCGATCATGATTCCGTAGACGGTCGGGTTGTCCGGGTCGTCGAAGCTCCGGACGTTTGCGATCCCGAAGACCACGTCGCTCATGGTGTTCATCCTTTGTTTTGGTCTGGTCGCCTCGTCGGGACCTGGTGTCGGGACGAGCTGGTGCGCGCCTGGGCTGATGCACCAGGCGTCGAGGTGACGGCGGGAGGGGAGGTTTTCCCCTCTCGCCGCCGGGTGCCGGCCTTCATTCGCCGCTGAAGGCTCCGGTGATCTGGCCAATGATCTGGCCGATGACGAAGATCAGCAGGAAGCCCACGACGGCGATCGAGAAGACGAAGGGGCCGCCGAGGAAGTAGTTGCCGAGCTGGATGACCAGAAGGGCAACCACGATCCAGCGGGCGGCGATCCTGGGGCCCTCCGAGCTACGGAAGCCGAGCCCCAGCAGGACACCGAGCAGGCCACCGCCCACGCCGACAGGTATCACCGCGATGAAGTCGCGGCCGGTCGTAGAGGTGGATGGCCAGTTCGGCGATGTACCAGCCGATGACACCGCCGATGCCACTGGCGGCACTGACGGCGCCGGCGCGTCGAACGAACGTCGACATGATGGTTACCCCCTGTTTGTTAAGGCGTCCGGACTGGATGCCGGCTCGCACGAGGCGCCCGTGCTGAGGCACGGGCCATACGTACAGACGGGCGCGGCGCGGAAACCTCATCGGTCAGGCCAGGGGAGGTCGCCGAGAGCAACCGGGGCCGCCATGCTGGCCGGGTCGATGTCGCGTTCCCAAAGACGGTTATAGGATGCGATGGAGCGGTAACAAGGAGTGATCCTATGCTGCATGGGACGCCGCGCTTGGACGGCGTGGCTTTGCGGCGGCTCGCGCCTGTGGTCTCAGCCTGGATGGACTCGCCGCAGCGCTCGGCGAAGGGGCCACCCGCTGGCAGTTCATCGACTATGAGGCCGGGCGCCGGCGCCCCGATCCGCACAGCCTGGTCGCCTTGGCAGTCCGGTTACAGGTGCCGCCCGAGCATCTGGCAGAGGTCGCACCGCACCAGGCCACCCTGGCCGACCTGCGGCACTGGGCCGGGCTCACCGCCCAAGACGCGGCCGCCCACTTCTGGTTCTCCCGCTGGTCGCTGCTGCGCATTGAAAAGACCGGTCAGATACCGGCCCTCGGACAGCCCAACGACCCCCGGCAGGTGTTCATCGCGACCGCCGCCGACCTCTACGCGCGCCCCTGCGCCGCAATCCTGGCCGCGCTGGCCCGCACCGAGCAGCGTGCCCCCCACCCTCCCGGTAACCGACTGGACTCACTTTTGATCGTGTCCTGCCAGACCACCGCCCAGTGAGGACACAACCCCGCCCGCCGCCATCTGACCCCCTCCAGCACAACCGTCCGCGCCGAATGATCGTTTACGGCAGATGCTCAGACCCGTGTGTGGCGGACCCATCAGTAGGTGTGGATCACACTGGGGGAGAGCGACCGACGTCGGGGGTTGAGGAGGGTTGGGGGGCTGTGGATCGGCTGGGCCTGGGTGAATTGCTGGCGGCGGCCGAGGATGCGGCGCCGGTGGCGTCGGTCGATGTGGTCGCCCGCAACCAGGCGCCCTCCTTCACCTCATGCTGCTTGAAGTGCACGAGGTACCGGCCGCCGTACGGCCCGAAGGTGCCGGGAAGCCGTTCGATGTACTCGGCGATCTCCGGGTGCGGCGCGGCATCCCGCAGGTGCGCTATGACATAGGCGTTCATGGCTCTTCTCGATTCGTGCGAAAGACCGGGAGCGGCCCCGGCTGCATGGCGGGCCGGGGCGGATCGTTCGTCCCGAGCGGGTTCAGGCCGTGGCAGGCACCTTGTCGAGGAAGCCTAGGACCTGGGTGATGCGCCCGTCCTCTCCGATCACCGCGATGTCGATGCCGATGACGACCGGTTCGGCGCCCTCGGGGCCCAGGTGCCAGGTGAACCGGGCGACGCTGTGGTGCGCGTCGACCGCGCCGCCGAGGCTGAAGACGAGCCCGCCGAACTGCGCCTGAACCCGCCGCGATCGTGGCGTCGAGACCCTCCCAGCCGCGGACGGAGACCAGCGGGTCGGCGTACACCGCGTCCTCGGCGAAGACCTTCGCCAGGACCGCCTGCCTTGCGGTGCTGTCGGTCTCGTTCCACGCCGCCAGGTAGCGCTTGGACCAGCTCGTTCACGTCGCTCATGTGTCTCTCCTCAGTGCTCGTGCTCTCTTGTGACTACGACACTAGGGAGCCGGAGAAGACGGGGAATCTGACGCACTTAGGTACTTTCGCGCCAGTACTGCTGAACGCGCCGACCACGCCGAGAGTCCATGACCGGCAACCCCTTCATCGGCGCCAGGCCTGGCGAGGCGGTCCTCTCCGGGGACGCCAGGTTCGATCAACGAATGGCAACGCCGTAAGAGGGGCTAAGCAGTTCAGGCGGTCGAACCAGGTCGATCTGACTCGGCCGAGAGCCTCTCACCTGTACGGACGGCGCTCGGGCTGGAAGCCCTCCCGAAGCTCATGTCCATCCAGTGCTGCCAGTTGGAGCCGTCGTCAGTGCGCTGCCATTCGGCCGTCATGGACTCGCCGTCTTCGGCGATCACCAGCGTCGCCCGTTCCGTCTCGCCGGCGAACGTCCAGACACCCCTGTCGTCGACGCTTGCCCGCATGGTGACGAAGTTGCCGTGGTTGTCGAAGGAGCGCATGGGATAGCTCCGGCTCTCTGGATCGTAGGGCCCGATCATCTCGATGACCTCGACGTGCTCCTCGTTCATGCGCACGTCCACGCGATGGATGAGGAAGTGCTCGCCCGCCAGCCACTCGTAGGTGTCCGACCCGGTGATGCGGATCTCCGGGTCGATCCCGGTGGCCGGTATGCGCCCCTGTGATCGCCAGCGGCCGACCAGCGCGTTCAGGTGGCGGTTCTCCGATCGCGGGGTACGGGCGTTGCCGTCTCCTGGCATGGCGATCCTCGTCTCCGATAGTATGTAAGATGTTGCTTAAACACTTACATAGCCCTCCTGCAGTGCGCAAACGAAGGCGGTGACCCATGGAGGATGCGCTGCGCGCCGTGGCGGACCCGACCCGCCGCGCCATCCTCGTCCTGGTGCGGGACCGCGAGGTATCGGCAGGCGAGATCGCCGAGCGCTTTCCCGAGATCAGTCGCCCCGCGGTATCCCAGCATCTGCGAACGCTGACGGCGGCCCGTCTCGTCGACGTCCGCCGCGTCGGCAACCGCCGCTTCTACCGGCTGCGTCCCGACGGGTTGGCCGAGGCGGTGACGTTCCTGGAAACGATGTGGTCCACCTCGCTCGGCCGCCTCCAGCACGAAACTGAGCAGGAAGAACGCGCGCACACCAGCGACCAGGACGTGAAGGGATCGTTGTGAGCAGGACGATTGAGCAGACGCTGCACATCCGTGCGCGTCCTGAGACGGTCTGGCGGTACTTCACCGACCCCGCACGCCTGGTGAGATGGTGGGGAACTGCCGAGCTGGACGCCCGCCCCGGCGGCATTCTGCAGGTCGCGATGCACGAGGGCCCGCGCCCGGTGATGCGCGGACGATCGTGGAGCTCGTACCGTACGAACGTCTCGTCTTCACCTTCGGCTGGGAACCCACACCAGGAGCGCCCGACATCGCGCCAGAGTCCTCCCGAGTCGAAGTCACCCTGACCCCGGACGGCGACGGCACCGAGCTCACCCTGCGCCACAGCGGTCTGCCCGCCGTACTCGATGAGGAGACCAGCGACGGCTGGGCACACCTACTCCATCGTCTGGGCGAAACAGCAGAAAGCCAGGAACTCCGCTGAGCGTGGTCGTTCGGCGGAGCGACGTCCAGCGGGCGGCTCTGGTGAGAACTGGGCGATCAACTGCCCCGGGCCGGTGTCGGGTGCGCTCTACCCGGTCAGTGCCCGATCGCGTCATGACCGGTGTCGGCCCGTGGCGGGTGTGTCCCGGTGGCCGATCCCACGGGCCACTCCAGTCGCAGGCGCCCGTGCAGCCCGTCCGAGTCCGGGGTGCACATGCTCATCGCGGCAGCACCTACCTCGGCCCCCCGCCAGGCACACACCCGGCCTGGGCACAGGTGCACATCCGGCCACCGGCATCTCGACCGTGGCGAGCCTCCTCGCTACAGAGGTCGTGAAGCGCGACGAACTCTGCGAGTTCACAACTGTCGGCTATTAAGAGTGACCGTGGCCGCCGGGGGTCTGAGGACCGGTCCCGGCTGCCACGGCCGTGGTGTCGTTTCATATCCCTCCGGTTCCGCTTCCGTAGGCGGTTGGGAAGGGACTGGTGGTGAAGAACTCCACGTAAAGCAGCGTCCTTTTGTTCAGCCGACGATTATGACCTTCATGTCAGCGGAGTAGTAGCCGCTGCCGGCGGTCTTGTAAGTGCAGCCGCGCGCGATCCGCAGCTTCACCTTCGGACCGAAGGCGCGACGCGCCTCGGCGAGCACGCTCTTTCGGATCGCCTTCTTGCTGCGGCCGAAGTCGTACCCAGTGTGGTAAGAGCGGCTGTCAACTCCGCCATCCACGTTCTTCGAGCCACCCAAGACGAGCACAGTGATGGTGACGCCGTTGTTGCCGGTCACGGTGACGTTGGCCTCGACTCGTGGGCCGACGGTCTCGACCTTCACCTCGGGGCTGTAGAAGACACCTTCGAGGTTGATGGAGACCGTGTAGTCGCGCACCACCCGCAGTTCCATGTCGGGGCCGAAGAGGGCACGCGCCCGGGTAAGCGCACTCTCCTCGATCGCCTGCGCATCGATGCCGAAGACGCGTTCGAAGGAGTGGACATAGTGCTCGCCGTGCGTGTTTCCCAAGGTGCCCGGCATGGTGAACTGGACGGTGGTCCTGCCGCAGGTCGTGTGGCACATGTTGAATCAACCCTTTCGTTACGGACTGCACGAAGCAGAGCAATCCCACTGAGGGGGAGCCGTGCAAGACCGTGGCAGAGTCGGAGCCGAAAGTCCAGCCGAGTTCGCGATCAAGTTGATCCTCGTCCAACAACCCGCGCCGCGCGGCGGCCCGCGCCGTCCGGCCCTCGCTGACCAACGCGAGATGGGCGCCCACCTGGCCTCCACCTGGATCTGCGGCCTCCGCGCGGCGACGTAACGCCGCACGATTCGATAGCACATCTGCGCACCATGCTCGTCGTCCGAGTGCCGTCGTCCTCCGCTGGCGTTGCGGTTTCTCCATCTCGGGCCGAGTTCCGCTTGCGTATACGCCGCGGGTGTGGCCTATCGTTCCTGAGTCGCGCGAGCCGGCATCCAGTCCGGACGCCTTACAAACAGGGGGAATCATCATGTCGACGTGTGTTCGACGCGCCAGCGCCGTCAGTGCCGCCAGCGTCCTCGGCGGCGTCTTCGGCTACCTCGCTGCTGACCTGGGCATCCGCATGTACGACCGTCCCGACTTCGTTGCGGTGATACCGCTCGGTCTGGGCGGTGGCCTGCTCGGTGCCCTGCTCGGGCTCGCCTGGCGTCGCTCCGGCGGCGCCAGGCTGGCTGTCTACTGCTTCACCGGGGCCTTCCTGATCATCCAAGGCGCCAACTACGCCCTCGGCGGGGCCTACGCCGCCTTCTCGCTCGCCCTCATGGGCTTCCAGCTGGCCGTCTACAGTGGCCTGGTCATCGGAGCCATCAGCGGCAAGTGAAGGACAACACCCGGCGGCGGGAGGGGAAAGTTTCCCCTCCCGCCGTTTTGTGTTTCCACTCGCCGATCGCCTCCAACAGCGTCCCCCAGCTCTCGCCGCCTCGGATCGCTCGCCCGAGCCCAAGCCGGCAACGTGCATGCGGTGCGGCGGATGAACGTTTGGCGTGGTGAACCCCTCGGTGTGGGGCCGGTGTGGCCTGACCGATTAGGTTTCCGCGCCGCGCCCGTCTGTACGTGTGAGATCGACTCACAGGAGGCTGGCACTATGCGGAAACTGACATACGGCATGAACGTGAGCCTGGACGGCTACGTCGCCGCGCCCGGCGACGAGCTCGGCTGGGACGCGCCGAGTGACGAGCTGTTCCAGTGGTGGTCCGACCGGGTGGGGGCGACGGGCCTGGCGCTGTACGGGCGCAGGTTGTGGGAGACGATGAGCTCCGCCTGGCCGACCGCCGACCAGCAGCCCGGCGCCACACCGGCGCACATCGAGTTCGCCGGCCGCTGGCGGGACGTGCCGAAGGTGGTGTTCTCCTCCACGACCAGGAAGGTCGACTGGAACGCCCGCCTGGTCACCGGCGACGCGGTCACCGAGATCACCCGGCTCAAGGCCGAGGATGGCGGCCCGATGGAGATCGGCGGCGCCACGCTCGCCGCGGCGGCGATGCGGGCCGGGTTGATCGACGAGTACGTGCTGGTCACCCACCCGGTCCTGGTGGGCGGCGGCTTGCCGTTCTTCACCGCGCTGGACAACTGGGTGAACCTGACCCTAGTGGAGACCCGGACGTTCCCGGGCGGCGCACTCCTGACCAGGTACGAGACCAGGGCCTGAGTCCTTCGACGGGCCTGGGGACGACCCGGAGAGGCCGCATCCCGTGGCCCGTCGAAGAACTCAGGGCCTGGCGGCCGGGAGCGGGAAGTGAGGTGGCGCGGATGGGGCACAAGAGGGTGCAGTTGTCGCTTGGTGAGCATCGGGTTCAGGCCGCTGCCGGCGGCGAGCGGGTCGGGCAGGGCGGCCACGATGCGGCGCAGAAGGGCTAGCAGGGTGCCGTCGTGGACGAAGCGGGCCACGGAGGTGACGGCCTCGTCCAGGGTCACGCCGCGGGAGGCGGCGGCTACGTCGATGCCAGCGACCCACGGCAGGCCGGAGTTCAGGTGGCGGACGGCTGCGGCGATGGCAATGGGGCGCCGGCCCGCCGGTGCCAACCGAACACCCAGGGCGGGTAGGCGTCTCGCTCGAGGACGGATTCCACGGCGTTGCGCAGAGAGCGCCGCACGAGACGGTCGGCGAGAGTGGGATGGTGATCCAGTAGTCCTTACCCCAGGCGTGGAACTCGGCGATCCGCGCGGGGGAGGGCTGCCACGATCCGTCGGTCAGGCGAGCCGAGAGCGCGGCGAGACGGGCGGGCAGGTCCTGACGGAAGGCGCGTCAGGTCATGCCGTCGGCGCCGGGGGCTCCGGTGCCGCCCATGCACTGGCGGGCGGCCCGTTTCAACGCGCGTTCGCTGGCGACCTGTCGCATCACAGAGTGCGCGGCCGGGCCCGGTCGTGGCCGGCCGCTCACCGGTCCGGCTCCCAGCCAGACCTGGCCGCGGTGGCGCGCAGGAACGCAGTGGCCACCGCGGCGCGGGTGTGGGCGGCGACCTGGCGGGGGCCGTGCCGGGCGGCCGCGTGGTCCTCGTCGCGGTCCTGTAGCAGCTGCGCTATCAGCTGATCCGCGAGGCGGCCGATCCGGAGCTGTCGACCCAGCAGCGGGGCTGGCTGGCCCGGCAGATCGCCCAGACCACCCACGAGGTCCGTTCGGGGAACCGGTCGTGGTCGCCCGCTCCACGCTGGACCGATGGATCCGGACCTGGAGCGAGCGCGGGTTCGACGACATGGTCCCGCCGTCCCGCAAGCTCACCCCGCGGACCCCGACCGAGGTCTTGGAGCTGGCGGCCGCCCTGAAGCGGGAGACGCCCGAGCGGACCGGCGCACAGATCGTGAGGATCCTGCAGGCGACCACCGGGTGGTCGTCCTCGCGGACGCTGCTGCGCTATTTCGAGGGCCTAGAGCTGTGGCAGCGCCCGGACGGGCGGCCGGCGGCCTCGTTCGGCCGATTCGACACGGGAGTTGGCCTGCCGCATCGGCCTTCTATACAAGATCGCCTTCCCCCATGACTGGCAGTCCTGCGGGCTGGGCGGTGGATCAGTGTTCGGTGAGGGCGAGCAGGGTCGCGGCAAGCTGTCGCATCTCGCGGTCCTCGGTGAAGCTGCGCCAGCCGCCGGAGGCGCGGTGCCGGTGGTCGGCGTCCATGATCGCGCGGAGCTCGTCGCGGCGGCCGTTCGGGGCGGTGCCCAGTGCGGCGAGGTGGCGGACGGCCGGCAAGCTCGCGGGGCGGTGGTCGCCGTCGGCGAGGCGGTCGAGTTCGGAGGCCAGCACAGCGGACCCAACCGCGGGCCGGCCAATCCTGCCCAGCGCGTACGAGGCCGCGAACCGGACGCGCTCGTGTCTGGAGTCGATGAAGTACCGCACCCATGGTTCATGGGCGGCGGCGTGGGGCCCCAGGTCCGCGATGTACGGCAGGAGGTCCTCCGGCAGGCTTCGAGGTCCGGCTTGAGCGTGAACCGCGTCGATCAGGCGCGCGGGGTCGCCCGTGATCCTCCAGTGCGCCCGCGCGAGGGCAAGCCACCGGAGGCCATCGGGCCGGTGGCCGATGTGCCCGCGCTGCCGCAGCTCCTCCTCGACGGCCGGGCCGGCGTCGCCGGCCGCCGGGCCCAACGCCGCGAGCGCCTCCGCGGCCGCCGCCTCCAGCCGGCTGCCGAGCAGGCCGATCAGTTCTGGGACGGCCGGAGTGCCCGCAGCGCCCCACGCCCCGACCAGCCGGACCAGCCCTTCCTCAGCGCGGGAGGGCCGCGCCCGCACATGGGCGTACGGCGGGGTCTCGGGGACGTCGCCGAGACGGTCGCGGATCACCGGCAGCAGCACCGCGGCGTGGTCACCGAGCGGTGCCAGGACGTCCGCGATACCCGGCAGAGCCGTCGAGTACCAATTCAGATTGCCGCCGCCCAGGTCGCCGGGGCCGTAGACGAGGCCCTCGTCGCCGAGCCGAGCGGCTAGGTGCGGCAGGCACCGCGGGTCGCCGCGCCACGCCAGGCCCCAAGCGGCGACGTCCGCGATCAGGTCGGTCCCGGAGCCCAGGCGCCGGTCGTCGTCCAGCCTGGCGGCGAGCAGGTCCGTGTGGGTGGCGGCGTCCGGGCCCATTGCCGCGATCACGTGCAGGGCGTGCAGGGCGTTCTCCACCGCGTCGTCCCCCGCGCGTTCCGCCAGGACGGGGAGCAGCTCCGCGGCCGCGGACCGCCACGCCGCGGCCAAGACCGCCGCGATCTTGACCCCCTCGCCGCGCCGGTCCGCGTCACCGTGGCGCCCGAGCACGGCGCTGAGGCGGATGCGGGCCGCGAGGTCGTCCCCGAGCCGGTCGTCGACCCAGTGGACGAGTTGCCGTGCCGTTCCGCTGTGCAGGCCGAGGAGATCCGGCGGCTCCAGTTCGGGCACGTACCGCCACACCTGGACACTGGGTGCGGCCATCGCTTCAGTCACCGCGTCGGGGTCGGCGCGCTCCGCCCCCACGAGGCGAGCCAGGGAAACCGACGCCGCCATCCGGACGTGCGGACTCCCCTTGGCGGCCCTGTCGCGGAGCCAGATCAGCGCCTCGGGCAGGATGGCGGCCGAGCATTGCCGGGCGAGGTTCGTCACGGCCAGCACGGCGCAGAGCCGCACCGCCTCGTCGTCGTCCTCGGCCCACGCTCCGCACAGGGCGCGCACCGCCGGTTCCGGGTCACCGACCGCGGCCGCGAGCACGCGCGTCGCCGCCAGCCGCACCCCGGCGTCCGGGTCGTCGAGCAGCGCCAGGAGCCCCGGCAGGACACCCCGCAGCGCCGATTCCCACTCCGGATCATGATGGTCGTTCGCCTCGCGGCTCATTCGCGCTAACAGGTTCAGCGCGTCGGCGCGGACCCCCACCTCGCCCGACGCGGCCAGCTCGGCCAAGGCGGGTAGCACCGGTATCGACTCCGCGTACAGCGAACCGGGCAGGAAGAGCCCGCCGCCCCCATTCCGTGGATCTTCATCCATGTCCGTCTGCTCGGCCAGTTCCCGCACCAGGTCGAACAGGGGCCCCGGCCCCCCGGAGGCGAACCGCAGCCGTGCCCAGTCGATCTCGTTTGGCTCCGACAAGGCCATGCTCCGCACCCTCCTCGCCATGGTCACCCGGATACTGCCACGTTCCCAACCGCCCGTCGCACGAATACCGGATACGGACGGCCCGAAAGCGTAGGCATGATCGAGCAGGAGGTGAAGACTTACCGACGATCTTGAGTACTTCGTCGCGGAGGCGGCAGGCTGTCAGCTAGAAGGTCGCCCTGGGACGCCTGCACACCGGTCAGGTCGTCACCATCCACGTCGCCGAAGCCACGCTGGCCATCGAACTGGGCGGCGACGACGTGCGGACAGTCCGCCGGACCATCACCCAGCCCGTCGCAGCATCAAAGCGCCACCTGCCCCACAAGGCGGAAGAACCATTGGACGTGCTGGTTGAACGACTGCCGGGCGCTGGCTTGTTCAAAGAATTCTTGGAGATCGGCACCAATCGCGAACGGTTCCGGATTGGGCGAGAAGTCGATGGTTCCGCTGCAGGCCCATGAACAGCCCGCCGACGCCTGACAGCCCGGCCGCGAATGCGGCTGGGGACCGCGCTCACCCGCGCAGCCCAGGATTTCCTCCCGCGGAGGCGGCCCGTCAGGTGGTGGGTCGCCGATCTTCACAGGTAGCGGAGCCAGAGGTACGGCACCGACAGCGCCACGGTGACGATCAGGCCGTATTTAGTGAATTGCCAGAAATTGATCGGTGTGCTGTTGCGGGCGGCGATGCAGAGGACGACGGCGTTGGCGCTGGCGCCGATGGCGGTGGCGTTGCCGTCGAGGCCGGCGCCGAGGGCGAGCGCTCACGACAGGACGGTGCCGTCCCTGCGGGTTGCTGTTGGACGAGGTCGGAGACGATCGGCCTCATGGTGGCGACGTAGGGGATGTGGTCCACGATGGCCGATAGGACGGCCGAGGCCCCAGCAGGAGCATGGTCGCGAACCCTAGGCGGCCGTCGGTGATGTCCGCGGCGGCGCGGGAGATGTCGCCGATGACGCCGCTCTCGACCAGGCCGCCGACCATGACGAACAGGCCGGCGAAGAAGACGAGCGTCCCACTCGACTTCTTCCAGCGCCTGCTCGGTGGTGACCTTGGTGGCGGCCACCAGCAGTCCGGCGCCCAGTAGCGCCACCACGGACGGCTCGTGGTGAAGTACCGGGTGCAGCACTAACGCGACGATCACCAGCCCGAGCACGGTGAGGCTCTGCCAGAGGAGCCGCCGGTCGGTGATGGCCTCCTTTTCCTGCAGGGCCATGACGGCGGCGGCGCGGTCTCGTCGTAGACGAACGCGCTGCGGAACAGCCAGCGGCACAGCAGGCAGAAGGCCACTATCAGATCGACAATCAACGGGGGCAGGTTGACCAAGAAGTCGTTGAACGACAGGTCAGCGCGGCTGGCGGTGATGATGTTGGGCGGGTCGCCGACCAGCGTGGCGGCGCCGCCGATGTTGGAGGCCATCACCTCGGCGATCGGGTACGGGACGACCTTCAGGGCGAGTCGTTCGCAGACCAGGAACGTGACCGAAGCGATCAGGAGCACGGCGCTCAGGTCACGCCGGCTGGCTGTTGCGGGGGCGAGACGTTGTTAACGGCTGGCGGCTCGGTTGACCTTCGAGTTGCTTGAGGCCCGACGATGTTCGGGTGACTGACCCGGAGTTGATGTCGATCGGCGCGTTCGCCAAACTCGCCGGACTGACAGCGAGCGCGTTGCGGTTCTACGACGATGCCGACGTACTCCGTCCCGAGCAGGTCGACCCGCTGACGGGGTACCGGTTCTACAGCGAGTCGCAACTCGTGCGGGCTTCGCAGCTGCGCCGGCTGCGTGAGATCGGGATGCCGCTGCCCGACATCGCCAGGTTCTTCACCGTCAGTGCCCAGGACGCGGCGCGGCTGATCGACGATCAGGTAGCCAAGGTCGCCGCGGAGGCCATCGGGGTTCAACGAACAGCCGCGGCGCTCAAGGCGTCCCTTGGCGAGGGCGCTTGCCTCAACCTTTGCGTGCTGCCGGGTCCGGTCCTCGCTACGGCGGTCGATCAGGTCCTGGCCACCACCGTTCGCGACGCCGAGGTCCCGGTCCTGGGTGGTGTGCGGCTGGAAGCAGACCCCGACGCCATTTCGCTGACCACGACCGATCGCTACCGCCTTGCCACGCGGACGCTGGTGCCGAGACGACTGTCTGCCGCTTCTTGGGCAGGGACGCTCGCCGGAGACGATCTCCAGGCCACAACCTCGCGGCTCCGACGAACCCCCATGGTGACGCTGGAAGCGGGCGAACGGACTCTGGGCTTCCGCATGGTCGACGGCGCCGTGATGCACTGCCGCCTGCTGACTGAGGGCTTCCCTGACCACCGGCTTCTGATCGGGTCACTCCCCGCGGCGACGCATCGCGTCACGGTCGACAAGCAGCAGATCCTCAAGGCGCTAGAGCAACAGGCACCAGAGAAGGTAGGTCTGCGAGTCGCAGGCGGCCGACCAACCGTCCTGCTGCCCGGCGGCACCGTGGACCTCGACGGCACGGCGACTGGTCCAGATCTGACGCTCTGGTTCGAGCTGACCACGTTGTACCCCGCGTTGAGCCACGCCCTCGGCAGCGACTTGATGGTCGACCTCCGCGGGCCTGACCAGCCGGCCACGATCCGATCAGCCAACGACGGCGACCTCACAACGCTCGTCATGCCGTGCCGAGACCCTGCGCCGTGACCGGCGGCCCCAACACCTGAACAACGGCCCAAAAGCCGCGACCGCCACCGAAGATGACAAGGACTGAACCGCTCTCATGACCGCAACTGCCGCCGCGCCCGACCCGACGATGGAAGCCATCGGCAACGCCGTGGTCCTCGGACGCGAGGGCGACATCGAATCGGCCCGGCGCGACCTGCTCGCCATCTGGCAACAGATCGGCGTCGCAGGCGACCCGTTCCACCGCTGCACGCTCGCTCACTACCTGGCCGACCTCTACGAAGACGCCGCAGAGGCACTCATCTGGGACGTCCGCGCCCTCGATGCCGCCGACGCCCTCACTGAGGAACGCGCCCAGCAACACCACGCAACCCTCCACGTCGCCGGCTTTTACCCGAGCCTCTACCTCAACCTCGCCGACAACCTCCGCCGCCTGGGCTCCTTCGGAGCAGCCGCCGAGCACATCAATAGCGCCCAGCAGCACACCTCCGCGCTGCACGACGATGCCTACGGCGCCACCATTCGCACGGCCATCAACGAGGTTCACCAGGCCATCGACAACCGCGACAGCACACGCCGAGCATCCGCGCCCGGCGCGGCCCAGTGACGCACAAGAATGCGCCGCTGACCGTCGAAGGGCGCCGTCGGCTCATCGAGAGATGCCGCACCAGAGCCATCGCCCACGTCGCGGCTGAACCGGTTGACCGCGGCTGCCGGGGTTGATGCCGGCACCCGTGCGCACAGCATGAGTCTCGCCGCGCCGGCATCCGCCAAGGCGGCTGACAGCACGAGAAGCACCCGGCGGTGCGTCGTCCGCGTCGAACCTCTGTTCCCACTAGCCCGCAAAATCAACAGTCATGTGGCGTTCTGGTGTGACGTACGTGTCGGGCGCTGCTGCTTGATGACCGCGCATCCGCGGCGCGACATCATCGTCATCGGGGCGGCGCGACCAGCCTCGCCGCAGCGCGCACCGGCGCCGGTCTCGAATCCCCCAACGCTGCTGGTCGCCGACGGTCCGATCGTCGGGGATCGTACGTTCGCTGGATGCGTCCCGACCAAGACACTGATCGAGCACGCCGCGCGGCGCGCTTCGTTCGCGCGGGCGATGGCCGCCGTACGCGGGATGCGCCCCAGACGGTCGCCGCTGCCGCGCTCGTTCGGTGGCGGATATACCTTCGAACCACGCCATCGGCGGTGCAGGAATCGATGAGAGCTAGGGGATGCATGTCGGGCAGAGCGCGAATACTGGCCGGTGCGGTCGTCGCCGTTCTGGTGCTTGTCGGGCTGACGGTGGCGACCCTGACAGGACGCGACGACCGTCCTCCAACGGCCGACGACGCGGGCGGGATCGAGACGATCGAGGCACCCTCGACCTCCGGCCCGACCACCTCGCCGGCGGTCACACCGACGGTGGCGGGACCGAAGCCGCCGCCCAGCGATGCGGCGTTGCGGCTCGGCATGGAAGCGGCACCGGTTACGGTCGTGGAGTTCGGCGACTTCCAGTGCCCCAACTGCGGGCACTTCGCCCGCGACATCAAGCCCGCGCTGGTCCGCAAGTACGTCGACACCGGCGTGGTCCGGATCTACTGGCGGGACTTCCCGGCCTTCGGCAAGGAGTCGATGCGTGCCGCCGTCGCCGCACGCGCCGCCTCACGGCAGGGTAGATTCTGGGACTTCCACGACGAGATGTACGCCCATCAGCCGCCCCTGCGCAGCGGCCGGATCACCGACGACTACCTGCGCGGCATCGCCCGCAAGCTCGGTCTGGACGTCGCGCGGTTCGACGCCGACCGGCGCGACAAGGCCATACGGAAGGCGGTCCAGGACGACTTCGGGTTCGGGCAGGCGCTCGGCGTGCCCGGCACCCCGGCGTTCCTCATCAACGGCCAACCCTTTTTCGGTGCCCAGCCGCTGCCGGCGTTCGAGAAGGCCATCGACAAGGCCCGCGCCGCGTCATGATCGAGATCGGGTATGCCGGCGCGTTCCTGGGCGGCCTGTTCGCGCTGATCAGCCCGTGCAGCGCCCTGCTCCTGCCGGCGTTCTTCGCCTACGCCTTCCCGTCCCGCACAGCCCTCATTGGGCGCACCCTCGTCTTCTACGCGGGGCTGGCTGCCGTCCTGGTCCCGCTGGGTCTCGGCACGGGATGGACCAGCCGCCTGGTGTACGGCCATCAGATGGCACTCACCACCATCGCCGGCGCCCTTCTGATCGGCCTCGGCGCCGTACAGATCCTCGGTGGCGGCTTCATCCTCCCCGGCCTGAGCCGGCTGACCGCCCAGCTCGGCGGAGACTCCCCTGCGGCCGTCCTGGTGCTGGGGGCGGTGTCCGGCCTCACCGGCTTCTGTGCGGGGCCGATCCTCGGCGCGGTGCTGACCATCGCCGCCACCTCCGGCACCGCCCTGCGCGGCGGCGCGCTGCTGGCAGTCTACGCCGCCGGGATGACCGCGCCGTTGTTCCTGCTGGCCGCGCTCTGGGACCGGTACGACCTCGGCCGCCGCCGTTGGCTGCGCGGTCGCGGTGTCCGCCTGGGCCGGCTTCGCCTGCACACCACGGCGCTGGCCTCCGGCCTGGTTTTCCTCCTCCTGGGCGTCCTGTTTCTGACCTTCGGCGGCACCCAGGGCCTGACCTCCCTCGCGGCACCGCTCCGGTGGGAGACGGCCCTGCAGACCGCCGCATCCGCTGTGGACACCCGACTGCCCGACCTTCTCCTGATCGCCGCGGCCATCGTCGTGGTCGCGGTCGTCACGGCCTGGCGGCTGCGACGTAGCCAAGGCGGTACCCGCCCGCAGGGCCGCGAGCGTTAAGCGCTGATCTCTTCAGGACGGGGCAGGACTCTCCTGAGCTGCGGTCTTGTTTCGACGACGCCCTCGGCGCCGAGTGCAGGGAGAGTGGTCGCAACTGCGGCCGCATCTCCAGGCGAACGGTTCGGGGCCGCGAGGACGGTGTCGCTTTGACCAGCACCTGGCCGCCGCGGGGCCGCTTCGGTGACGCGGGCCATCGCAACGCCGTGTCCTTTGGCCGACCGGCCAGCCGACACATCTTTGTCCAGCGTGCTCAGGGTGCCTGATAGCGACTGTGAAAAGCAGCAACTTTTGTTTGCTGGTTTGGGGGTGAGGCGGGGAAGGTGTTGCCGATGAGATTCAGTAATGGCGCGGTCACTGGGTAGCTCGAAGATGGCGCCCCGGGTGCTCCATCGCACCAGCCACCTGACCGACCTGCACCGCGCGCAGATCTGCGGGCCGGCCAGGCTCCCCGCGGGCTGGAAGGAGCCTGCGGGCTGGCCGGTGCACCGGGGCGACCCCCGGCATGCGTCCAGCTGCGACGAGTACGCCTTCGCCTTCACGAACGAGGGCGGCCGCAAGCCCGGCAACCGCTACGCCTGGGTGCCGCTGAGCGAGAACCGTCGCCAGGGCAACCGGCTGTCGATCTTCTAACGGCAGAATCGCATCATGAACGCACGCTCGGTCAAGACCCGAGGCGACGCCTTCCGCGTCACCGTCTAACCCTCGCGGGGCGAGCGTTCCCGCGGTGCGACGCTTGGCCACAATGGAGCCGACCGGACCGAACCGGCTCGCCCCGCAAGCAGAGCACTTCAACGACGGAGATGGTGATGACCGGGTTGGCGTGGATGGACGGCCGGGACCTGCCGTTGCTGAGCCTGACCTTTGCTCGCGACCTCACCCCGCGGCAGCTGCTGGAACGGATGGGCGGCGCCGACCCGGTCACCCTCGCCGTCCGCGACCAGGACGACTTCTACGACGACTACGGCGATGCCCGCGATGACGAAGACGCCTACGTCGTCTCCGCTGGACGGTACGGGTCCTGAGCCTGGAATACGCCAGCTGCCTGTGCGTCGAAGACGACGGCCTGCTGCCCAGGGTCTCGACACAAACGGCCGCCGCGACTCTGCAGGCCAACGAGAAACCCATGGTCGAATTCCGCTACGCCGAAGACGGCCACCTGGTCACCGGCATCAACACCCTGCTGAGCCTGCGCCCCGACGACCGCTTCGGCAGCGACCCCCACCGATTCGACTCCCGGCTACGCGACCTCGGCGCCGACCCCGACCACAACACCTCCCCTGAGCCTACGCCGCCTCTTCTACCGGCTAATCGAAACCCTCGGCGCCAGCATCGCCCAAGACGACCTGACCACCGAACCCGTCCTCAGCTGCCAACTCCGCCCGCCGACAGCTCGGGAGCACGACGCCGACCCACACCGCGGATAAGTCGCCACTGGCCGTTCCCACCGGCGGCGTCCTCACCGGTCAGCAGGCTCAGGGCACCCGCGAGCGCTCTCGCTCCTGTGCGGGGGCCGCGTCGCCCTTGCGGGGGTTAGTGTTTCGGCATGGCCGAGTTGTCCACGTTCGGGTAGTTGTTCGAACCACTGCCCGACCGGCTGCCTCCTGCGGTTCCCGGCCGCATCGGGTGGGGCCGCGCGGCCGCCGGGTTCAGGACCGCGCTGGACGGCTGGGGAATGTCGGCGGTGGAGCGCGTTGAGCGGCGTGTCCGCCGGGGCAAGGCACAGGCCGTTGTCCGCGAGGCCTACCGGATGGTGCTGGCCGAGCAGGACACCGAGTGGCGCCGGCCTGCCGCGTTCGCCGCCGCGTGGCGGGAGCACCTGGCCGATCTGCTGAGCCGCGACGACCTCGACCTGCCCGGGGGCGATCATCGGCGTCGACACCGGCCTGGCATGGGAGCTGTACGCGCTGGCCGACCGTGCGCGCTGGCGGGAGATGGCCGACGCCGAGGCGACACCCAGCCGCCTCGTCCGCATCGCCGCCTGGCCGACATCGACCTTCACCTTCACCATCGCCGCCGTCGGCGGCACCTCGATGGGCAGGGTGACCTACGGGATCTGCGAAGAGTGCGGGTTCGGCGTCCTCTACAAGATCTCGTTTGCGCCGGACTGGCAGTTCTGCGGGTTCGGTCGCCTCGCGCTGAACCAGCTCGAATCCCGCCACCCCGACGCGACGTGGTTCACCTCCGGGCAGTACTCGCAGGCCATAGGCTTCTACGCCAATTACCGGCAAGGCAGCATGAGCCCCTGGACGCCCGAGATCCGGCCCTGCCCTCACTTCGATTAGCTGAGCGGCCGCCACCAGGGCGGGATGCTTCGCCCTCCGCGGGGTCAGTCATCGGCGAAGGCCAGGAAAGTGACGGTGGCCTGGTCGCCGATTCCGATCAGTGCGCGATCGAAGGTGTGGTCGGTCACGGGCGACCAACTAACGCCGTCATGGAAGTTGCCGGTGTCGAAGCACCAGGCGGGAAAGACGCAGTTGGACCACCAGCGGGTCTGCGGCCCGAGCAGGTACGCGACCTGCTGCAGGATCGGGCGAACGATGTCGGGCGTCCACGGCCCGGCCTGGCCCCTATAGGCCAGATCTTCGGTGCAGGCAGTTACCAGCAGCGCCATGATCTGGTCGTCGGAGAACGTGAGCAACTGCAGACTCTCGTCCAACTCCTCAACCGTGGGCGGCCAAGATCGCGCCGGGTAGTCGCCGCGCGGCATGTCCGGAGCCGACACCGCAGCGTGCAGCAGATGGGCAGGGGAGGCATGGGGGTCGTGGCCGACCGAGACGCGCGGATGGAAGGCAGAAGGTGAGGCGAGAGGGGCCAGCAACCGCCTGATCTCTGTTGCGGTGGTCATGAACCACAGTTGTACCGACTCGCAAGGCGAGCATGATCGGCCACATTCCTGCCAGCGTCTGGCAGGACGACGGCTGGCCGAGGCCAGCACCCTCCGCCATCACCAACTCGCCCTTGATGCGCCCCACATGGGGACGCATTCGCATACTGGATGGGCAGGCCGCGCTGAGACCGTCCGCCCTGGCCACCGGTCACCTCCCAGCCGCAGCACCCGGCGCGGCGATCAACGCTGGCCGCCTGCATACCGTTCTGGGCGAGTCGGTCCGCGCGGCGGGCTGGACGTTGGAAAGCGCCCCCTCAGCACCATCACGACGAGCACGCTCAGTGTTTGTTAGGCGTCGGTGCGCCAGTGGATCGGCTTGGCGTGCAGGTCGGCGGCTTGGTGTTCACCGAGTCGCGAGACTCATTCCTCGATCGGGACGAGGTTGCCGTCGGGGCCGTAGGTGTAGCGCGTGCGGGTGTGGGTGCGCATGAACTCCTGGATGTCGGCTTGAGTGATCGGGTTGGTGACAGGGGTCGGGAATCCCAGCAGGCGGATGGCTTGAGCGTCGATGTCGGTGTCTCGACGGCGGCCTTCGATGATGAAGCCCAGCAGGGCGCGCAGTGCTGCCTCGCCGCCCAGCTCTACAGGGTGGAAGGGCAGCGCATAGGGCGTCTTGTCAGGTCGGCCGGTGGTGCGGCGGACGGGGTGTTCGCCTGCCCAGTAGGGGTGTTCGAATTCCAAGGGCGTCCCGATGTTCTCGGTGACTCCGGTGGCGGGTGACAGGCTGAGTGATCGCAGCAGGGTGCCGTTTTCCCAGATCGCGTAGGCGAACCAGTCGGTGCCGCTGTGCATGGCGTGCAGGATCACCTGGCCGCTGTGGGTGCCGGCGCGTAGGAGATGGGAGGGGAGTTGGGACGGGCGGTCCACCATCACCTGCTGGTCGCAGAGCACGTCGATGCCGGGGAAGCTGCCTGCGTAGGCGACCCCTTGATCGGGATAGATGTAGTCGTCCAGGTTCCCCGGGGAGGTGGTGGATCCGTCCCAGGCGGGGTTGGTCTGACTGATCAGCGCCGCGGTGGCCGCCGGGTCGGGCTCGGGCGTGCTGCGCAGTAGGTCGGCGGGGTGGCCGTCGGTGTAGATGAGGACGGCTGTTTTGGCGCCCATGATTGATCACCTTCCGTTGTCCACCAGCCCATCTGGTCACAACTGGAGGGAACTTACATGGTCATTCAGACAGCGGTCGGGGGAGGTCCTCGTCCTCCTGCAACGAGAGGAAGGTGGGTGCCCCGTCTTCCGGGAGTACAGGTATGCAGCGGCCGCGCGTAGGAACCGAGAACCGGTTGTGGACCGCTTCAGTCCGCCGGCGACCGTGTGGGTCTGCTCCGCGTACGCCACGGCTTTGTGCCGTTGCGCTGTGAATGCCACAGGAAATCAGTCTTTGATGTCGCTGAACCTAGGGGAGGGACTGAGCAACAACCGGTGGGTTCGAATCGAGGCTCAGGTTCCCATCGCCGCTGGACCTGGGGTGAAGCGCCTGCCCAGCGACCCGTGGGCTGTCTGAGCAAACTTCAGCCTGAGTGAAACATCTCCATGCTCCCTGACGATCCCATGGTGTAGGTGAAGTCAAGGAGGTTCGGGTGACTCTGGCGCTTGTCCGTGATCTACGTGACCAGCGGGTTCCGGCGAGCCAGGAAGAGCTCCTCGACTTCGAGACCGATGTGCTGGCCGGGTTCGTGCTGGCGCGGTCTTCGGCCGGACTTGCTGACGGCACGATCCGCTCGGACGTGCTTCAGCTGGAGATGATGCGGCGCTGGTTCGATCGCCCGCTGTGGGAGATGGAGCCGGCTGATGCCGATGTCTACTTCGGCAAGGTGCTGCGGGACGCCAGCCCCGCAACGCGCAAGGGGCGTGCCAGCGCACTGACGGTGTACTTCCAGTTTCTGGAGCTGCGGCATGCCGTGGAGCTGTACAACATCGTCGGGCGACGGGTCGAGTGCCCGCTGGATGAGATCAACCGACCGCAGTTGTCGATCGAGCTGCAGTTGCGGGTGCCTCCCTCGGAGGCCGAGATCGAGGCGCTGATCGCCGGGTGGCGGCAGGACCTGGCGGTCTGCCGCAAGTTCGCGCCCACGGCACGCAACTACGCGGCTGCGCGCCTGGCGGCCGATGTGGGATTGCGCATCAACGAGGCGCGGATGCTGGATCTGCACGATGTCCGCTGGGACCTGGGCCGATTCGGGAAGCTGAACGTCCGGCACGGCAAGGGCGCCCGGCGGCGCGGCCCCAAGCAGCGGCTCGTGCCGCTCATCAACGGCGCCGACCGCAGCCTTCGCTGGTTCATCGAGGACGTATGGGGCTACTTCGACCTGGACCACGCCCGGCCCGGCGCCCCGCTGTTCCCCTCCGAGCGCAAGAACCAGGACGGTTCGAGCTGCCGGGTAACGGCGGACGTTTTCCGCAGGTCGCTGGCCAAAGCGACCACAAAGCACCTCCCGGAGTGGACGGGCCGGCTCACTCCGCACGTGCTGCGGCACTACTGCGCGTCCCAGCTGTACAGGGGAGGGATGAGCCTGCTGGCCATCCAAGAACTCCTCGGCCACGCCTGGACCGGCACCACGGTCCGATACGTCCACGTCAACCACACTCATGTCGAGGACGCCTGGGTGCAGGGGCAGCAGCGCGCGACCGACCGATGGAAGGGACTGGCCTGATATGAAGTGGAACCTGCGGTTGGCCGCGGCCAACCGCGGCATATGGAAGGCCAGCGAGCTGCAACGGATGCTTGCCGAGCGCGGCATGGTCATCAGCGCGGGGAAGATGTCGGGACTGTGGTCGGGCCAGCCCAACAGCGTCCGCCTGGACGAGCTGGACGTCATCTGCGCCGTGCTCGGCTGCGGCGTGCAGGAGCTGCTGCTGCCTGAACCCGATAGCGTCCCCGCTCCAGAAGCCGATGACCAGCAACGCAAAGCCGCCGGGCAGCCGCCCTCGGTGACTCCTCGACCCCGGAGCGGTCGCTCACTGCCGCCCCGGTGAACTGCCGGCACTGCGGCAGTCCGCTGCCGGGAGGTTCACGCCGCGATCGGCTCTTCTGCGACCGGCGCTGCCGTGACGCTTGTGGCCGCGCCCGGCAGGCCCGCGGACTGGCGCCCATGGGGCGCTGGCGGCATCCCGCGCTCACCGCCGACGATCCCGTCCTGGCGGCCGCCGCCGCCCGAGCGCAGGAACTGACCGAGTTGCACGGCTGGTCGCCTACGACCTTGCTCAAGACCCTCGACGGTCTGACCGCGGTGCTCGCCCGACCCGTCTCGGACCGGCAGATCACGCTCAGCGATATCCACGCCCTGCGGGGGCCCGGGTCTACTCCCCGGATATGCGAGGTACTCAGCGATATCGGGTTGATCGTCGTTGACGACACCGTCGCGCCGATCCGCGCCTGGATCGACCGGCGCACCGGGCAACTGCCCGCCGGGTTCGCCGACGACGTGCGCGCGTGGCTGCTGGTCTTGCTGGACGGGGAGGATCGGTCCCGGCCGCGGGCCCACTCCAGCATCTACGCCTACTTCGGCGCGGTCCGGCCGTTGCTGATGGATTGGGCGGTGCGCCGCCGCCATCTGCGGGAGATCACCGCGACCGACATCACCGCCGGACTCGATCCGCTGACCGTCGCCCAGCGCTGCCTTGCGATCAACGCCCTGCGATCGCTGTTCCGCTTCGCTAAGCGACGCGGCCTGATCTTCACCGATCCCACGACCCGGCTGACCCTGCCCACCGTCGATCCCAGCTTCCTTCCGATGACGGAGGAGGAGATCCGGGCCGTTGAGCAGCTCACCACCACCCCGTTGCAACGGATGGTGGTCGCCCTGGCCGCCGTCCACGCCGCACGGCCGAAGGCGATCCGGCTCCTTGCCCTGCCGGACGTCGACCTGCCCAACCGGCGCATCACTCTGGCCGGGCACCGGCAGCGCCTGGGCGAGTTGCCCTACCGCACGCTGGTGACCTGGCTTGACCACCGCCATGTGACCTGGCCCTTCACCCCGAACCCGCACCTGGTGCTGTCAGCCAAATCCGCGCTCGGCCAGGGGCCGGTCTCGTCGGCCTTCCTGAGGGCGCACGTGTCCCGGCGCGGGGTGGATCTGGAACGCATCCGCCGCGACCGGCTGCTGCACGAGGCGCTGACCGCGGCGCCGGACCCGCTGCACCTGGCAATGGTCTTCAACGTCTCCCACACCACGGCCGCCCGCTACGCCGCGGTCGCCCGGCGCATCCTGGCGCCCTGAGCTAAAACCCGCCCGGTTCCCACCCTGCAGCCGGAACCGAAAACATGTTCGACTAGCCTGGGGTTCATGGGAGGAGGGTCGACCAGCATCGGAACGAAAAGTCTCGTTAGGCGGTCGTTCCGGCTGACGCTGGCGTGACATTCCGTTCCGATGTGCGTGTCCGTTAGGGGATGGGCTACTGCAACAAGTCGATCATGCTCGGTCGTGGACCAGCGCCAGGCGTTGAGCTGCTGGTCGCTATCCAAGTGGTGCGTCTTCGTCTCGGCGATGAGTTCCACGAGCCCGCGGAGTCTGAACTGTCGGCCGGCGTAACCTCGCCACCGGTGTCCAGGGTCCGCGGACTGCCGCTCACCCCCGCCGACTTCCTGCGCTGACGGCGGGATCCGGGAGTTCGGCGTTCGGTGACCCGAGGCCCGGCGACACGGGATCCGGCGGCCCGGGGTCCTGTGGTGCCGGATACCGCACGGCTGCGGGAAAGCAGCGCAGCAGTGCGGCGAGCCGCGCGGTATCGCCCGTCACCTCGGTGTCTGCCCGCTCGACGGCGTCGTGCAGCGCCGCACCGGCGAACACCAGATCGCGCAATGTCGCCGCCTCCGGCACGTTCAGCCACGCCTCGGGTTCGGCGTGCTCACCGCGGTCCAGCTCGAGGCGCCCGCCCGCAACGGTGATGCGGAACCGATCGCCCGCGACGTCCAGCTGGCAGCGCAGCGACAGCTCACCCGCCAGTGCCGGATCGAAGGTGGCGCGCAGGGCGAACAGTAGCGCGTCGACGCTCAGTTCCGCCGCGCCGTCCTCGGGCAGCGGTGCGCGGCTGCCCCAGTGGGCGAGCGCGCGGAGCACGGGCTCCAGTTCCTGCCCGCGCTCGGTGAGTTCATACACGGCGGCGGGCGCAGGCGGTCCCAGGCGCCTTCGCCGCACCAGGCCGTCGGCTTCGAGCTCGCGCAACCGCTGCGCGAGGACGTTCTGGCTCATCTGCGGCAGCCCGCGGTGCAGGTCGGAGTAGCGCTTCGGGCCGAAGACCAGCTCCCGCACGACGAGCAACGCCCACCGCTCGCCGACCGCGTTCAGCGCTCGCGCGATGCCGCAGGGGTCGTCGAACAGCCGCTTCTTGCTCATGCACCCGAGTGTACTTGCGCACCAGGTGTGAATGCTCCTAAATTAGGAGCATGAACACTGTGACCTCCGTCGACGGCACCACCATCGGCTACACACGGCACGGCGACGGGCCCCGGTGATCCTGGTCGGGGGCGGTCTCGACGACGGAACGGAGAACGCCCCACTCGCCGAGGCGCTGGCCGCGCACCGTGCTCAACTAATCCGTTCGCAACACCGACCCGGAGCGTCCGCGCCACTAAGTCTCGAACGAGAAGGACCTTGACTGATGAACGTGTTCCTGTGGGTGCTCCAGGGGATCCTGGCCGCGATGTTCCTGATGGCCGGCGTCATGAAGACGACCCAGTCGAAGGAGAAGCTTCTCGAGAAGCTGCCGTGGGTGGAGGACTACTCGACCGGCACCGTGCGCTTCATCGGCACCGCGGAGTTCCTCGGCGCGATCGGCCTGATCCTTCCGGCCGCTCTGGACATCGCCCCGATCCTCACGCCGCTCGCAGCAACCGGCCTGGCAATCACCATGCTCCTGGCGATGAACGCCCACCGCCGCCGCCACGAGCCCGGCGCCATCGCGTTCCCCGGCGTGCTGTTCGTCGTCGCGGCCTTCGTGGCCGTGGCCCGGTTCGGTCCCTGGTCGTTCTGAGCATGACCGTCACCGTCTTCGGCGCGACGGGAGCGATCGGCTCCCTGACCGTCGTCGAACTCCTGGAGCGCGGCCACGACGTCACGGCCTATGCGCGGCCCGAAGTGCAAGTGAGGGAGGGGGCAGCCCACGTCGGTGTGAGCTGGGTTTACACCGGTGCTTTAGGTTCCGGGGTCATGCGGGACAAGATGGGGACACGACAAGGAGAGACGATGAGCGAGCTGACCACCACGCAGCCGGCTGGCACACCGACCTGGATCGACCTGGGCATCCCGGATCTCGACCGCGCGATGACCTTCTACGGCGCGTTGTTCGGTTGGGAGTTCGATGTGGGACCGGCGGAGTTCGGCCACTACACCCAGTGCTTGCTACGGGGCAGACCCGTCGCGGCCATCAGGCCGAACCCCGATCCCGACGCCACGGACTTCTGGTGGAACGTCTACTTCGCGACGGATGACTGTGACGCCGCGGCCGCCCGAGCGCGGGACGCGGGCGGCTCGATCATCACCGGCCCGATGGACGTGCTGGACCAGGGCCGGACGGCGATCATCAAGGACACCACCGGTGCGCAGTGTGGACTGTGGCAGGCCGGTGCCCACATCGGCTGCGAGATCGTCAACGAGCCGAACGCCCTGCTCCGCAACGACCTGGTCACCGCGGAATCCGGGCCCGCGCGCGACTTCTACGTCGCGGTCTTCGGCTACACGTTGGATGCCAACCCGGACATGCCCGAGCTCGACTTCACGTTCCTGCGCAGGCCGGATGGCCACGAGATCGGCGGCATCGCCGGTGACCCAAAGGCCACGAAGTCCCGTTGGGGGACCTTGTTCCAGGTGGACGACGCCGATGCGGCGGCGCGGCGAGCGGTCGACGCGGGTGGGACCTCGGCCGAGCCCTACGACATGATCTACGGGCGGGGCGCTCACATCACGGACCCGTTCGGCACGGAGTTCGATGTCGGTGCGGCGATGACGAGCTGAACCGGCGGTCAGCTGGCCGGGTGGTCGAGCTCGGCAAGACGCGCGTAGATGTCGTCGGTGTGGACCTCCTCGACAAGGTGAGACCGAGGTCGGCCAGGCACCATTGCAGCACCTGCGGGCTCTGCCCGGCTACGAGGAGTACGTCCTACGGGACATCAAGGACACAAACACGCCTGCCCTCAAGCTGTACGCCAAGCTCGGATTCACAAAGTACGAGCGTCGATCCAGCAGCTGCAGGCCTATCTGCGCACCTGCTGTCCGCCGCCGGCACCGGGACCTGCCCGGCAGCCTTGAACGCGCCCGGCCCCGGGCGACCGCACCGGACGGTCAGCTGCCGCAGTTGGCCATAGAGGGCGGTTCGACGCAAAAACGCTGGTCGCCTCCGGGTGGGCGGCGTAGCGTTGCGGGCTGTGCCGTTTCCGATCGAGGACCTGTCCCGTCCGTTCCGCCGCCCGAGTGAGCTGCGGCGTCTGGTCGAGGCCGTGCGCGCCGCCGACGACAAGGACGAGTCGCTGTGGGTGGAGTGGAAGAGCACGCTGGACCTGACCTCGCAGCCCGGGCTGCTGCATCTGGTCCGGCAGATCCTGGGTTTCGCCAACCGGGATCCGGAGGTGGCCGCGCAGTGGTGCGAAGGCAACGCCTACCTGCTGGTCGGTGTCAGCCCCGGCCAGTTGCAGGGAGTGGCCGGAGTCGACCCCCAGCGGCTGGTGCAGACCCTGCAGCCCTACCTCGGCAGCGAGATCACCTGGACGCCGGAGTACGTCACCGTTGAGGGCCGGGAGGTGCTGGTGGTGGAGATCGGCCCGCCCAAGCCGGGCGACCCGATCCGCTTCCTGCTCAAGGACCTGTTCATCACCAAGAAGACGCAGACCGCGGACGGTCCGAAGGACAAGCGGCACGGCTACCACCACGGCACCATCCTGATCCGCCGGCCGGGCGACACCGAACGCGCCGACCAGCACGAGCGGGAGATGCTCCAGCGCCGCCTGCGCGCCGCCGGGACCCGGCTGCACACCGTGCTGGTCGCCGACCCGCCCCGCATCGAGGCCGCGCCGGCGCTGGACGAACTGCTGGCCGGCTTCGTCGAGAGCGAGCGGGAGCGGCTGATGGCGGCCCGGTATGAGCCGCCATCAGCCGCAACCGATGGCCCGCAGCCGCGAGGCTTTTTCGCCGCTGCTGCCGCCCGCGCCATGGTGCCCCCCGATCCGCGCAGCCGGGACGAGTACGCGACCGAGATCGAGGCGTATCTGGAACAGGTGCGCCAGGACGTGCGCGATGCCGTCACCGGAGATCTGAAGGACCACCGGCCGGCGCACCTGGCGCTCACGCTGGTCAACACCGGCGAGCAGCCCTTCGCCGGGGTCGAGGTCACCGTGACCGTGCAGGGTCCAGGAGTTCGGTGCATCGATCCGGACTGGGAGACCAACTCCAAGAACCTGAGCATCCGGTTGAACAGGTGCCGCAGGGCGCCGGGGTGTTTGTCCCCGTTCTCTCGGCGTCGCTGATAGTGGGCCCGTGCGGGTTCGTAGTTGGTGGAAGCGGTGAAGGCCTAGACGAACCCTGCGGCGGCGAGGCGATCGTTCTTGATCGTTCGGTGGGTGATGGAGATGCTGCGGCCCGAGGCGCGGGTGATCGGCGCGACCGAGCGCGCCCTGAGCGCGGGGATCGCCGCCGCCGGGCCTGGGGCCCGCACCGGGGACATCTCGCACGCCATCGGCTCGGTGCTCCGGGAGGCGGGGCACTCGATCAACACCGAGTTCGGCGGCCACGGCATCGGCTCGACGATGCACCAGGACCCGCACATCTCGAACACCGGGCGCCCCGGCCGCGGGTACCGGCTGCGCCCCGGGCTGCTGCTCGCGCTGGAGCCGTGGATCATGGCGGACACCGCCGAGCTCGTCACCGACGCCGACGGGTGGACGCTCCGAAGCGCACCGGGCTGCCGGACGGCCCACAGCGAGCACACCATCGCGATCACCGGCGACGGCGCCGCGGTCCTCACCCTGCCGAAGCAGGCCCGCCCGTAGGGAGCCGCCGCCCGGTCCCGGCGCGGTGGAGGCTCGCGGGGGCCATCGTGCATCCACGTCAATTGGCCACAAAGCGCCTTGGCCGAGTCGGGCACGTGGTCGCTCGGTACGACCGTCAGCGAGTAGAGCGCCGGCGCGAGGTAGGGCCGGTCGCCAGCGGCCCCACCAAGCGCTGAACATGGCAACCCCGGCCAGCGTGTTCCGCCCGCAGGCTCCCCCCCGCCCCGACGAGCCCGAGCCCGAGCCCGAGCCCGAGAGCCAGGATGAGGCCGCGGCACCGTTGCGGGTCGAGGTGATCGAGCCACCGGCCGACCGGCCACAGGAGTCGGCGGTGCGGTTCGAGGTCCGCGTCCCACCCAGCGGCCAGGTGACTCTGGTGCCGGGACGGCAGCGGTTCTCGGTTCCCCAGGGTCTGGCCGGACGAACGTTGACCGTCTGGGCTGACCTGCGCAGCCTGCAGATCCTGCTCGACGGGCATCTGGTCCGCACATGCCCGTGTGAGACGGAGTGACGGGGGCAGATGCGGGCAGGACGCCCGCATCTGCCCCCGTCACGGGTTCCGTGCGGACCTCAGGATCGGGCGTCTCCGACCGAGACCATGTCGAGGCTCGCCCGGTTGTGGCGCTCCACCCAGTTCATCAGCGCCGTGTGGCAGGCGTGGTCCAGGTGCCGCAGACCGGTGAGGTCCAGTTGGACCGGCCGATCTCGGGGGAGCTTCTCCAAGGTGTCCAACATCTGCGGTAGACGCAAGAACGTGGCGTGGCCGGCCAGGGCGACACGCACCGGACGCCCATGCGCGCCGGTCACCTCTTCCCTTTCGTCCACCTCGATCTGGATGTGCGAAGTCTCCCAGGCTGTCTTGATCACAGCCAGCACCAGGCCGAGCAGCACTCCCTCGAACAGGTTGAGGACGACCACTGCCGTGGCCGTGAGGACGAGGATCAGTGCCTCTCCGCGATGACGGCGCCACAAGGGGCGCAACTGCTTGACAGGCATGAGTTTCCAGCCGGCGTGCACGAGCACGCCCGCGAGGGCGGCGAGCGGGATGATTCCCAGCGCCGCGGGGAAGGCCGCGGCGAACAAGAGAATCCAGAGCCCGTGCAGGACGCGCGAAGCCTTGGTCTGCGCTCCTGCCTGCACGTTGGTGGCGCTGCGTACGATCACCGCCGTCATCGGCAGGGCTCCCAGGAGCCCGCACACGGTGTTGCCGGTGCCCTGGGCCATGAGCTCCTTGTCGTAGTCGGTACGGGGGCCGTCGTGCATGCGATCGACCGCGGCGGCGCTGAACAGGCTTTCCGCGGAAGAGATGAGCGCGAATGCCAGCACGGTTCCGAGGACGCCGATCTCGGCCAGTCGGGCCACGTCGCCGATGCCGGGTGGCTGGACGGCTCCGAGAAGGCCCTGTACGTCCAGCCGAGCCACGGGCAGATCCAGCAGGAAGGACGCACCCGTCGCCAGAGCCACGGCCGCGAGCGGTGCCGGAACTTTTCGGACTCGCTCCGGCAAGTGCGCCCATCCCGCCAGCAGTGCGACGGTGCCCGCGCCGACGCCGAGCGCGGCCAGCGCCGCGGCTGATCCGGTGCTGTCGAGGAGCAGGCCCGGCAGCCCGGCGAGTTTGGCCATGCCCGAGCCGGGCGCGGTGGCATCGGCCATGGCGTACAACTGCCCGGCGATGATGGTCAGGCCGATTCCGGCGAGCATGCCCTCCACCACGGCCACGGAGATCGCGCGGAACCACCGCCCCATCCGCAGCGCGCCGAGCAGCAACTGCAGGAGGCCCGCCGCGAGGACTATCGCGCCGAGCGTGCTCAGGCCGTATGTCTGGACGGCCTCGTACACCAGGACGGTCAGGCCTGCGGCGGGCCCGCTGACCTGGAGGCTGCTGCCGGGAAGCAGACCGGTCACCAGGCCGCCGACTATGCCGGTGATCAGGCCCAGCTCGGCCGGGACGCCGGAGGCGACCGCGACTCCCACGCACAGCGGCATGGCGACGAGGAAGACGACAAGGGACGCGGTGATCTCGTTCCGGAGCACTCGGGAGGACCGCAGGGTCGTTGGGAGCATCGGTCCTCACCTACAGGGGAGAGAAGGTGTCGGCGTCCGGCCGGTGCGCCAGCACCGATCCGGTGTGCACTTCGTAGTACCAGGCGTGCAGGCCGATCCGGCCGTCGGCGGCCCGCTCGTCCACGCCGGGATAGGTGCGCAACCGCTCCAGTTGATCGAGCACATGTCTCTGGACCGCTGCCGCCAGGTCGCCGCAGCCGGCGGAAGGGGATGCCGCCCGCTCGGATGGGGCGTTACCGGGCAGACGCGGCGAGGTGCCGGCGGCCTCGGCCAGCCATGTGCGGACGGCGGGGGCAGCGCTGAGGTCGTCGCCGCGGACCAGGGCGCCGACGGCCCCGCAGTGGGAGTGGCCGCACACCACGATGTCGGCGACGCCGAGGATCTCGATCGCGAACTCGATGGTCGCCGCTTCGCTGGTAGGACGGTCCAGCCGGTACGGCGGAACGATGTTGCCCGCCGTGCGCAGCTCGAACAGCTCGCCTGGACGGGCTCCGGTGAACAGGGAAGGGATCACGCGCGAGTCGGAGCAGGTGATGAACAGCGCCAGGGGCGACTGGCCGTCGGCGAGCCGATGCAGTTCTCCGCCGTTCTCCGCGGCCCGGGAGCCGAACGTTCGGGCATGGTCGATGAAAGTGCGCATGCGAAATACCTCCAGGGTGTCCCCGCGAATGCGAGGGCATCGTAGGAGTTGGACAAAGGACGATCTGACGGTGTGGTCGTCCGGCCGCGTTGACCCGTTCCGATACCGATGTGCGATAAGAGCGTCGTTCATTTCATGTGGCATGGTCGTAACGACCAGGCACGACGGCTTACGCCCTCAAAATGGTGTTTCGGCAGGAAGAACACGCGCCGGAGGGCGCTGTCAGCAACGGAATACCTGGAGGATGGCGGGTATGTTCCCGGTGGTACGTCTGCTGATCGCGTGCACGAGCCCGCCGACGCGGCGCGGAAACGCGATCGTGCTCACGCCGGCGGTGAATGCCGAGCGTGTCGGGGTGTCCGGGGCTTTGACCTCTTTGGGGTTGGCCACGCGACTGCTCGCCCGGACAGTCAGATGTTTGGGCGACTCCTGTGCGGACTTCCGCTCCTCCGAACTGGAGCGAAGTGCGCCCGAGTCGCTCAGCTGAATGCTGCCCGCCGAAGTCGGCGCCGTGAACTCGCCGGGTCCTGCGCTTTGGAGAGCCGTGTTCAGGACCAGGTGCAGGCAGCCGCAAAGGACGATGATGAGCAAGGCGGCGGCACGTCTCATCGTGCTGTGCCCTACCACCGGCGACGTCCTCCGATCGGGCCGGGCTCATCCAGCCGCATCGTCCGCTACCAACTGACCTGTACGTGAAGCGCTGATGGCTCGCCAAGCTGCTTGACAGTGCATTCGAGCGCCCGGCAGAAAGCGGGTGGCAGCCAGATCACGACCCTATCACGCATCGTTAGTCTCTGATCACGAAGCCGGAATCGGTTCCAGGGATGGCGGGAGCTTTCCGGTCGGCCGTGCCGGCTTGCGCGGTGCCGGGGTGTCGGCCAGTCCCGTGCGGTCGGCCGCCGGTCCCATCTTCTACATTGATAGAAGATGATGGTTGGAGTCCCGGGCGGCGACGATCCCCTGTTGGCGCCCCGCGCCAGAGGATGCGCCCGCCTGATCTCCAGGAGCATGACGCTGCCGCTCTTCATCGACGGCTCCGAGACGGTGCACCGGGCGCCGGGTCGGGACGCTGACGGTGGTGGTCATCACTCCGGCGCTGGCCGGGCGGGCGCGGATGCCCGTGAGCGAGAGGCCAACGAGCAAGCTGGTCAATGGAGCGGCTTTCAGGAGTCCGGGCGGGCCTGATGCCTCTGGCTACCGTGGGTTAGCGAGGTCGTGGTGGCGGGGGTGTCAATTGTGGGAGATCGTGAACGAGGCCACAAGAAGATCGCGCTACCGCTCAATCTGCGTGGTCGACAGTGGGTTGAGTGGTCGCCGCTTGTCCGCTCAGGTGCCCCGAGCCGGGTCGGGCTGAAATCTGTTTCGCGGCATGCCCAACAGGCCGGGAGTTCAGGGTGGCTAGAGGTCGTACAGAATCAGCGGACGAGGCGTCGCCAGCAGAGGATGGCTGCGGCCAGGGTCATGAACGCCTCGTGGAAGTCGTCGCGGGTCTCCCAGCGGATGCGTAAGCGGCGGAACCAGTGCAGGAGGGCGATCGTGCGCTCGACGGCGTAGCGGTGGACGCACAGTCCCGAGCCGTGCGGGCTGCCGCGGCGGACGATGACCGGTTTGACGCCCTTGCTCCAGACCAGGCGGCGGTGCTTGTCGTGGTCGTAGCCGCGGTCGGCCAGCATCCGCTCGGGTCTTCGGCGAGGCCCTCCGACCCGGCCTCGGACGGGCGGCACCTTGTCCAGCAGCGGCATCAACAGGGTGACGGTTTCTCATGATCCGCCAACACCTGCGGCGCCCCTCCGCCCGGCGGAGGGGCGCCGCAGCAGCCTTCAAGTGGAGCGGCGGGCGGTGGCCAGGGCGGCGGCAGTCAGGGGGAAGAGGGCCGTGACCGCCAGGATGGGGGAGGGGCTCCGTGACTCCGCGAGCGCCCCGGCGAGAGCCGAGCCGACCCCGCCGCCGACGAAGAACGTCAGGTTGAGCAGGCCCATGCCCGCGCCGCGCAGCGGCATCGGGAGTCGTGCCGACACCTCACCGGTGATCACGACCTGGGTGACGGCGAACGCTGCGAGGCAGAGCGACGCCGCGACGACCGGCGGCCAGGGGCCGCCCTCACCTGTGGAAGCCGCGGCCAGTGCGGCGGCCGCGGCGAGCGCGGTGCCGGCCAGCAGCAGGCGGCCGCCCCGCGCGCCGAGAGAGCCGGCGCGCCGGGCCAGTGCCGCGCCGACCACGGCGCCCGGCAGCAGCGCGGCGCCGATCTTGAGGACGTTCCAGCCGTGCTCCCCAGCGAGGACCTGCGGGACCACGTACATCGCGGCGAAGAGCCCGCCGAACACCCCGGCCCCGATCACCGCCGAGATCCGGTAGCCCGCCTCGCCGAGCACCGGGTGCGGGACGAACCCGTCCGGCCGCCGCGCCACCCGCCATGCCAGCGCCCCGCCGGAGAGGACGAGCGCCGCCGCGAGCGCGGCGACGACCGTGCCGCCAAGGTCGAGCGTCCTGGCCTGGATGAGCACGAGCATCGCGCTCACGGCCGCGGTCAGCGCGGCGGCCCCCGCGACATCGACGAAACGGCGCGACCCCGGCCGCCGCGCCAGCCCGAGGCAGAACGGGACGGCCGCCACCGACAGCACAGGAAGCACGACGGTGACACGCCAGCTCAGCCAGGTCGTCACCGCGCCCCCGGCCAGCGTCGCCGCGGAGGCGAACACCGCCATGACCGCGCCGTATCCGGCGAGCACCCTCGGACGATCGGCGGGCTCCACACCGGCGAGCAGCGCGGCCCCCACCGCCGCCGTCCCCCCGGACCCCGCCGCCAGGACGAGCCGTCCGGCCACCAGGACGCCGAGGCTCGGCGCCGCGGCGCACACGACCGCCCCGGCGGCCAGCACCGCCGCCGCGATCAGCAGCGTGGCCCGCGTGCCCCACCCATCTGCCAGACGGCCGAAGACGGCGGTGCCGACGCCGAGCGCCAGCGCGTGCGCCGTCAGCACCCATGCGACCTCCGCGGGCCCGGCGTGCAACTCCCTGGCGATCTCCGGGAGGGCCACGGCCGCCGCCGTCACGCCGAACACCGACGGCCCGAACAGTGCGCCGAGCCGCAGCGCGGTCGGCGCCGGGCCCATGCGCGGCGCCGCGACCCCGGCCTCCGCGGTCGCGGTCACCGGTCGCCCCGCAGCGACGACCAGCGCTCGTCGTCCACGAAGTGCACGTCGTAGCGGTCCTGCTCGGCCCGCAGTCCCTCGAACGGCTCCAGCCCGTGCTGGACGCGGGCCAGCCGCCGAAAGTAGCCGAAGCGCTCGACCCCGGGCGCGAGGACGGCCAGCAGGTCGGCGCCCGTGCCGGCCGCCGCGCCGAAGGCGTGCGGTAGCCGCGGCGGGACGACGACCAACCCGCCCGCCGCGACGGTCTCAACCCGATCGCCGAGGAGGAACTCCATCGTCCCGTCCACGACATAGAACAGCTCGGTGGACAGCGCGTGGTAGTGCGGGGCGGCGCCGTCGCGGCCCGGCCCCACCGTGAGCCGGTTGGCGCCGAGCGCGCCCGCGGTCTGGCTCGCGTCGGCGAGCAGGGTGAACGCCCCACCTTCCGGAAGTCCGACGGCCTCCGCGGCCTCCGGGATGACAACGAGGGGATGCAACGACCTCACGCTCCTGTCGAATATCGGGTTTTCGTCCGAGCTCCATTCGAGCCGGGGAACAACCCGCGAACCACAGGCGCTTTGGACCCTGAGTCATCACGGATCGAGATGAATCGAGGGGGGCCGGGTGGAACTGCGCCAGCTGGAGTACTTCGTAGCTGTCGCCGAGGAGGGCGGGTTCGGGGTCGCCGCCGAGCGCATCGGCATCGTCCAGTCGGCGGTGAGCCAGCAGGTCCGCCGGCTCGAACGCGAGCTGGGCGTGCGGCTCTTCGACCGCACCACCCGGCGCGTCCAGCTGTCCGGCGCGGGCGAGCGGCTGCTGCCCGAGGCGCGTGCCGTCCTCGCCGCCCTGCACCGCACACGGCAGGTCGCGGCCGACGTCCGCGCCGGTGTCGACGGCGTCCTGCGCCTGGGCACCGTGCACGGCCCCGGCGACCGGATCTACCGCGTCCTCAGCGAGCTGGCCGCCGTGGCGCCGCGCGTCCAGGTCCGCCCCCGCCGCCTGGCCCTGCCCGACCGGCTGTCCGCCGTCCGCTCCGGCGAGCTCGACGCCGCTCTGATCCGCGCGCTCAGCGACGCGCCCGGCCTCGAACTGCTCCCGGTCTGGACGGACCCGTTGTACGTCGCCCTGCCCGCCGGGCACGCCCCGGCGCAGCGCCCCGCACTCGACCTCGCGGATCTGGCGGACCTCCCCCTCCGCCTCGCCCCGCGCGAGGACAACCCGCCCTTCCACGACCTCATCACCAGCGCCTGCCGGACGGCCGGGATCGCGCCGCCGCTCGGCCCGCCCTTCACCACGTTCCAGGAGACCCTCACCGACATCGGCGTGGGCGACCCGTCCTGGACCGTCTTCTACGAGGTGGCGGGCCTCCCCGAAATCCCCCGCGTCACCGTCCGCCGCCTCACCTCTCCCACGATGACGACCTACCTCGCCGTCCCGCCGGGCCCGCCCGTCCCGGCCGTTCGCCACCTGCTGGAAAGCTTGATCCGGGTCACCTGACAAAGACCGTGGGCAGCTGGTTCGACTTGGCAGAGGAAGGAGCCGTACGGGCCGCGCGAAACGGTAGGACGCGAAGAGGTGTTTCCAGGTGGCGCTGATGTCGCGGGCGACGTGCTCAGGAGATCGAGGAGCATCTCTGCGAAAGGGGTGGCCATGGCGTCGGTTCTGGTCACGGCATATCAGCGGCTGCTCTCCGAGTCTGCGTCACCAAGCCCCCTCCGCGAAGGCTTCGCTACGTAGCGGGAAGTGATTTCCTGGTGCCAGATCTGACACCGGCCACCAGCAGCGCGGCCTGAGCCGCGGGCTTCCTCCGCCGCGAGCTCGATTCCGCGCCCCCTCCTCGCCTCGTCCACGCCGTTTCAACGCCTCGGCCGCTTCTGGCGTTCACCCGTCCGCCTGTGGTGACCGCGCCGGATCCGGCCACCCGGGTCCTTGTCGCCCTTGGCCTAGTTGACGTTGTCGGTGACCGTCCACAGCTGCGAGGAGGTCAGGTCGTGGGCGAACTGGCGGCGCCGGGCGGTGGTCCAGGCGTTGGCGCCCGAGCGCCAGGCTTGGGCGAGGGGGACCATGTGGTCGATGTCCAGATCGTCGCGCTGGGTCCAGGTCGCCCGTCATAGGGGCTGGTCCGGGTCCCCGAGACGGCCTGGTGCTGGTCGTTGGTCTGGATGTTTTCGCCGTCGCGTTCCAGGACGGGCTCGTGGGTGTTGCACGTTCCGGAGATGGTGATCCAGTGCGGGAACTTCGCCCGGCTGTAGCGGTCCATGGACCCCTCGGAGGCCACGGTCAGCTCGGCCAGGTGAGGGCGGGCAGTGTCGGCGTTCGAGGCTTGTTGATGGTTCGGAGCTGGCGGGCCGAGTGGATGAACAGCGCCTCGCCGGCGATCAGCAGATCGACCAGGCGGTCCCCGGGGGCGGCCAGGGCCCCGGCCGCATCGCGGGCCTGGAGAGGACCCGGCTGCGATCTTCGATGCGCTCCCGCCGCACCACCCGCTGGGTGCTGAACACGACCAAGATGGCCGTGGAGCGGGCCGCTCGGGTGCCCCGTCATCGCGAGCTCGTCCACACGCCCGTCGTGACCGCCCCTGGGCACGCCTGCTGATCGCCACGATGGGGGAGGACGCTGTCGGCGGCCTCCCCCACGGCGCTTCTGTAGGGCGTCGGCCTCGACGAAGACCGGGGCGGCGGGTACGCGGCATGGAACGAAGGTGGACCGGATGACCGAGGTCAGGCAGGTGCTCCAGCAGCAACTGTCGACCGCTTGGGCGCTCTTCGACTACCACGCGCAGCAGTGGCGCGAGGACGACCTGTTCTGGGAACCGGCACCGTCGTACTGGACCATGCACCAGGTCGAGGGCGGTGGGGCCCCCGACTTCTCCGACGTCGAGCCCACTCCCGTCCCGGCCCCCACGATCGCCTGGCTGACCTGGCACATCGGCTGGTGGTGGACCACGGCGCTCGCTCATCTGAAGCAGACCGACATCCCGGCACGCGAAGAAATCGAGTGGCCGGGCACCTGCACCTCGATCACCGAATGGCTGGGCGACATCCACGAGGCATGGCGGACGGCGCTGGCGGCCACCGACCGCCTCGACGACGATCGGCGTTCCCCTGGCCCGCAGAGGCGGGCCACACCGTCGCCGACATGTGCGCATGGGTGAACATCGAACTCATGAAGAACGTCTCCGAGATCGGCCAGCTCCTTATCCTGCGACGCGCACGGCATTGACCGGCGCACCGTCCACCTTGCCGACCACTCGATACGGCGAGGACGGGAGCCGGGCCGGGTGCTGATCCGGTTGCGTGCATCACTGAGGGGCGGTGAAGTCTGGACGCCTCACCGGGCCGCACGGCGCCCTCTACCCTGCTGCGGGTCAAATCGGCCCGAATGCGGCGAGCCCGCGTGGTCACCAGGTGCGGGCGGCTGGGATCGCTCACTGGCGTGATCCGGACCGTCTTCATAGGTGTAACCCCGCGGTGAGCAGCTGGTCTGATCCGGTGCGGGTCAGTGGGGCAGGCCCATGCGGGCGGCCATGCCGCGCAGTTCGCGGCCGCCGGCGTCGGTGAAGGCGAGACTCGTCCGGTCAGGGATGTCGTACTGATCAACGTGGCCGCCGCGATCGCCGCCTACCGCGGGCTGGACGGCGAAGTGCGCGCCCGCAGGGTCGCCGGCCTTCGGGGGGCGGCGGCGGCCATCGACTCCGGCGCTGCCACGAAGACGCTGGGCCGGTGGGCTCAGGCCGTTGCCCAGCAGAACGGCCTCCTATCTCGGTCCGTTGACCGGGCCATCCCCTGACCGACCCGCCATGCCGGTGCCGGCGGCGGTAGCACTCGCCGGCCGCTGCAGCCTAGGGGTGCTCCGAAGCGTCCCTTTGGAGCGACCAGAGCAGGGCGATGACTGTGTTCTCCAAGCGTTCGACGCTCTGCAACGCTTCCTTCAACGCCGCGAAGGGGTCGGCGACATCCCTGTTGGTCAGGGCTTCTTCCAACTCCAGTCGTAGCGCGGCAAGCGGTGTGCGCATCTCGTGCGAGGCCTGGACGGCGAATCGGCGCTGCCTTTCGGCCGGCGCCTCGCCGTTGAACCGGGCGCGCCGGTCGGCGTCGAAGCTCTTGCATACCTCGGTCGTCCTGGCCGAGATGAACTCGATGTCCTGGCGCATTGTGCGGGTCCTTTCGCTGGTGCGGCGGGTGTACGCCGCGGCCTATGGAGGGCCGGGGGAGTCACCGGGTGTGAAGACGCCGCTGAGGGCGGCGGCGTACGCGGCCGCTGCGGCGCTCTCGGCGATCTCGTCGTCCACCGGCCCGCGGGCGACGAGCAGGCGGTAGTAGAGGGGGGCGCCGACGGCGCTGGTGACCGCGATGCCGTCGGTCCCCGGCGGCAGTTCGCCGCGTCCCACGGCCCGCTCGACGATCCGGGACGCGAGGCGGTTGCGCTCGGCGATCACCGTCGCCCAGGCGGTGGACGCCTCGGGGGACCGGACGGCGGCGGCCACGACGCCCTCGACGAGCGCCCGGGCCCTGGGCTGCCGGTACAGCGCGGCGATCTCCAGCGCGAGCGCCCGGAGGTCGTCCTTCAGCGAGCCGGTGTCGGGTATCGGGATCTCGGTCTTGCCCATTTCGCCCAGCAGGTCGACGACGAGCCCCTCGACCGTCCGCCATCGCCGGTACAGCGTGGCCAGATGCACGCCCGAACGCGCGGCCACCTTCTCCAGGGTGAGCCCGGCGTATCCGCCGGCCTCCAGTTCCTCCCGGGTCGCGGCCAGCACCGCCGCACGGGTGCGCGCCGTCCGGCCGCCGGGGCGCACGGCCCCCGTCGCGGGCGGCTTCGCGTCCATCCGAGACGCCCCTTCCTATGGGTTGTGTCACAGGATAACGCGAAATCGTTCGCATTAACAGTCGGATGTCAGATGAGCTGGAGGTCCGCCCGCCTGGTGGCCCTGCTCGGCCGAGTGCCGGGCCGAATCGCCTCAGCGCAAGACGCCGACCCGCCGCGCAGTCAACCGGCCCGCCTACTAGGCGCCGCCGGCACGGCAGCGCAGATGGCGGCGATCGACGAGGCGACCCGCGAGGTCGGCGACCGGACCACCGCCCTGGCCAGCGAGTTCCTGGAATAGACCCCGCCCCCGCGGGGCCTGCTGGCGGCACTCGCCGCAGGGTTCAGGTGCCAGGCCGAGCGGCCGGCGGCGCGGTCGGGGGAGGCAGGCGGAGGGCGGCCCGGACGCGGGCGCCCTCCACCGTTGACTCATGAGCGGCCGCGGCTGGCGGCGTTGTGCTGCAGCCGCCCGCACCCATGAAGCGGTTGGATCCACCTTGGTCGGGTGGGGCTGCGGGCGCGTGTCAGCCCAGTGCTTTGCGCAGCAGCGCCGTCAACTGATCCTGTTCGTCGGGTGAGAGGCGTCCGACCGCCGTGCGGGCGAAGGTGAAGGCTGTGGCGAACCGGTGGTTGATCTCGTCTCCTCGGGAAGTTCGCGCGACGAGCCGTGCGCGGCGGTCCCGGGGATTCGGTTCGCGGGTCACGAGGCCGAGCGCTTCGAGACGCGCGACGATCTGGGTGATGTTGGAGGCATCGCAGCCGAGCTCCTCGGCCAAGGCGCCCATGGCGCGTCGCTCATCGAGTCGCCCGAGCACACATGCCTGCGCCGAGCTGAGCGACAGCTCGGCAGCCGTAGCAATCGGGCACGTCCCGCCACGGAACGCCGGTCCGCACCCGCAAGCGGATCCCATCGATGAGCTGCCGCTTGGTCCATTTCGACGGTCGACCCGATCGCCTGGGAACGGGCAGCAGCGGCCCCAGGATCGCCCATTGCGCATCGGTCAGGTCGAACCGCCTCGTCGCCCCTAGGGTGGCCACGAGGTCTCCGGTTTCAGGTTCTTCTTGGTCGATGAACCATCTACCGGAGACCTCACTGCGTCCGGCTCACAACACGCCGACACTCACCCCACTTCGAAACACGGCCTAGGCGGGACGGACGAGACGGTGGTCGTAGGCCCAGATGACGGCCTGGACCCGGTCGCGGACGTCGAGCTTGGTGAGGATCCGGCCGACGTGGGTCTTGACGGTGCCCTCGGCCAGGTGGAGGCGGGCGGCGATCTCGGCGTTGGACAGGCCCTGGGCGATGTGGAGGAGGACTTCGCGTTCGCGGTCGGTGAGGGGGTCAGGGCCGGTGGGGCTCGGAAGGCCGGGGGCCACGTGATCCAAGAGGCGGCGGGTCGTGGAGGGGGCGATGACGGCGTCGCCCCGATGGACGGTTCGGATCGCGGTCAGCATCTCCTCGGCGGGGGCGTCCTTGAGGAGGAAGCCGGAGGCTCCCGCTCTGAGGGTGGCGAACGCGTATTCGTCCAGGTCGAAGGTCGTCAGGGCGAGGACCCGAGGCCTGGTCGCCCGGCAGATTCTCCGGGTGGCCTCGACGCCGTCCATGACGGGCATGCGGATGTCCATGAGCACAATGTCGGCGGCGGGGGCCAAGCGGACGGCTTCGGCTCCGTCGGCGGCCTGGCCGACGACACGCAGGTCGGGCTGGGAATCGACGACCAAGACGGTTCCGGTGCGGACCAGGTCTTGGTCGTCGGCGACCACGACGTTGATGGTCATGACGTCTCCGGGTACGGAAGGTGACCCCGCAGGATATAGCCGTCCCGGGTCGGGCCGGCATTGAGGGAACCGCCCAGCGCGTGCAGCCTTTCACGCATGCCGCTCAGGCCCATGCCAGGTGTGGACGGAACCGCCGTGCCGTTGTCCCGGATGGCGATGGTCAGCGCGTCGGCGCCCCAGTCGAGCGCGACGACCGCTCGGACGGTGGTCCCCGCGTGTTTCACGGCGTTGGTCAGCCCTTCCTGGACCAGGCGGTAGGCGGCCAGCTCTGCGGCGGGGCTGAGTGGACGGGGTGTGCCCTGGTCGGTGCGGCTGACTTCGAGGCCGGTGGAGCGGACCTGGTCCAGCAGTGCCGGTAGGTCGCGCAGAGTCGGTTGGGGGCTCTGGTCAGGGCGCAGCACGCTCAGAAGGCCGCGCATGTCGGTGAGCGCCGCTCGTCCGGCGTCCTCGATGGCGGACAGTGCGTCGGCCGCGTGGTCCGGGGCGTAGCGGCCAGCCTTGGCCTGCGAGACGATGACGGCCAGGGAATGGGCGATGACGTCGTGCATCTCGCGGGCGATGCGGGTGCGCTCCTCTTGCCGTGCCTGTTCCGCCGAGTTCTGGGCGAAGGCGAGTTGGGTGCGACGAACCAAGCCCATGCTCCACGCGGCCGCGACGATCGCCAGCAGCAGCGCGAGCAGGAGCCACGGGTTCGGCCCCAGGCTCGCCGAGCGGACGCTGCCGTCGGCGGCGAAGCAGGCGGCGACCAGGCAGGAGCCGAGAACGCCGGTGGCCAGGGCGACGGCGCGTCGGCCGTAGGCCGTCACCGCGTACAGGGACATCGGGAGGACCAGGACGGACGGCAGCACCAGGAACAGGCCGGTGACCGTGGCCTGCGTGACGAACGCGGCGCAGACCACGGCGTGTGAGACGAGCGGACGGGTGCGGCGTCCGATGAGGGCCAGGTGCGCGACGATCGCCGCGATCAGGAGGACCGTCGCGCGCGCTCCCGGGACCGAGAGCGCAGCGACGAGCGCCGACAGGCTCGCCAGGGGGATACCGCTGACGAATGCCAACGTCGCGTCCGCACGTGCTGCACGCATGGGGTGAAGGGTAGGTCAGCGGGTGAGCCGCTGGTAGATCAGGGTGGCGCCGCCCAGCGTCAGGCCGAACAGCAGCCACGACCCGTAGACCGCGCCGACCATCGCGACGGTCAGCGGATCGCCGAAGTCGACTGGACCGTCGCTCAGCCCGACGGCTTGTGCGACGGTGCCGAAACCGGCGAGCGCGCCCATGCTGACCAGCGCACCGGTCGCCGCCCACGCGGGCACCAGCAGCGGGCGGCGCGGCAGGCGCCGTCCCCAGGGCTGGACCAGCGCCAGCGCCAGCACTCCTCCGCCCAGCAGCATGACCGACTCCATGTACGGGAAGCCCTCGGTGTACGGCTCCGGACGGGCGGCGCTGCCGCCGAACGACCAGTACAACTTCAGCAGCGGGTAGGGGAACGCCAGCGTGAACGCGGTGTAGCCGAGCCACGGTCGTTCACGCCACGGGCCCCGGGCCCGGCGGGCGAGCGCGAGCACCAGCAGGGCCGAGGTCAGCAGGCTAGTGCCGCGGGTGGCCGCGCCGACCCAGTTGACCTGGGCGAAGTCGCCTGCCGGGATGCCGGTCGCCCAGAAGAAGGCACGGAAGCCGTCCAGGACGACTCCGCCGCCCGCCCACAGCAGGAGCACGGCGGCGGTCCGTCCGGCCCAGGCGCGCTCCGTCGACGCGAACAGCAGGGCGAGCGCGACGCCGGCCAGCGTCACCCAGGTGGGGGCGAAGCCCTGGTCGTAGGTGGGACGGTGCGGGGCCAGCACCGTAACGGCGGCGACGGCCCCCGCCACGATCACGGCGCGGGTGTCAGTGAGAACGCTCATGGCCGCAACGCTGCCGTCGCGCGGCGGTCCGGCGCGTCTTCCCACGGTCCTCCGAAGCGGTGACCTTCGGGGTATTGACTGCGGGGGCGTCAACCGGCTGCCGGGCCTGCCAAGCACAACTCCGAGCGTCAACTGCCGCACCGGCTCCGGAGAGATTTCCTCGCCCGAGCGTGTTAAGGGTTCCCGGCGCTCAGGCGGCCGGTCTCCTCGACGCGGTGGCCTGTCGCCCGCGGTTGGCTTTCACAGTTCGTTGCGTTCGATCACTGGCGTGCTCGCCCGGCGCGGCGGGATCGTCGCAGGGTGGCGCCCTCGATGCCGAGGTGGGGAAGGAGGCGGTTCAGCCATCGCGGCAGCCACTAGGCGCCGTTGCCGGTCAGTGCGAGGACGATCACGACGATCGGCTAGAGCTGGAGACCGATCCGGCGGTGGCGACGCCGAGCCAGCCCATGGGAAGACAGCGACGACCGCGCCGAACGCGGCATCACCGACCTGGCCCCTGACCACAACCGGCACCGGGCCTCGACAGACCGGCGGCCGCCTGCGATAAACGAACCCGACCGTCGTCAAGCGAGTAATGGTGTAATCATGGAAACCCTTTTCGAGCACGCCGGCGGGCACGAAGGCCTCCGCAGGTTCATCGACCTGTTCTATTCCAGCCTCCTGGCCGACCCCCTGCTCCAGCCCCTCTTCGGTCAGGGCCAGCCGACCCACGTCGATCGCCTGACCGCCTTCACCGCCGAGACTTTCGGCGGCCCCGACACCTTCACGCGCGAGATGGGCGGCTTCTCCCACCTCATCGACGTCCACCGCCACCTGAAGATCACCGAGGAGCAGCGGCTCCGGTTCGTCGAGCTGTACATGGCGGCCGCCGACGCCGCCGGGCTCCCCGCCGACGCCCCCTTCCGGCAGGCGCTGCGCGAGCACGTGGAGTTCGGCACCGAGGTCGCCATGCGCAACTCCCACGCCCGTACCGACGACGAACTGCACCCGCTGCGCGAGGTCCCCCGCTGGGACTGGCCCACCCCCTGACACCCGGCGGCCACGGGCATCCGAAACACGCCCGGTTATCGTGACCGCATGCCAGGTTGACGCTAGAGACACCGTGTTTCTCCGCGGCCCCGCGCCCCGCCGCCTTCGTCCGCACCTCGATCCGGACGAAGACCAGCAGCAGGAGTTACGACGCCGAGGTAGAGCGTCGGCACGCCGCTGGGCCGGACTTTGCTGGTGCCGGTGGCGGTGGTGCCGCTGCCGCTGGAGGCGGCAGGCTGGGATGCACCAGGGGAGTGGCATGCCGATGAGCAAGGCCGGAGAGGCTTCTCAGAGAGTCCGGACGGCCGGGGCACCTTCGGTTACCGTGGGTTAGTGAGATCGTGGTGGCGGGGGTGTTAATTGTGGGAGATCGCAACGTCCTTGATCTTCACTGAAGTGCGCTGTGGTGGAGCGAAAAATGCTGTCTGACCTACGGATTTCCCGAGAGGCGGCTTCCCTCGGGCTTGATCGATTGTGTTCACACCGAAGAGGCAACTGGTTCGAACCCAGTATCGCCCACCCCAAGTTTCCGCAGGTCAGAGCGTCGCCAACGGAGCGATCTCGTGTGTTCCAATGAGCGCTTCGTAGTCTCGGGAGCCAGTTTCGGGAGCCACCATACGCTTCGCAGATTCCCGAAGCGCTCACCCATACGGTCGATCATTGTGACCGCGTCGTCCTGGTCGGCCGAGTTCGGCCACGGTAGCTCCACTGACCTTCTTGAAACCTCGTTGGCCGTCTGGAGAGCGAGGGTTCTCGGGTGCGCAACTTCTTCAGCTGCCAGCGCTTGACCGAGGAGCGTGATGATGGTCATGGGCAGCGCGGCCAGCCCGAAAGTGGCGATTCCCGCCACCGTCATGGCGGAGAACGCCGCGTAGCGCCAGAAGACCCGGCCCAGCCATGCCCGCACAGCGCCGGGGGCCCGTCGTAGAAGCCCAGGACCGGTATCGGCTCGGTGCCGTCGTCGTAGACCCGTGGGTTGGGACGCGGTGGGCCAGCCAGAGGAGATCGGCTAGGACTGCGATGCCGGGGACTGCCAGGATTGCGAAGCCGAGTCCGTGCGCGTGCCAGGCGACGGCTGCCGCGGCCAGCCGCAGTCCCGCGAATGCGCCTGTCTGGTCCAGCGCTTGATGGACCGCGAACGCCGTTCCGCATCCCATCGGGCTTCCGGGGTGGGAGAGCAACGTGTCCTTGTGGGCTGCGTGTGGCCTTGCCGACCCGTTCAGCCACTATGAGCGCGCATGCCCCGGCCAGCCCGACCACTCAGCCGCCAGGCTGCTCACTAGTCGGAACCTCAGAAGCCACCAACCCTGCTTCGGAGCATCACGGGTTTTCGGAAGCGCTATCGAGCGACCCTTCCTAGGAGCTGAGGCTCAGCTGTCCGGGTACGCCTGCTCGGTCCAGCAATTCGTGCATGACGTGCGGGGGAAGCGCCGGATTACGCGCGACTGCAACTGCCAGCCGCGTTTCCTCCAAGGACTCCAGCAGTCGTGGCAGCGGGAGCCTGGGGTCGGCTGCCGCGCCTCGGTGCAGGTTCGGGTTGTCGTCTTCTAGCAGTTCGGTGACCCGTTGAGGTGAGAGCCGGGGGTCACGCAGGGCGCACCAGCGCACCCATGGGTCTTCGTCGCGGCTCAGCCCGTCGACGAGCTCAGGCGGTGTCTGCGGGTCGTCCAGGGCCAGCGCCCGCATCCGGGGGTGCGGATCGTCGGTGAACCGGCGCAGTCCTTCATGCGGGATGCGTTCTTTGATCTGCCATTGCGACAGCCCCGCCCACTCGCGCCAGATCTCCAAGAGCAGCTCGACGGGCACATCGTGGCTGTTCTCAGCGAGGAGCAGACGCACCGCGAAGTCCTCGTCGGTGGCGAACCGCGCCTTCACGTCTTTCGGGAGGTCTTTGCGTCTGGCCAGCCCGCGTCGGATCAGCACGTGCGCGGACGTCGCGTGGCGGCGCACCTCGACAGCATCGAGCGGGAGCAGCAGCGTCCACTGGGGCAGGTGGTACCTGATCTCCGGGTCGATCTCGACATCGATGGCTGCGCGCTCGTTCTCGGTGAGCGCCGGATGGGACGATGCCGCCAGCCGCACCCGGGACTCCGGTGCGCGCGTCAGCCTCCGCACCACGTCGACGGACAGCAGCGGATTCTGGGCGGCTCGTTCCCGCGCCGCGGCGTCCCCGGACGTCACCAGCGCGTCGGCTTCCTCCGGGGTCATCGGCGTCCAGCCGCCGGGCGGTCCCGCGGGCGTTTCCGCGATGCGCTCGCGGGCCTCGGCGCGGATGTCGGGCATGGGATCTGACAGAAGCTTGATCAGGCTCTGCTTCGGCACGTTCGAGTGGCTCACGACCTCCCAGCGGACATAATCGTCCGGGTCGTCCGCGAGGATTTCCAGAACCTCCTCCGGCAGCCGCCTTCCGCGCTCCCAGCAGCCCGCGAGCGATCGGCGAACTTGCACGTCCGGGTCTGTGGCCAGGCGGAACCGCTGGTCTCCGCCGTAGGCCGCGAAGTTCCGCCGCACCTTCGGGTCGGCGTGGTTCAACGCCGCCCCGGCGACTCTGTCGCTCCATTCCTTCCTGGTGTAGAAGTCGATGGCGCCGACGGACAACAGCCGCAGAACAACGTCATCGGGGGCGGCGGGATTGCCGGAGAGCCCTTCGATCCATCCTTCGGGCGGGGGCGTGGGGTCACCGAAGAAGAAGATCGCCATGGTCGGCAAGCGTACGAGTTGAAGGGCCACTGGGCACTGCCCGTTCGGGTCACGTTTGGAGTCCGCGGCCAGCAGACCGTTCTTGTTGGCGCCTGTATCTGGCCGGTTGAAACCCCCGTTCTTCGGAGGAGTGGGTGGTCGCAGGGCTGTCGGCCCTCGGCAGGAACGTGCCGTTGCCGGACTGGATAGTGCACTGGCCAAGGTCGAATCGGGCGGGAGCTCGCTGCCGACCGCTCTCGACCTGCTGGTGATGATTTATCTGGCAGGTAGACGACCTGCCCAGCTGAAACCCGTCAACGGCTGGTTTGGGTCATCGCGGGCCCTGAGAACGTTTTCCGTGCGGAGGCGTAGCCGGCGGCGGTCACCGTCGAGGGCATGACAACCCATCAGCGCGATCACGAGCCCGGCCGAGCTCTCGGCGACAGCGAGCAGCAGAGGGCGACTGCACGCCGCTGAGAAGGCGGACCTCTCCCGAGCGCTCGCCGTGGAGGATGAGGAAGACCGCACTGTTTCGCCGAACGAGCCCTCGGAGCACACCGGGCGTTGGGCTTCGGGGATGCGAGAGGATCCTGGGTAGTGGCCCTTATCCTCGAACCTAGCTATCCCGGAACCTCAGCCATAGGTAACGTCGTAACCCGTGCAGTGGAATGTCGTGGTCTCCTTAGTGGTCACTGTGGTCGTGGCGGGCACCGGCTACGGAGCGACCTACCTGACGAATCTGCGTCTGGCGCGCCGTAAGGATCATCTGGATCGGGTCAACCGCCAGCTCGGCGATCTCTATGGTCCGCTTTATGCGCAGTCGGAGGCCGTGAACCGGGCTTGGCGGAAGTTCGTGGCCCGGCACGGGAGCGGGCCCTCTCGCGACACGTTGGGCGATTAGCCTTGCCGCCGCGTACTTGCCACTCCACGTCTGCCGACGGTTTGCCAAGTCACCGCCTGGTCCCTGAGCCGCCCCACCCTTTTGGACCCCGGCGACCAGCACCGCCTCCCCCTCCGGCAGATGCACAGCTAGTCGTCGGTTGGTGCGTAGCCGGTCACGGTCGACAGCACCGAGACCCACACCGCCAGCAGCGCCGCGCCCGCGGCGGACCGGACGCCATGGCGGCTCCCTGATAAGCGGTCCTTACCCCGGAGCCCCCCGGCGCCGCTGACCTGGGCGATGATCCCCTCCGGCGTATTCTGGCCTTGCCCCATCTCTGAAGTTGCCATTGGCGGGCCGAACAGCGGTCCATCACCTTATTGTGGTGACGTTGGAGGTCCGGCTGCCGCAGGCGTCCTGATTCCGGCTGCTCGTTCCCAGAGGCCGTCAAGGGCTCAGATGGTGTTCCCTTGAATTCCTTCGCAACCAAGGAAGCCGCGTCGGCCGCCTCGCCCATAGTGGTCATCTCCGACCGCGCTCGCTCGCTCATCAGCGGCTCTGATCATTTAAGGCTGGGCCTTGGGTCTTCTACTTGAGGCATTCGTAGGGTTGTGGCCACCGTGCGATCGATCGTAGTTGTAGTAGTCCCACACGCGGAACTTGTCGTTGAACACCTCAGCGCTGTCGATTAAAACACCATCGAGTGCCGGTGTACTGGCGCTGCACACCTGCGGCGGCCCTTTCTCTCAAACCCGGTCTCGTCGACCACCAGCACCGCGCCAGCGTCGCCGAGCCGCTCGGCCACTTGCGCACGCAGTGTGTCCCACACCTGATCGACGTCCCAGCGAGCATGGTTGAGCAGCCGCTATTTGACGGTGGTGAAGTCAGCGTCATGAGCGGGCGCCTGCTAATCGCTGGGGCAACCGGTCGGACTGCCGCCCCCCTCCCGCGCCGATCAGCCTTTCTCCAGCCCGGCGGTCAGTGACAGGGATCGAGCAGGGTAAACAGGAAAATCATCATCGTGGGGGGCCCGCGGACGTCACGGCAGCCGTGATCCGTGGCGGATCGCCTTCCAGCAATTGTCTCCGGCGCAGAGGCTGAGGCAAAATGACAAAGCCGGCAGCGAGGCTGACGAGCAGCACGCCGCAGATCCATGGCAGCACGTCGAGCAGCCATTGCATCGGCACCGGCAGTACGCAGGCATCCATCATCACTGGACGGATCATGGGATCGAACACGGCGGGGTTTCCTCCCCGGTGACCCGTCAGCCGGCCACGGGCGCGCCCAGGCCATTGCGCGCACGTCCGGCGCCGGCCGGTGGAGATGACAGCCACCGGGGAGATAGAAACGCAGGCCAGACACATAGCGCGAGTTTTCCCGCCGGATCAGGGACGCGCGCCGACGATGCGGTACGAAGAGGCGCGTACGGGGGAGGAGGCCGACCTCGTCATAGAGGAGGCCGCCGTGTGGAGAACTTTGCTGCCGCGTTGATGTCGCTGTGGGAGCTGGCTGGCGAACCGCCATACTCCTCTGTAGCCAGCAAATCCACGTTCGGGGACTGGAAGAGCGGCGAGAGTGACCCCAAGGACCTTGCATCCTTTTAGAGGGTTGTCAGAAAACTTCGCGCGCTGGCCGTCAAGCGGGAGCGGGAGTAGGCGGCCGAGCGGGTGGCCCGATTCCGGCAGTTGGATGAGGAGCACCTCGAAACCCTGCGGAGACTGGCTCGGGCGCCCGGGATCGCCATTCTGGGGCGGCTGCGCGGGCTCAGCGACCAGCCCGTCGCGGACGCCGCGGTGCTCGAGCCCAACACCCGCTCCTCGACGCCCTACGGCAGAACGTGGCAACCCTGCCCACCGCACCGACTGTTAAGGAGATCGTCGAGGCGGTGCGCTGTTGTACCGCCACCAGGCTGGCGCCCGTCCTGCTAGTCGACACACTCGACCTGCTGATGCACGGCCAGGAGGGCGCGAGGCTGGTGGCGCGGCTCCTGCTGGCCAGACATCGGAGGTCCCAGCCATGGAGCCGAGGGTGATGATGGCTCGCGGGGGGTCACCGTGCATCCATGTCACATGGCCACATGGTGCCCTGGCCGAGTCGGGCATGTCGCTGCGCGTGTGGTGGCTGCACGGCGTGTCTGCTACAGCCGCCCGCGCCCGCAGGACGTCCTCGGCACCGACGTGGAGCCGGAGCGGCAGCGGGAAACGCGTCGTGTTTGTGTCGTTGGGCGCCTGCCGGGACGATGCAGCATGCTGGGGCGTCAGCGCGGGCGATCGCCCGGGGCGACAGCGCCGGTTGGCCCATGAGGTGCTCCGAGAAGGTTAGTGTCACCGCGGCGAGGCACCTGGCGGGATGTGGGTGACCATCCGGCGGCGACGGTCTCTCGCAGGCAGCGGACGAACTCCGACTGGAGCGGCGCCACGCTCTTCCTGGTGGCCGCGTAGACGGTTCTGACCGGCTCGTCTTCCAGAGGCGCCAGCATGATGTCGGGACGGACGGCACCCGCCGCGATGGACGGTACGAGCGCCAGCCCCAACCCTGCCGCGACGAAGCCCTGCTTTGCCGTCCACTCCCTGGCCGCGAAGGCGATGCGGGGCCGCGAGCCCGTGCGCCGGTGCAGAGCGATCAAGGTTTCCGAGCCTTCGGGGAAGCCCTCGATCCAGGACTCCTCCTTCAACTCGTCCAGGCGAAGACTTGCTCTGCCCGCCAGACGGTGCCCCGCGGGCAGGGCCACCAGCAGCGGGTCGTCCAGAAGGTGGTGCAGGGAGAACCGATCCGACTCCAGCGGCCTGTCCGGGTAGGCGCTCACCACCGCCAGGTCGATGTCACCGGTTCTGAGGCGGGCCAGCAACGGGGCGGTGGTGCTCTCCACCAGTGACAGAAGCACTCTGGGGTGCGTCCGCCCGAACGCGGCGATGGCGCGCGGGACAAGATCCGCGTCGGCGGTGTCGAACGCTCCGACGCGCAACTGGCCCACCTCGTGCAGATCGTGCCTTGCCGCCGCCAGCCTGGCCAGAATCGCGATCGCGTGCTCCAGCAGGCGGCGGCCCTCCTCGGAGAGTTCCACGCCGCGCGGATGACGATCGAACAACGCGACGCCGAGCTCGCCTTCCAGGGAAGCGATCTGCCGTGACACGGCGGACTGGGTGTAGCCGAGGGCCTCCCCCGCCGCCGTGAAGGTCTTCCTGGCGGCCACTTCGACGAACACTTCCAGCCAGGAGACATCCATGGCACTTCCCCAGGGAATTCGATATGCGGAGGTCGCATCGTAGCGATGCCGAGTATTCGTTGGTCACATGGGCGCCGGATACCTACAGTGATCGGCCATGGAGATCGGACTTTACGGGCTGCACCGCGGCGAGAATGTCGATCCGGATGTGCTGGCCACGCGGGCGCGGCTGGCCGAGGAGACGGGCTTCGAGTCGATCTGGGTCGGTGATCACATCGCGATGCCACCGTCCTCGGACGAGCAGGGCCGCCTGGAGGCCGTGGTCGCCATAGCCCACCTGGCGGCCCTGACCAGGACAATCAGGCTCGGCTTCGGCGTTCTGGTGCTGCCCCAGCGCCAGCCGGTGCTGCTGGCCAAGCAGCTGACCTCTCTCGACCTGCTGTCGCGGGGCCGCCTGATCGTCGGCATCGGCGCAGGGTATGTGGAACGGGAACTGGCCGCCATGGGCGTCTCGCCGGACAGCCGCGGCGCCCGTACAGACGAGTATCTAGCCGCCATGCACGCCCTCTGGGACGATCAGCCGTTCGCCGGAGAGTTCGTGAGCTTCGCGGACGTCGTTCAACGCCCGCGCCCGCGACGGCGCCCACCGATCGTCGTCGGCGGGCACTCACGGGCGGCCATGCGCCGAGCGGTTCAGTCGGCCGACGGCTGGTACGGCGTCTACCTGACACCGGAGGAGGCGGCTCGCGCGCTGTCCGACCTCCAGGACGCGGCCAAGCTCCATAGCAGGCCCGCGAGCCTGGGCCCACTGGAAATCACCATTACACCCCCTCCGGGGCCCGTCGATCGAGACAGCGCCCAGCGCTACGCCGCGATGGGCGTGCACCGGCTGACGATCCAGCCGCTGGACGACGAGATGGAGGCCACGGTGCGCGCCGGCGCCAACTCGTTGGAAGCTTGAATCAGCAGAACTGCCGCTGGCACCGCGCACGGGGATCCGCCAGGCCCGGGGGGTGAAGGTGACGGGGGCGTTTCGCCGAGCGGCCCGGTGTCCTCCGCCCGCACACGTGTCACGCAATCCCTTTCTGCTTCTTCGGCCGATGCCGACCCCCGCCAGCTCCGGTACCGGAACACGATGCGACCGGCCATCGAGCGGGTCGGGACGCTCGACGGGTCGCTCAACGACGGGGCGGGCCAGGTCACGGTGGACGAGCGCGACCGGCTCCGGAGGAGCCAAGCTCAAGATGACGGACGAGGACGTCGAGTGGGGCGAGTCGCTCGGTGAGATCTTCTGTCTGACCTTCGTCAGAGGAGTGGGGGAGACCGAGGCGCTGGCCCGTCTAAGCAGTGTTCGAAGTAGGCGGAGCCATTCGTTGATGGAGGTGATCTCAAGAATCGCCTGGTTGCGGACTGCGAGCTTGTCGTAGCGAGTGGCCACGGCCCGGTGGCGCTTGAGGCGGTTGATGCCGCACTCCACAGCATGGCGGCCCCGGTAGTCGGCCAGGTCGAAGGCGGGTGGACGACCGCCGCGGCTGCCCCGCCGCGACCGGTGCCCGGCCTTATCGGCCGGGACCGGGATCGTGGCCGCGATACCGCGGCGGCTCAGGTGAGCGCGGATCGCCCGAGACGAGTACGCCTTGTCTCGCGCCGCTCAAGTTCGCGCCGGTCAGGTCCGCTCTGCCGGTCAGGTCGGCATTGGTCAGGTCCGCGAGGATGGTGCCGCGGTCGCGGTCAGAGTCGTCCATCAGCCGCTGCAGCGCGTAGATGGCGCCCATCCGTACCTCGGGCTTGTGGGAGCCGAGCTGCTCGATGGCCTTGGTGTAGCGGTCGGTGATCTGCTCTTGCCGGGTGACAGCCAAGGTGCGCGCGGTGTACCTCAGCCCGGCCGCGGTGAACACCACAGTCCCGACCGACGCCACCCCGGTCACCAACTGCATGAGTGCCTTCCGCACCTTGTAGACACCGTCGACCTGCTTGTCCTCCGACAGGCAATTCCACTGCTTCGCTTCAATGTCTTCCTGGCCAGGTGCCGCGCCACCGACGGCACCAGCACCGCACCCACCGCCAGTACAACGACGACGCCCGCGAATACGGCGTAAAGCCACAAGGGCCACGGCATGCTCCCAACTTCTGAAGCCGTAGCCAGCCTGCCGGACTGACGCCGTGTTCCGCCAAGACCGACACAGGGCAGTGGACGACCTTGGCGTGGTCGGTGCGTCCGACCGCGGCGTTGATCGGCCGTTCGATAGGCATGGCAGTCGGCCTGCGCTCTGCCCGGCCTCGGCGATGGCAGTCGGGATGAGGTGAGGTGCAGCCCGGGGGCCAGAGCACGAGCGGGCGCCGCTGCTTCGATCGTCGCGGCCGAGGATCTGCGGCATCGGCCATGCATCTGTTCGCTCCCTGGAACGCTGCGCACCTCTCCCATGGAAAGTCAGCATTTACTGATCTTGCATCTGGGAGAGGGCCTGTTCCTGTTTGGTTTCAGGCGACTGGGAACCATGTGCGTCAACGATCTTCGACGGGGTCTCCAGGGAGGGGACGCGCTCAGCCCGTAGCGACAGCAGAGAGGAGACGAACAGCAGCACGGCGATGAGGATCGACACTGTGGTGATGGCTGGGGTTGACCCGTACGCGTCGGCGGCCGTGGAGAAAATGCCACCGATGATCGCGACTGACAGGGCAGCGCTGATCTGAAGAGTCGCGGTGACCAGACCGCTGGCCAGGCCGGCGAACGCACGCGGAATGTGTGTCACCGTGATGCGGATCAGCGAAGGCAGGGCGAGCCCCTGACCGAAGCCGATGAGCGCCAGGGGTGCGGCGGCCCACGAGGTCTGGTCGAATGCGGCGACGAGTCCGGCGAAGGCGAGGAAGCCGATGGTCTCCAGGCACATGCCGAGAGCCGCGATCCGGCGCGGCATGATCCGCATGAGGTGCGGAACGGTCAGTGGTCCGACGAGGAAGCCGATGCCCAGGGGCAGGATGTCCAGGCTCGCCTCGAGCGGAGTGCGGCCGACGGCCTGCTCGTGTTCGGAAAAGATGAAGAAGAAGGCAGCGATCGAGTAGAACAGGGCGACCGCCACCAAGGAGATCCGTACGCCCGGCGCGGTGACGGCCCGGGGCGGCACCAATGGCATGACGTGTCGTCCGCGGGACCGGTTGCCGTCGAAGGTGGACTCGTAGCGCCAGAACCTGTGCAGCACGCCGGCCGCGACGACGAACAGAACGAAGCACCACCAGGGCCAGCCCAGGGCCTGCCCCTCGAGCAGCGGGATGACAATCCCGACAAGACCGGTGAAGAGGAGGACGGCGCCGATCGCGTCAAGCTTTTCTACACCTCGGGTGGGCGGGTCGTGCAGGAACAGGCTGCCCAGAAGGCCCAAGGCCGCGACTGGCAAGTTGATGAAGAAAATCGACCGCCAGCCTAGGCCCCAGATGTCAGCGGTGACGAGGAGTCCGCCCAAGGACTGGCCGATGACCGCGGCGAGTCCGAGGGTCGCGCCGTGGAAGCCGAGGGCGATCGTCTGGTCCCGGCCGTCGAGGCTCGCACGGATGAGGGCCAGCGACTGCGGCGCCACCAGCGCGGCGGTGAGACCTTGCAGGATGCGCCCGATGACCAGCAGCCAGGGCTCGCCGGCCAAACCGCACAGCAATGAGGCAAGGGCGAACCCGACGAGGCCGACGAGAAACACTCGCCGCCGCCCGTACAGATCGCCCAGACGGCCACCGAGAGTGAGCATCACGGCATAGGTGGCAGCGTAACTGGCCACGATCTGCTGGCCGAGAATGGCGCCGCCGCCGAGGTCGTCCTGAATCGAAGGGATGGCGAGATTGACGATGAAGAAGTCGAGTGGCGGCAGCAGCGTGCCGGCCAGCAGTGTGACCACGCCCACCCAGGTCCGGGCGGACGTACTTGATGTTGAAGTCATTACGTGCCCCTGTTCTCGGCAACGACCGTCTTCCCCCATAGGGCCAGAAGGGCGTCGGCGGAACGCTGCATCGTTTCGGCGGGCACGCCGTCGCGTGCCTGAGTTGAGATGCCATGAGGAAGATGGGCCACATTGGACGTGCCGGGAATGGGCAGGATGACGTCAGAACGGTGCAGCAGCCAGGACAGTGCCACCTTGGACGGGGTGGAGTCGTGCGCCGCAGCGATGTGATCGACCGGTCCCTCGGGGCGGGCCAACTGGCCTGCATCCACGGGCGCCCAGGGGATGAAACCGATGCCGTTCTGGGTGCAGTAGTCCAAGACATCGGCGGAGCTACGGTCAGCCAGGTTGTACCGGTTCTGGACCGTGGAGATGTCCGCGATCCGTCGCGCCTACTCGATCTGATCGACCGTTACCTGCGACAACCCGATCGCGACGATCTGCCCTCGTCCTGAAGGTTCTTCAACTCTCCGACCTGCTCCTCAAGCGGAACCTTGGGGTCAACGCGATGGAGCTGGAACAGATCGATCTGGTCGAGGCCGAGTCGGCGCAGGCTCATCAGCGCCTCCTGGCGGAGGTACTCCGGGCGACCGGCCGGCGGCCAGGCCTTGGGCCCGAGACGCACCAGCTCGTTTCCCTGCTTGATGACGTCCGGGCCGTTGCGCGTCAGGCCCGCCTTGGTCGCGATCAGTACGTCGTCCGGGTAAGGATGGATGGCCTCCCGGATGATCACCTCGCTGATGTAGGGCCCGTAAGAATTGGCGGTGTCGATGAGCTGCACGCCGAGTTCGACGGCACGCCGCACGATACGCACATACTCGGCGCGGTCCTCGGGCTCGCCCCAGATGCCGAGTCCGGTCAGCCGCATGGCACCGAAGCGTCTTCTTCCCGGCGATCTCGTAGGTGCCCGCGCGGTCGGCGAGGGAGGTGTTCATGATCGGGTGTCACCCTTCTCCAGAGTCGTGTCCTCGTCGGCGTCCTCCGCATCGACGGCCGCCTGGTCGGCCAGACGTCGCAGGAGGACCAGGCCGTCGTGACTGGCGCTGCTGGGTTCGGCGCTGTAGACGGACAGGTGCTGTCCAGGGGCACTGGCGACCGCGAAGGTCTCGAAGTGCAGCCACAGCTCCCCTACACGCGGGTGCACGAAGTGCTTCTTCTCACGGGTCCGCGGACGCACCTCGTAGCGAGCCCACAGGTTCGAGAACGCCGGGCTATGCAATGTCAGTTCACCGACGACCTGCTGGATGCGCTCGTCCGCGGGGAACTGTGAGGACGACGCCCGCAAATTGCTCACCGCGAGACGCGACGCGGCGTCCCAATCACCGTAGAACGACTTCGCATACGGGTCCAGGAAGATCATGCGCAACAGGTTGTCGTACCGGGCGAACCCGCGGTAGAGCTCGCGCGCCATCGCGTTCGCGCCCAGGATGTCCTGCGCCGCGCCGACCAGGAAGGCCGGCACGTCCGGCATGCCGTCCATCAGCCGGACCAGCTCCGGAGCGGCGGTCGGCGACGCGGCCGCCCGCGCCCCGAACACCGGCAGGCCTAGCCGGAACAGATGCACGGCGGCGTCGTCGTCCAGTCGCAGGGCGCCGGCGATCGACCGCAGCACCTGATCGGAGGGATGCCGTTCCCGGCCCTGCTCCAGCCGGATGTAGTAGTCCGTGCTCACTCCGGCGAGCAGGGCCACCTCGTCGCGCCGAAGGCCCGGCACCCGCCGAGGACCGTCGTCGAGCAGACCGACGTCCTGCGGCCGGACCAGTGCTCGTCGGGCCCTGAGATACTCACCGAGCTTGTTCTCACTGTCCACCCTGCCGACAGTAATGCGGACCGAGTCCCCTGGCGTGGGTGCCCTGCACCCACTCTGGCCGTGCCGACGCTGCGGCGTCCCGCCCATCATTCCTGCTGCTCCGTCGGCCGGACCAGGATCTCGTTCACCGCGACGTGGCGCCGCCTGGTGACGATGAAGGCGATGGTGTCCGCCACATCCGTGGGCGCAGGCACTCCATCGCGGTGTAGCGCTCGTACATCCGGTCCCGGACGTCGGGACGGTTTTGGAGGGGCAGCTCGGTCTCCACCGCGCCAGGCTCTACGAGCGAGACCCGCAGGTGGCGCTGTGTGACCTCCTTGCGGAAGGCTTCACCGAAGGCGGTCACGGCATACTTGCTCGCGTTGTAGACACCACCCCCGCCGTGGACCGTTCGGCCCGCGGTGCTGCTGACCAGGACGATGTCGCTGACTCCGCGGGGGCCGTCGGACGCCGCTTCGAGCAGGTGCGGAGCGGCTGCGTGGGCGGTGTACATGAGTCCGAGGGTGTTGAGTTCGATCATCCGGCGCCAGTCGGTGGTGTCGGCGCCCGTGATCGGTCCGAGGATCATGACGCCCGCGTTGGCCACGACGGTGTCGAGGCGGCCGTATGTGTCGACGGCGCGGGCGACGGCGGCGTGGCCCTGCTCTTCGTCGATGATGTCGGCGCCCACGGCCAGGGCCTGGCCCCCGACGCTCTCGATCTTCTCGACGAGTGCCTCGAGACGGTCCGCGCGACGGGCCACGACGGTCACACGTGCGCCGAGGGCGGCCAGGGTGAGCGCGGTGCCCTCGCCGATTCCGCTACTGGCTCCGGTCACCAGGGCGACCGTGCCGGAGAGGGGGCGGCCACCGACCGCGGCCCAACCCGGGGTCGCGTCCTCGTCCGCCGTGGGACGTGGACGTGTGTGGATCGAATCCGGGTGGTGCGAATGAGTGCTCATGAGCCGACGCTAGGGGCGCTTCGACCGGTGTGGGAGGGAGCGTTGCCCCCACCCGGGGAGCTACGGCAGCGCTGCGGCGACCGAGCGCCGAGCCCAGGTGCGGCTGTGCCGCCGTGGGCGCACCGGCGAGGCGGCCCGGCTCCGTACCGTCCCTGGGCGGGTCGGGGCCGGAGCGCTCCGGTCGCCCCGGTCCCGGCCCCTGCGGGTCTCCTTCCGCGCACCGCACTGAGCCGGCCCGGCACAATATCCCCCGGTCCACTCAGGGCCTCGGCGGTGGCGCCTAGCGGTGCCTGCTGACGCGCAATGTGGCGATCTCGACGGGGCGCAGATCGAGTTCGATCGTCTCTTGCGCGTGCCCCGTCCCCTGGCCGAGGGCGCGCTCCAGCAGGTCAGTCAACCACGCCACTTCGAAGGCGAAGTCGAGCCGCACCGTCGTGCGGGGGCGTGCTCCGGACGCTTCGTGGACGCGGATGACGACGTCGCCGGAACGGTCCTCGGCAAGTTTGACCGCTTCCACGAAGACGGAGGCTGCCGAGACCGTCACGATGGGCTCCACACCCCGGTGGTCGTTCTTCAGAGTTCGCACCGGCAGATTCGTACGGTATCCGGCGGACGCGGCGTCGATGACGCCGCCGGCGACACCGAGGACGGTGCGAAGGACGTGCATCCCCTGATCAGCTTCCGGATCGGGGTACTTCGGTGCACGGCCGCCTGGCGTGCCGAGGTGGATCGGCAGCGCGCGGCCGAGCCGGACCCGCCCCAGCGGCGGTACCCGCCGCTGGGGGCCGTTGTTGTGGTGTACGTGCACGGCCACACCCGGCAGGCCCTGCCGCTCGCCGAGGTTGAGGAGCGGTACGGGCCGGTGCGGCCGGTCGTGGCCCCGGACGCCGCGGACGTCGAGCGGCTGCAGGAGCTGGTGCGCGACGCGGGCCGGCTCGCTCTCGGCACGATCGCCGCCGCACTGTACGCCGTCGAGCAGCGCATCGCGGCGACCCAGCCGTCGCGGATTCCCGCCGGCGGCGCGGCATCGGCCGAGGGGCTGATCGAACGCGACCCGCTGACGGCCGGGCGGCCCGGATCAAGAGAAGCCGTCGACTTGATCGCCGTCATCTGGCAGGTGGGGCCCGCCGTACTCGGTGACCAGGTCCACGCGGAGCTGCACGCCGAAGCGATCGAGATCTTCCTGCGGTGGGCGACAGGCCGGCCAAGTTCGTGGAGCTCGCCGAGACGATTGATCTGGGGCAGGGGCGGCGGGCACACGCTGCGACGACAAACGAACGATGAGCATCGGTCCGTCACGATAGTGAGCCTGTCGGCGCTTGCGTGACCACCGCGCGCTCCGGATCTCGGCCCAGCGGTCCTGCATCGGCAATACGGTCGGCCCAGTCAGCGTCGAGGCCACCCGGGCGACACCAAGAAGAGGTCACACCATGCGTGCGAACATTGAGGTCGACGGCAACCACGCCGTCGAGAACGTCAAGAACTGGCGGGTGGCCAGATGACTAGCGCGAGCCCGGGGGCGTCCCGTCTGATCGCAACGGTGGACGCCCTGCGTACGGCGCTGGCGGAGAGCACGGACCTGCTCCGGTCCACGCTCGGCGGGACCGTCGACGAGGAGACGGCGGCCGCCGCGGAGGCCGACGGGGTGCCCCGGGAGTTCCTGGACTTCTGCCAGGTGCTGGACGGTGCGAGCTGCGGGCCGTCCGTGCAGCTCTTCGGCTTGGAGGAGGCCGAGGAGCACCAGTTCTACTGCGGGCCGGTGGTCGACTCCCCGCTGGATCTGTCCCCGGAGAAGCTGTTCTGCGTCGGGTTGATCGGCGACACACCGATCTTCCTCGACCGCGCGGGCCGCGGCATCCTCGGTATCCCGGACGAGCACTGGGAGTGGGTCGACGCGGAGCGCTTCGAGCGGCTCGCGCCCGGGCTGGAGGCGTTCTTCCTGGAGCGGTTGGCCACTCCGGAATACGCACGCCTTGCGGCGATCGACGACGAGTTGGTGGAGTACGACGACTGGCTGAAACTGCTACGACGAGCCGGTCTCGCCGACTGAACCGCCGGCCAGCCGGTCCGCCCGCAACCGGTCTGAACCGTACCGGCCTACCGATGTCGCAGCCTGTCCGAGGCCCCGCTCGCCGAGGTCCTTGCTCTAGCTGAAGCGCTCCACGTGCCGGTGCGCTGGCCGTGGAGCCGATCACCGGGGACGAGGACACCGATGAGAACCGGCTCTACCCCCGCCACGAATTTAGCCCGGTGTGCGGTCGGCCGGAACTTACGCATCGCCCGGCGCGACAGCTCTCGGCTGTGTTCCGTCGACGGTTTGAGGGGTCAGGGGGTGATGGTGATGTAGAACGGGTCGCCGTCCAGGACGTGGTCGTTGTTTCTGAACTGCTCGATGAAGTCTGTCGCCGCCTGGGCAGGCCGCTAGGCCGAGCACGGGCACCATCAGCGGACAAAGAGCCAAGGGCCGGATCCCCACCATGTGCCGCTCCCGAACATGATCAGACATGAACGCGGCGATCGTAGCCGCCTCCCCGCCGCCGGGCAGACTTTCCGGCGCTCGCCCGGTAAATGCCGAGGCCGATCCCCCCAGGGGCAGTCTGCCTCGGGGCATGGCGCGGACCTCGCAGGGCCGGGAGACCGTGCAGGGCTTGCCCGGCGCCGCCCAGCAGACCGGGCAGACGTTGTTGCGGCCCGCGTCGTCCTGGTTGAGCGGTACTCGCAGCCTGGGCTGGCCGACACGGATGACCGTCATGGGGTGCCCTAGCTGGCACGCGCCATAGACCCGGTAGTTGTCGGTGTAGATGCGCGTGATCTCGGTCTTGAGCCACTCGTCACGGACCGCCCGGGCCGAGGCCGGGCGCGACTTGGCGGCGTAATAGGTGGACGGTGCGATCTTGGTGCCGTGCGCAGACAGCACCCGGCAGATCGGCTCGACCCCGAACACCTTGCGGAACGCGTCGATGAACGCGATCAGTACGTGTGTGGCCGGTCGAGCTCGGCCGCGAAGAAACCCGCAGCGGCCCTCAGGATCTCGTTCGCCCGCCGCAGCTCGGCGTTCTCCCGCTTGAGCTCGCTTCCTCGGAGGGGGTTCGCGGGCGCACGTGAGAAGCATCCGGTGCCGGAGTCGTTGGACCCGCGAACCCTGGGGCCCGGCTCCCTGGCGCTGGGGCCGGGCTCTCGGGCGGGTGGGAGGTTGGGCCGGTGGGCCCTGGACGCCGGGAGCGGGCGGTCTCATCCTCAGAAGCATGATCTCTCGGGATTCGGGGGCGTCGGCGATCGAGTACGGCGCGCTTCTTCTGGTTGCCGCCGTGGCCGTCACCGGCCTTGTCGAAACGGTCGGCGAGAGGCCCGCCCGGGCATGTCAGGCGGCGCTGTGCCGGATGTTCGGCGGGGACTGCGGAAGGCCGCGGACCGTGAGCGGGAGCGCCGGTGGAGCGTCCCCGCGTCCCTTGATGGCGCCCCGTGCTCCGAGGGCCGGGGCGGCGCGGGATGCGGTGCCGGGGGTGCCGCTGACGGCCAAGGCTCCGATCCCGCCGCGGGTGTGCGCGCCGAACCCTGGCGCGAAGTGGGTCGACGGGCTCAACGCGCACAACGACTACCAGAACCGCCGGCCGCTCAAGAGCGCGCTGAGCAACGGGGCCACGAGTGTGGAGGTGGATCTGGCGTTCGATCCCTCCGGCCGCCTCATGGTGACCCATGAGGCGATCGGCGATCCCGAGGGGAGGGAGTTCCGCGCCACGTACGTCAAGCCGCTCATCGACCGGGCGAAGAAGAACGGCGGGCAGATCTATCCGGGGCAGAACGGGAAGTTCCAGCTCTTCGTGGAGGTCAAGTCCAAGAATGGCGTGAAGCAGCGCAAAGAAGCCTACGAGAAGATCGTCAAGGCGGTGAAGGACCTTCCCGACAGCGTGGAGGTCGTCCTTCCGGTGAGTCTCATCGTGGGTTTTCCCGGCCAGAACCCGGTGGAGAATCCGCCGCCGCACATCACGTTCTCGCAGGGGTTCACGGCGTGCACGTCGACCGCCGAGCGGGGCTGTGAGAACGGCGAGAGGTGCAAGGTCCCGGACCAACTCGACCCCGTGACTCCCAAGGATCCCCACCTCACCGCGTACGCGGAGCACGTCACCGTGCTCAACGGCAGTTTCAGCGACTGCGTCTCCTCGAACGGCTCCCTCACCGAGGACGAGAAGCGCAAGTACCAGGAACTGGTTGATCGTGCGCATGCCGCGGGCCTCAAGGTGCGCCTCTATGAGGGCCCGGACGGTTCGAAGCGCGGGCTGTCATCGGGGAAGTTCTTCCAGTGCGCCATCGTGGCCTGCAACAACGATCAGCGGCACGACTGGTGGAACCTGCAGATAGCGGCCGGTGCCGACTACCTGGTGACCAACCACCTCGGGACCGGCGCCGACTGGCTGACGCACTGCGGATCTCCCAAGAAGAAGTGATCCGGAAGAGACGGGCTCCGTCCAGAAAGATCTTTCCGGCGAGCCGCTGCGCTGGGACGGATGCTCGCCGATCTCAGGTGAGCGCTTTCCAGCTTGATCGTGCTGGTCACAAGGTGGATGCGGTGGGCTGAGGTGGCCGGTGACGCGGCGAGGCCCCTGGTAGGAGCGAAGTCGACCAAAACAACCGCCCCTGCCAGGAGCCTCTGGTGTTGTTCTACCGTGCTGCGCTGGATCTGGCGCCCGCTACCCGTGCCTTCGTGGCCGAGCTGATCGCCGGCCACCGCGACCGGATCGGCTAGCGCTGGCGTGCATTGAACCCCGGCCGCCAGGCGCTGCTGGTGCTGGTGCACCTGCGCTGCAACGAGACCTTCGCGGTGCTGCCGGGCTCGACGCACGATCTCACCGCCGCCCGCACGCACGGCATCAGCGACCCGCTCACCAGCTGGGCGATCGCCTGCTACGCCGACGCCGCTCATCGAATTCATTCCAATGAAGCGGATGCTTGGCAACTCTATGAGATGGCCTGCTCGAGTAAATAGCGTCACAGGAGACCCTCTTCGTGTGATCGCGGCATTGGGGTATATTTTTAGTGTGGAACTGAAAATGCTGGGGAGATTTTGCCTCGATGATCCTTGGCGGCGAAGGTTTGCAAATGTTGTCTTCTTGTCAATTGTCGTGGTGTTGTTTGGGCTCGGGGCTCAGTCTGCGCGAGTTGCTGTGCACATGACTTGACTTGCGCTGCCCCTGAGCCAGATCCCGCCGACCCCGACACGGTTGACCGTCTCCGAGCCTCGGTGGTGGCGGCACTGATCGTTTCGGAACTCGTCACGGGACGCTGTCCCTTACCGGACACCACGATTGCCTCACCGGGCGACGATGGCGGGCGCCAGGGGCTCGGCCAGGTGGAGGCCGTTCTTACGAGGCGAGGTAGCGGAGGCGCGTCCTGCATCGTCGGCCTGATCACCGGCGGCATCGCCGCCCTACTCGTCTGAATTCGGTGGCGTGCAGTCTGGCTGCCGACCACGACCTGCTTTGCACCATGATCCTTCACAGTCGACCGTCACCCTCCGACGGCTCTCTCCCGTGAAGTGGGGCAAAGCCCGTTCTGTCTGGCTGGGCGACGTCAAGGCGGGGGCCGGGGCCGCGCCGGCCCACCCGTCGGCACACGGTGAAACCGGCCAGTGCGAGCAGCAGGAACGCGGGAACGAGCAGGGAGGCGCTCGGTGTCGCGTCCACCGGCCAGCCGGTGTCGCGTCGGTCGCCGTCCAGCAGGATCCGGCTGGCGGTCAGGAACGTGACGTGCGTGCCGATGGAGGTCCACAAAGAGGCCTGGCGCAGCGCTGTCCGGGCCGCGACCAAGGTCAGCCCGAACACCACCAGCAAGATCGCGTAGTCTGCGGGGTTCTGCCCGTTCGGCGCGATGCCGATCGGGTCGGCCTTGACGCCGATCAGATGCGCTGTCGCTGATCCGGCCACGGTCGAGGCGCCCGGGACCAGGAGGAACACCATTGTGGTGCCGAACGCCGCGCCCGCGCCTCCCAGCTGTCCGCGCAAGGACGCCCAGGTGTAGCCGCGCAGCGTCGTCTCTTCCGGCCACGCTTCGAGCAGGAACGCCACCACCGCGTTGGAGACGAGGAACCAGCCGAGAGTGACGATGTCGGGCGACGACCAGCGCATCATCCCCGCCGCCGTCCCCGCGCTCAGGACGAGGGCCGCCGCCGTCGCGGTCACGGCGACACCGGTCAGCAACGCCCGCGCGCTCGCTCTCGCGCCGCCGTACCCCAGCCACTCCGCGCGACGACGATCGCGGCGAGCAGCGAAGGCGACGAGCGGTACGGCGATGGCGCTGACGAGCGCGGCCGGAACGAGCCGCCCCGGGAAACCGTCGAGCCCGGCGCTGTCGGTGAGCGCCGACCCGACGGTGGTACCGACGCCGAGCGCCGTCGCCATGACGAGCCCGCCGAACAGAGCCCGCCCAAGGACACGCGCGAAAGAAAAAGGAGCATCGGCCAATTGAGTATCCTCGAACAATCGTCCACCTGCACGCTTGGAAAGGCGAGGCGACCAGAACACCGGCACCTCGTCCAGCTCCATCCTCATGCCGCCGGTCCGCCGCCGGCGTCGTCGCGACTGATGAATCACTCGTACATCCTTCGATGTACCACTCGGCCCGAGCGAGAACATTGGATGTCGTCGCGGATCTCCCAGCGGATGCGCAGGCCGCGGAACCAGGGAGTGTCTATGAACGGCGGATCCGATGATCAAGGAGACGCCCGGTGACTGACATCGGCGTCGAAGAGGAGTCCGCTGAGCAGCCGGTCCAGGCGCCGCAGGGTGCGGTGCCGGACGAGCAGCTGATCGCGATGCTGGGGGATCGTGCTCGGCCCCAGGGGCTGCAATCGACCGGTGGGGGGGCGGGCTGTTGCAGCGGCTGACCAAGCGGGTGCTGGAGTCCGCGCTGGAAGGCGAGATCACGGCCACGTCGGCTACGACAAGCACGACGCTGCCGGCCGGGGGAGCGACAACAGCCATAACGGGACGCCAGCCAGGACCGTGCTCACCGACGTCGCCTGGTCGGGTCAAAGTGCCCCGGGACATCGCCGGCAGGTTCGAGCCACAACTGGTCCGCAAGCGGCAGCGCCAGTTGACCGGGGTGGCATGAGATGGTGCTGTCGCTGTCCGGCGAAGGGCCTGACGCATGCGGAGATCAGCGCGCACCTGGCCGAGGTCTATGGCGCGAGTGTGTCCAAGCAGACTATCTCCACCATCACCGACAAAGGTGATGGTGGGCATGGCCGAATGGCAGAACCGGACATCGAACGCCGAACTCTGACACGCACTGGATTCCCTGCGCAGCAGAATCAGCAAGGGCTCGACCCCGACAGATCTCATGGGCAACCCCGCGCATCCGGCGTCCCGGATCTCCATTGACCGCCGAGCTGACCGATCAACCGCGAGCCCTTTTCGTGCCGGGGCTGAGGTAGCCAGGAACAGACCGACAACGCTGAGCGCGAAACGGCCGGTTAGCCTCATCACCATCGGTTTTGGAACGGCACGCGTTCCTCTCCTGCAGTCATGGAGCCACGGGAGCTTTGAGAACCTTGTCGGCCCGCTCTGAATCGGCGTTCTCCGTCCGCATCGCTTCCGCTGTCTTCGCCTGATCAAGTAGTGCCCGCGGCCTTAGCGCTGATCGCAATGACTGTCCGAGACGCTCAGCTGGCCTGGCTGAGCTGATGTCGAGGCCTGCCCGCGCTCGCTGTACAAGGAAGACGGCTGACCTGGAGTCACAGGAGGACCTGCAGTCGAGTTGCTCGTGGCGAGCGAACCGGTGCCGAGCGGTGACCACGCGGACCGCCGTCCCAGTACCGACGCCCAGCGTTAGTGCCGGCCCGGCCTTGCTCGCCGTACGGCTCCGAAGTGAAGCGCCCCGGGTCGGATTGAGGCTCGTTTCCTTGAGAGGATCGCGTGAGGGCACGTTCGTCCCCTCTATCCCCCTTGAGCTGCGCAGGCGCGCGGTCCGTAGGGTGGCCGAGGTCCGCCCGGACTACCCCAGTGAGTGGTCGGCGACGAAGGCCGTCGCGGCCAGGCTGGAAGTCACCTCGACCGAGACGGTGTGCAGCCGGGTGCGTCGGGCCGAGGCCGACGCCGGTGCCCGGCCGGGGACTACGGCCGAGGAATCGGCGGAGCTCAAGCGGCGCAAGCGGGAGAACGCCGAGCTGCTCCGGGCGAACGAGATCCTGAATGCGGCGGGGTTCTTCGCGGCCGAGCTCGACCGGCCACGCAGGTACTGATCGTGTTCATCGACGCGTTCCGTAAGGTGTTCGGGGTCGAGCCGAACTGCCCGGTGCTGTCTGCGCACGGCACCAAGATCGCACTGTCCACCTATTACGCCGCCAAGTCGTGTCTGGCCTCGCCCTGGGCGATCCGTGACGAGTGGCTCAAGACCGAGATCACCCGCATCTACACCGACTGCTACCGGCCTATGGAGCTCGCAAGATCTGGCGGCAGCTTCAGCGCGAGGGCCATGTCGTGGCGCGTTGCACGGTGGAACGGCTGATGCGCGAGCTGGGTCTGCAATGTGCCCGCCGCGGCCGCATGATCCGCACCACCGTCCAACTGGATCGGAACGTCAAACTCTGAGTAGGTAGCGCTTGGGTGTGGTGCCGACCGTGCGGCGGAAGGCCGCTAGGAACGCGCTCGCCGTGGCGTACCCCACGCTGTGGGCCACCCGCGATACCGGCTGCCCCTCGGCCAGCAGCGGCAGGGCGGCACGCAGCCGTACCTGCGTGCGCCAATGGTCGAAACTCATGCCCGTGTCGCGCACGAACAGCCGCGTCAACGTCCGCCGGCTCACCCCCGCCGCGCGGGCGTGAGCCTCCAGGCTGCGCGGGTCTGCCGGGTCTGCCAGCAGGGCTGCCGCGACTACCTGGACGCGCTCGTCGGTCGGTTGCGGCACGTTGATGGGTCGGGTGGGCAGAGGACGCAGCAGGTCGGGCACTACCGCCTCGGCACGCGACCGTGCTTCGTCGGTGAGGTCGGCGCGGTCCAGATACCCGATGAGCTCGGCCAGCAGTCCGTCGACGCCGACCGCCGTCGGTTCGGACCAGGCCACCGGGCAGTGGTCAGGCGCCAGATAGAGGCTGCACAGGACCGCGTCGCGGGTCGCGCCGGTGGTGTGGGTGACGCCGGCGGGCAGCCATAGCGCCCTGGTGGGCGGCAGGACCCAGTACACCTCGTCCACACCGACGCTCAGGACGCCGCGGCGGGTCCAGGCGAGTTGGTGGGAGGTGTGCTCGTGCGAGGGGATCCACTCTCCGGAGGCCAGCGGGAAGTGACCGACGGTGATCGCGCCCATGTCCTCCATGCGACACAGTCTGGCCCCATCGCGGATTGTGGCCAAATGCGGCGGAAAATAGCGTCGTTCAGATGCCGATGATCGTGTTGTGCCTTGTCCAGTTCATGCTCGTGCTCGACGACACCGTCGTGAACGTCGCCCTGCCCAGCATCCGCGATGACCTGGGCTTCGGCGCGTCCGGGTTGCCGTGGGTCGTCAACGCCTACTTCCTGGCCTTCGGCGGGCTGCTTCTGCTGTGCGGCCGGATGGCGGACCTGCTGGGCCGCCGCCGCGTCTTCCTCATCGGTGTCGCCCTGTTCGGGGCGGCCAGCCTGGCGTGCGGGCTCGCGCAACAGCCATGGCAGCTCGTGGCCGGGCGGTTCGTGCAGGGCACGGGCTCGGCGATGGCCGGTCCGGCGGCGATGTCGATGATCACGTTGCTGCATCCGGGGCCGGAAGAGCGGGCCAAGGCACTGGGCATCTGGGGCGGCATCGCGGCCCTGGGCGCAACGTCGGGGCTGGTGATCTCCGGGGCGCTTACGGACCTTGTGTCCTGGCGCTGGATCTTCCTGATCAACCTGCCCGTCGTCGCTGTGGCGCTGGCACTAATTCCCCGCCTGGTTCCCGAGTCCCGCGCCCCCGGGCGGCACCGCCTCGACGTTCCCGGCGCGGTCCTGGTCACCGGTGCCGCGGTGACGCTGGTGTACGGGCTGCTGCGCGCGGGTGAGACCGGCTGGACCGATCCGGTCGTCGGTGGCGTCGTCGTGTTGTCCGCCGCTTTGGCAGTGGCGTTCCTGGCGGCAGAGTCGCGGGCGGTCGCGCCGCTGGTGCCGGGGGCGTTCCTGGCTTCGCGGACGCGGGCGGTGGCCAACGGCGCGACCCTGCTGTTCTCGATGGCGATGTACGCGATGTCGTTCCTGCTGATGATCCAGGTGCAGACCGTCTTGGGGTACAGCCCGCTCCTGGCCGGCATCGCCTACCTGCCCTACGGCGCCGGCATCCTGTCGGGCATGTGGCTGTCCTCCCGTATCTCCCCCAGAATCGGGACGCGCTGGGCGCTCCTGCTGGCGTTCCTGGTCAACATCGCCGGCCTGCTGCTGCTATCCGGCCTGGCGGCGGGCGACTCCTACCCCGTCCACGTTCTGCCCGGCATGCTCGTGTTGAGCGTGGGCAACGGACTGGGCCTGCCCGTCATGGCCACGGCCGCGGTCGACGGCACCACCGAGGACGACGCCGGTCTCGGCTCGGCCCTGTTCACCTCCGTCCAGCAGATCGGCGGAGCCGTCGGAGTGGCCGCGCTCGCCATCATGGGCTACTCGAGCGGGCTCGTGGCGGGCGCGGTCTGCATGGCGCTCGGCGCCGTGCTCATCGTCGCGCTATTGCCGCCGCAGGCCGGCGGCTCGCGGCAGCCCGCCGACATGGAGGCGGCGGCCGAAGCGCGCCGATAACCGCTCGAGGTCTCGTGGCTGTCGCGCATCCGCATTGCCGGGGGGGCGTTGCGCAGGGCCGGACGGCATGGCGGGATTAACGCCCTGGCCCGCCAGATCCAGCAGGTGCTGCGAGCGCCTCCGTTCCACTAGCCGTCGCTGGTCGAAGACGCGATAGGCGAGCAGGCCCTTGCGCTGCTGACCGTCCTGGACACCGAGTGTGTCGACGTCGACCGGCTCAGCCAGGCCACCGGCGAGGCTTTCGTCCAGCACCCGACTACCAGATCTCATCACCAGGGGGCTGGGGAACGTCCGTGCAGGATCGTGCGCCTGTACGGCGCGTGACCGGGAGGCGCGGATAACAGCCCGTCCGGCCAACCAGCGACGCGCCCTCGGCTCGTTCAGCAGTTTCGTGGCGTGTGTGGCGGACGCGTTCATCGCCGCCTCGGTACCCAGCGCGATGAGCTTGTGGGACTTGCCGGTGCCGGAGTCACCGATCCGCAGAGTGGCTGGCTCTCCATTCACCTTGGCCTACGCCAACCCGCGCGCCAACGCCGACTTCGCCCGAAGCCGGATCGCCACCCACCTCACCGCCGCTCGCACCGTGCTGGCCGAAGCCACCGGCATGCTGGGCAGCGCCGCCACGAGCGCGGACCTAACCGAGCAGCGCGTTCTCGCCGCCCGAAAGCGCAGCTCGCAGGCGGCCTCGGCCGCTCCCGGCCAATCCCGGCTCCGGCCGACTCCCCGCCCCCGCACCGCCGAACCGGGACGAAGGCGCTGACGCGACGACCGCCCTGACATCGCATCTGCTCCGGACAACAGCCGACCGACCAGCGCGAGCCCCACCCATGCCATTGGCCCTGCGCATGACGGCCACCGCCTTCGACTCCCAGGGCGGCAAAGCCCGGTGGAGAGCGAACGTCCGAAGGTGCCGCATTCCCCGCCAAATGGCGATCAGCGCCGATGTCGACTCGGCATACGGGAAGGGCCGCGTACTATGCGGTCGCAAGGCCCAGGAAGCGCAACACCGCCAGGACGCGGCGGTGGTCGGCGTCGGCCTTGGGCAGGTCGAGCTTGGTGAAGATGCTGTTGATGTGCTTGGCGACGGCGCTCTCGCTCACCACCAGCTCGGTCGCGACGCCGGAGTTGGACCGGCCGCCCGCCATCAGCTCCAGCACCTCCCGCTCGCGCGGTGTCAGCCGGTCGAGCGGATCGCTGTGTCGGCGCACCAGCAGCTGGGCGACGACCTGCGGGTCGAGCGCGGTGCCGCCGGCCGCCACCCGGCGTACCGCCTCGGCGAACTCCTCGACGTCGGCGACCCGTTGCTTGAGCAGATAGCCGACGCCCGAAGTGTTGGCGGCGAGCAGATCGGCGGCGTACCGCTCCTCCACGTACTGCGACAGCAGGAGCACGGCGGTACGCGGATACTGGCGGCGGATCACCAGCGCGGCACGTACTCCCTCGTCGGTGAAGCCGGGCGGCATCCGCACGTCGACCACGGCGATGTCGGGACGGTGCTCCTCGACGGCCGCCAGCAGCCCTTCTGCGTCGGTGACCTGCGCGCACATCTCGAAGCCGGCCGATTCCAGCACCTTGACCACGCCGATGCGCAGCAAGAGGGAATCCTCGGCGATCACGGCGCGCACGGCAGCTCCACGGTGATGACGGTCGGGCCCCCGGCGGGGCTGTGGCAGGAGAACGTGCCGTCGACGGACGCGACGCGCTTGGCGAGCCCGGCGTGCCCGGTGCCGCCGCCGGCCGCTGCGAGATCCGCGCCGCCCGCGCCGTCGTCCGCGACGACCACCAACAGTGTCTCCCCGATCCGCTCCACGGTCACATCCGCCCGGGTCGCCTGGGCGTGTTTGACCACGTTCGTCAGGGCCTCGGAGACCACGAAGTACGCGACGGCCTCGACCGTGGGTGACGGGCGCCGCGGCAGGTCCACCGCCACGCGCACCGGGATCGGGAGGCGGGCGGCGACCCCGGACAGCGCGGCGTCGAGACCGCGATCCTCAAGGACGGCCGGATGCAGGCCGCGCACCAGGTTGTTCAGTTCGGCGATCGCCTCCTTCGCCTCGCGGTGCGCCTCGTCGATCACCTTGCGGGCATCGGCCGGCAGGTCGCCGAGGGTGGCCCTGGCCAGCCCCAGGTTGACGGCGAGTGAGACGAGGCGCTGCTGCGCGCCGTCGTGCAGGTCGCGCTCGATCCGCCGCCGCTCGGCGTCGGCGGCGTCGAGCACGCCGGCCCGGCTCTCGGCGAGGTCGGCGACCCGGCGGGTCAGCTTCTCCGTGCGGCTGGGGCCGAGCAGGACCTCGGCCGCCCGGGTGTCCAGCCGCACCAGAGCGCCGGTCAGCCGGGGCCCGAGGAGCAGAAGGGCGAGGCCGCCGGCGGTGATGTACGCGGCCTGCGTGGTGTACCCGAGGTCGGTGATCCGCCATTGCGGGGGCAGCGCCCAGATCCACACGTAGAGGGAGGCGGCCACGAGAGCGGCGGCCCAGACGGCGAGGACGGCGAGGTCCAGGACGGCCAGCAGCGGGCCCGCCACGGCGTGGTAGCAGACCTGCCGCCACAGGGCCCGCGTGGTCAGCCGGCGTACCGCCGACCTCCAGTTGCGTCCGGGCCCGGGTGCGGCGGGGCGCGGGAGGTCCTCGCCGACGAGTGCCCGGTAGCGCCGCCGCTGCCCGGCGGTCAGCAGGGGTGTCACCACGAGCGTGAGCAGTACGGGCAGCGCGATCACGGCCGGCGCCCCCGCCATCGCGCCGGCCAGCCAGAGCCACAGTGGCACCACGGCGAGGTGGAGCGGCAGGCCGGCGGCGACGAGCGCGGTCCGGTGTCCCGTCCCGCGGAACGGCCGGCCCAGCACCAGCTGCAGCCACGTCGTGAGTTGCATGCGTCAAACGGTAAAGCCGCAGGCCATCCCCATGCCATGACGCTGCCGCCCGCTTCGGGGGTGCACTTTGCTCCAGCCCAGGTCGGAACCCTGCGTGACTGACGGCGCCCCAGTGCACGCCGGAGGCCGGAGTACGTGAATGGGGCAGCCGACGGGGAGCGGGGAAAGAGGATGCGTCAACTGGCGTTGTGCGATGAAGAAGGGTGAGGCCGACCAGGCTGGCCTTCGAAGCGGCGTAGCCCGTATCACCGGCGAGGTCCTCCACGTCTGCGCCGGCTCCCAACTCCCCCTGCGACCCGGCCGGAGGCGGGTCGTCCAGGAGTCGGGGTCGTGCATGAATGGCAGCAGTCGGCGTTGACCAGGCCCGTAGGCGATCACATGGGGCGAGCTTCGCCGCAGGACACGGTTACCCCGCCGAGGTGGGTGAACTCGGCGGTGACCGGGCGATCCGGTTCCAGGGGGACGGCGTCGGTCATCCCGCCGGTGAGGACGATCCAGCCCTCTTCCAGGGCCAGTCCTCGCTCGGCGAGGGAGTTGGCGGCGAGCGCGAGTGCCCGTGCCGGGTGGCCCTGGACGGCCGCGCCTGTCGCGGTGTCGACCACTGTGCTCCCCACGCTGAGCACGCAGGTTTCGACGGCGAGGTCCAGGTCGGTGGGCTCCACTTCCTTGTCTCCCAGGACGAAGAGGGCGGACGAAGCGTTGTCGGCGACCACGTCGGGGAGGGTGAACCGGAAGTCGCGGTAACGGCTGTCGATCACTTCCAGGCCCGCGGACACGCTCCGCACCGCCGCCATCGCCGAGGCCGGTGTGACCCCGGGGCCCTCCAGTCTGCGCCCCAGGGTGAAGACGATCTCGGGCTCCACCCGCGGGTGTATGAGCTGTTCGACCGGCACGGGTGCGGCGGGTTCGAGCAGCATGCCGTCGGTGAGCCAGCCGGTCAGCGGCGCGGACACGCCCATCCGCTGCTGCTTGGCCCGCGAGGTGAGGCCGAGCTTGACACCGACGATCCTCTCGCCCGCGGCGACCCTGGCCGCCACCAGTCCCGACTGCACCTGGTAGGCGGTCTCGAGGTCCAAGCCCGGCCAGTCTTCAGTGAGGGGATGGCGCGCGGTACGGTCCGACTCCGCCGCGCGCAGCGCTTCTACGGCCCGATCGACCGTCCATGTGTTCGCCGTCATGGTGGCCAACCGTGGACCGAGGCGAGCACGACTTCCATTCGGCATTCCCGCATACCGGAAACCGGGTGGTGGCTTCCGTCACTGCCGGTCCTACGTTCTCTCCAACCCGCCGCAGGGCTCCGAGGTGGGGAAACCCTTCCAGGCTGGAGGAAACCGTCGATGAACAGACAGGAACTCAAGGTCGTCGGCGCGTCGGCCGTCGGCACGGCGTTCGAGTGGTACGACTTCTTTCTGTACGGCGCGCTCGTACCCGTGATCGGCAGCAAGTTCTTCAGCGACTACGGCTCGGCGGCGCAGACCGTGTTCGCGCTGCTGACCTTCGCCGCCGGGTTCGTCGTCCGGCCGATCGGCGCGCTGGTGTTCGCGCGGATCACCGACCGGGTCGGCCGCAAGATCGTGTTCCTGATCACGCTCGTGCTGATGGGCGTCTCGACGGTCGCCGTCGGTCTGCTGCCCACCGCGGACGAGATCGGCATCCTGGCACCGATCCTTCTGGTGACCTGCCGCATCCTGCAGGGAATGGCGGTCAGCGGTGAGTTCGGCGCCGCGGTCACCTACGTGTCGGAGTACGCCCCGCCGCGGCAGCGCGGGTTCTTCCTCGGCTGGCTGACCGGCACCACGGCGCTCGCCTTCAGCCTCTCGCTGGGCGTGCAGCTGCTGGTGCAGGCCATCGTGGGCGCGGCCGCCTTCGAGGAGTGGGGCTGGCGGGTGCCGTTCCTCATCTCCGTCTTCCCGCTCGCGCTCTCGGTGTGGATCCGCACCAAGCTGAACGAGAGCCCGCTGTTCCTGCGGATGAAGGAAGGCGGCGCCCTGAGCAAGGCGCCGCTGCGTGAGGCGTTCGGCTCGCGGGCGCGGGTGCGCATGATGGCGATCGTGTTCGTGATGGCCGCGACGCAGTCGTTCATCGGCTACCTGTCCACCGTGTACATGGTGACCACGATGAAGACCTACCTCAAGGCCGACTCGTTCACGGTCAACGCGATCTTCATGGTGGTCATGCTGATCGGGTTCTTCCTGTGCGTGCTCGCCTGCTGGGTGGCCGACCGGATCGGACGGCGGCCGGTGCTGTTCATCGGGCTCGGGCTGGCCGCGCTGCTCGCGTTCCCGGTGACCGGCGCCATCGTCTCGACCACGAATCCGGATCTGGCCCGCGCGCAGAAGAACGTGTCGGTCACCATCCAGGCCGACCCGGCCGAGTGCTCCTTCCAGTTCAACCCCGCGGGCACCGCCACCTTCACCTCCGACTGCGACCGGGCGCGGAACACGCTCCAGACCAACTCGGTCACCTTCGACCGGCAGGACACCGCCGGCCCCACCAAGGTCCTGGTGAACGGCACAGAAGTGTCCGGCGGTCCTCGGATGAGCGAGGACCTGCTGGCGGCGCTCAAGACGGCCGGGTACCCGGTCGGGGGATCGAGCGACACGATCAAGATCAGCGGCATCGGCGACGTCTTCGGCGGGCGCGTCATCGGCGTCGGGCTGCTCCTGCTGGCGCTGGTCGCGTTCGCGCAGATGGCACAAGGACCGGCCGCGACGGCCATGGCCGAGGTCTTCCCGACCCGTATCCGGGCCACCGCGCTCTCGATCCCCTACCAGCTCGGCGTCGGCGTGTTCGGCGGGCTCCTGCCGGCGACGATGGTCGCGATCGGGGCCGAGCTGGGCAGCACCACCACCGCCCTGTGGTATCCGGTGGGCGCCATCGCGCTGGGGTTGCTGATCTTGGTGTTCGCCCTGCCGGAGACCAAGGGCGTGGACCTCGCCGAGGTCCGCCTGGACGGTGACACGGCCCCCGACGACGAGGCCGCCCCTGAGGAGCCCGTCGTAAGCCAGGGCAGCTGACCGCCGGCCCTCCGGAAGGGAGTTCTCATGCCGATCATCGATGTCTCGCTGCTGACGGGCCGCACCGAGTCCGAGGTGCGCGAGATGATCTCGGCCGTCCACGACGCGGTCGTGGGCAGCCTCGGGGTGCCGGCCGAGTCGGTGCGGATCCTGGTACGCGAGCTGCCGCCCACTCACTGGGCCGCGGCCGGCGAGACGATCGCGGAGCGCAGGGCGCGCTCGTAGGAACACGGAAGGCCGGGGCCGATGTCGGCCCCGGCCTTTCCACGTCTCGGTCAGCCCCGGAAGTGCGTGCTGCTCCAACCCCCGTCCACCGGGATGGTGAGGCCGGTGACGAACGCCGCCTCGTCGGATGCCAGGAACGCGATGACCCGCGCGACGTCGATCGGCTGCCCGACCCTCGCCAGGGGGCGCGACCGGGTGACCAGGTCGTCGAAGACGCCCGCGGCCACCTTCGCGCGGGTCGCCGGGGTCTCGATCAGGCCCGGCGCCACCGCGTTGACCCGGATGCCGCGCCGGCCGTACTCGGCCGCCATCTGGCGGGTGAGGCTGGAGACCGCGCCCTTGGCCGCCGAGTACGGCGCGGACCCGGCGACCCCGGTCAGCGCGAACGTCGACGACGTGTTGACGATCGTCCCGCCCGCGTCGCCGAACGCGATCACCGCGCGGCGGCTGAGCGCGAACGTCGTGCCGAGGTTGGTGCGCAGGAAGAACTCGAAGTCCTCGTCCGTGGTGTCGGCCACCGGCCGGTCCCCGGCCTTGCCGGCGATGTTGGCCAGCACGTCGGGCGCGCCGACGGCCTGGGCGCACTCGTCGAAGACCCGTTCCGCCGCGCCCGCGGCGGTGAGGTCGACGGCCAGCACGGCCACCTCGTCACCCGCCGCCGCCACCTCGTCCCGCAGCTCCAGCAGACCCTCCTCGTCGCGGTCCACGGCTAGCACCGCCGCACCGCGGGCGGCGAACAGCGCGGCGGTCGCGCGTCCGATGCCCGACGCCGCCCCTGTGACGATCGCCGTCTTGCCGCGCAGCTGCCCGTTCACCAGTCTTCCTCCCGAACCTCGATGTGCACCCGGTGTGCACGCGACGTCATGAGCTCCGATCATGCGTGGTGGCACGGTGCCCGGCCACCTGCGGGCTTCCGCTCAATGAGAACCGTTGCTGGTGGCCGAGGCCCGCCTCCGGTCGGCTTTGGGCCATGGACGTACGTGGACTACGGGTCACCTTCCCCGCCGAGGGGATCGCGCTGCTGGAACTGGACCGGCCGCACCGCCGCAACGCACTGGACCGTGCGCTGCTCGACGGGCTGCCCGGAGTGCTGACCGGGTTGGACGGCGACGCCGCCGTACGGGCTCTGGTGGTGACCGGGCGCGGCGGTGCGTTCTGCGCGGGCGGCGACCTGGACGCGATCGGCGATCTGGGGAACGAGACGCCGCAGGAGGCGCGGGAGCGCATGACCCGCGAGTTCTCCATCGCCGAACTGCTGCTGGACTTCCGTGCGCCGACCGTCGCCGTGGTGGACGGTCCGGCCGTCGGCGCCGGAATGGCCCTCGCCCTCGCCTGCGATCTGCGGATCGGCTCGCCCGGCGCGGTGTTCGCCAGCACCTTCATCAAGATGGCGCTGGTGCCCGACTTCGGCGTCTCGTGGCTGCTGGCGCGGGCCGTCGGTGCGGCGCGGGCCACGGAGCTGGCGGTGTCGGGACGCAAGGTCGCGGCGGAGGAGGCCGTCCGGATCGGCCTGCTCGACGTGGTCGTGGCCGATCCCCTCGCGCAGGCACTCGGCCGCGCCGAGCAGCTCGCCGCGGCGCCGCCCGAGGCGGCGCGGGCCACCAAGCACCTGATCGCGGCGGCGGCCGCCGGCGGGTTCGCGGAGTCGGTCGAACGGGAGATCGCCGAGCAGATCCGGGCGGTGCGCTCGCCGGAGTTCCGGCGGCGGTGGGCCGAGTGGTCGCGCGCGGTGCGCGGGCGCTGACGGCGTTTCCGCCGTGTTTCCCGCCGAGTGGAAACCGCCCGTTGATCGTGCGCTGGTCGCACGCCGAGATTTTACGCACAGCGAGGAAGAGGAGGACCAGCGGTGGAATCGTTCGGGCACGTCATCGGGGGCGAAGAGGTCGCCTCGGCCGACGGGACGGCGTTCGAGTCCGTGGACCCGTGGACGCGGAGGCCATGGGCCACGGTGGCGCTCGGCTCGGCCGACGAGGCGGGGCGCGCCGTGCGGTCCGCGCGGTCGGCCTTCGACGAGGGCCCGTGGCCGCGGATGAGCTTCGCCGAGCGCGGCGCGACCCTGCGCCGCCTCGCCGACCTGCTGGAGAAGCACGCCGACGAGTTGGCGGCCGCCGACACCGCGGACATGGGCAAACCGATCACCCAGACCGCGGGCCACGACGTCCCCCGAGCCGCACAGAACTTCCGGTTCTTCGCCGACCACGCCCAGATCACCCCTGCTGAGACGTTCCCCATGCCGGCCGGGCACCACGCCTACACCCAGTACGACCCCGCGGGCGTCGTGGCGGCCATCGCGCCGTGGAACTTCCCGCTGATGATGGCGAGCTGGAAGGTGGCACCCGCGCTGGCGTGGGGCAACACGGTCGTGCTCAAGCCCGCCGAGCAGTCGCCCGCCTCGGCCACCATCCTGGCCCGGCTGGCGATCGAGGCGGGACTGCCGCCCGGCGTGCTCAACGTCGTCCACGGGTTCGGGCCGGACTCGGTGGGCCAGGCGCTGACCGAGTCGCCGCTGGTCGACCGGATCACCTTCACCGGGGAGTCGGCCACCGGCCGGCTGATCTCCAAGGCCGCTGCGGCCAACCTGACGCCGGTGAGCCTGGAACTGGGCGGCAAGGGCGCGAACATCGTCTTCGCCGACGCGGACATTGAGCAGGCGGTCCGCTGGTCCATCCAGGCGGTGTTCCGCAACAGCGGGCAAGTCTGCCTGGCGGGCAGCCGGCTGTACGTGCAGCGCGAGGTCTACGACGAGTTCCTGGCCAGGTTCACCGCCGCGGCCGACGAGCTCGTGCTCGGCGACCCCAAGGACCCGGCGACGCAGATCGGCCCGCTGTCCTCGCGGGAACACTTCACGAAGGTGGCGGGTTACCTCGACATCGCGACCGCGGCCGGCGCGCGGCTGCACACCGGCGGTGTCGGGGAGGGATGGGCCGTGCGGCCGACGGTGGTGGTCGGTGCCGGGCAGCGCGACCGGGTCACCCAGGAGGAGATCTTCGGACCGGTCGCGGTCGTGCTCCCGTTCGACGACGAGGCGGAGGCGGTGGCTGCGGCCAACGACACGCCGTACGGCCTGAACGCCATGCTCTTCACCCAGGACCTGTCCCGCGCACACCGCGTCGCACGCGCGCTGCGGGTCGGCACCGTCTGGGCGAACTGCTTCTTCGTCCGGGACCTCCGTGCCCCCTTCGGCGGCGCCAAGGACTCCGGCGTCGGCCGAGAGGGCGGAACGTACAGCCGGGAGTTCTTCACCGAGCCCAAGGCCGTCATCATGGAGATCTCGTGACGGAACGTAGTCGCATCGCGCCGGCACGTCCGACCCGCAAGGAGCAGACAATGACCGACATCCAGGCCGTCAGCACCCGGAACGCGCCCACCGTGGGCTTCTCCACGGGGACGGCCGCGCCGCTTTCCCAGGCGATCGTGCACGGCGGCACCATCTACTGTTCGGGCACCGGGCCGCTGGACCCGGAGACCCGCACCATCGTCTCCGACGACTTCGCCGAGCAGGCCAGGCAGACGCTCGCCAACCTGCTCGCGGTCGTCGAGGCGGCGGGCGGCAGCCGGGAGACCATCCTCAAGTGCACCTGCTTCGTGCGCGATGTGGAGAACTTCCCGGTGTTCAACGCCGTCTACCGCGAATTCTTCGAGGGCAACCCGCACTTTCCCGCGCGGACGACGGTCATCGCGACCCCGCACCGCACCGGCGTGCAGGTCGAGGTCGAATGCGTCGCCGCCGTGAGCGGGTCATGACCGACCTGGTCCTCCTGGGCGGTCGGGTGCACACGCTGGACGCGCGCGGCACGGTCGCCGAGGCGGTGGCGGTGACCGGTGGCCGGGTGTCCGCGGTCGGTTCGGACGCCGACGTCGCACGCCTGGCCGGCCCGTCCACCAGGGTGGTGCGGCTCGCGGGCCGCGCCGTCGTCCCCGGGCTGAACGACTCGCACTGCCACTTCGAGAACGCGGGTATGGACGGGCACACCGTGTCGTTCGCGGGCGTCCGCACGCTCGACGCGGCACTGGACCGGCTCGCCGCGCTGGCCGCCACCCGCGAGCCCGGCGCATGGGTGCAGGGGCAGCCGTGGAACCCGGCGCTCCAGCTCGCCGAAGGCCGGGGTCCCGACCGGCGCGAGCTGGACCGCGCGGCGGGCGGACGGCCGGTGTACCTGCCGGAGGGCCACGCCGCGACGGCCAGCACCGCCGCGCTGGAAAGGGCCGGCATCCGCCCGGACGGGCATGACGGCAGGCTGGTCGAGGGCGCCATGCACGCCGTCGCGCGGGTGATCCCCGAATGGACCCGGGAGGAGCGCGCCGCCCAGCTCACCACGGCCATGAGGGTGCTCAACCGGAGCGGCATCACATCGGTGGTGGCGGGCGCGCTGCCGCCGGGGGACGTCGAGGCGGTGCGCGGGCTGATCAAGGACGGACGCTCCACCATCCGCGTGGCCGCGATGGTCACGCCGACCGGCGAGCTCAACCCGTCGGTGCCGCTCGCGGACTGGGAGGCGCTCCTGGCCTGCGGCCCGCCCGCGCCCATCGGCGGGCACTATGTCACACGCGGTATAAAGCTGCAGGTGGACGGTGGTATGACGCTCGGCACGGCGGCCATGCGCGAGCCGTACCTCACCCGTCCCGGTTACCACGGGGAGATGGTCACCGACCGGGACCGATTGGCCGGGCTGGTCGGCGCGGCGCACCGTGCGGGCTGGCCGGTCGGAACGCACGTGGTGGGCGATGCCGCGATCGATGTCGCCCTCGATGTCTATGCCGCGACCCGGAACCGGCGCCTTCCTCCGGATGTGCTCATTCACGCGAGTCTGATCCGGCCCGACCAGATTGCCCGCGCCCGCACGCTGGGTGTCCAGGTGGCCGCCCAGATGCCGTTCCTGTGGCGGAACCGGGCGGCCATCGCCGGCCACCTCGGTGGCGCCCGCACCGAGGCCGCCGTCCCGCTGCGCGACCTCGTGGACGGCCTCGGACTCGACGGCGTCTCGGCCGGCACCGACTATCCGATCAACGCCCTCGACCCGTTCCAGAACATCTACGCCATGACGACCAGGCGCGACGCGGCCGGTGACGTCGTGGGCGGCGCGCAGGGGGTCACACGGTCGGAGGCTCTGCGCCTCTACACCACGTCCGGCGCCGCGCACACCGGCGAGCAGGAGGTGAAGGGCCGGCTCGACGCGGGCGCGTTCGCCGACCTGGCCGTGCTCGATGCCGACCCGCTCACCGCGCCCGACGACCGGCTCCGCGCCACCGAGGTCCTGATGACCGTCGTCGACGGCCAGATCGTGCACGACACCGGTCTGCTCGACTGAGCAGCACACCCAGGAGGCAACCATGCACCCCAGCCAGATGCCCATCGTCGAACTGCGGAAGGCGGCGGACGAGCTGCGGGAGAGCGGCAAGCGGGTCAAGGTGCTGTGGCAGGAGAGCGAGTCCCTCGCCTTCATCGCCCGTGGTCGCGAATACCGCAGCGAGTTCCACCTCAACCCGAGCGACGAGGTGATGTTCATGGTGCGGGGCTCCATAGACCTGCACTACCGCAAGCCGGAGGGCGGCTCGGACATCGCGGTGATCCCCGAGGGCGGGACCATTTTCACGCCCACCGGCATCGCCCATTCGCCCCGGTTCGCCCCGGACGCTTTCGTGCTGGTCATCGAACGGCTGCGGCGGCCGGGCGAGCTGGACCGCTTCCACTGGTTCTGTCCGAACTGCGATGAGTTCCTGCATGAGGAGGCCGTGCACGTGAGCGACTACCGCACCGATCCGGTGGCGGGCGCCTACCAGCGGTTCTATGGCGACGTCGCCGCGCGGACCTGCAAGTCCTGCGGCACGGTCATGCCGGACGAGCGGCTGTGACGGCGATCGGCTGGCTGGTGCTCGACGCGCTGCGCGCGTGGCCCGACCGCGTCGCGTTCCGGCAGGGGAGCGCCGAGCTGACCTATCGCGAGGCTGAGCGACTGGTACTGGGCGTGGTGGAAACGCTGGCCGAGGCCGGCCTGCGGCCGGGAGACACGGTGCTGCAGATCCGGCCGAACGATCCGCTGCAGTGGCTGGTCAACGCCGCCTGCTACGTGGCGGGACACTGCTCGGCCGCGCTGCCGCCGGGTGGCCTGCGCGGCCCCGCGCTGGCTGAAAGGCTGCGCCTGGTCGCCCCGGATGCCGTGCTCGCCGAGCCGGGCGATCCGGATCTGGACGCGTGGCTACGAGCCCGTCCGGAGGTGCGCGCGCTGACCGATCGCGACCTGGCGGTCCTGCGGGAGTCCGGGGCCGTTGCACGGGAGACCGGAAACATCGCGGAAGCGCCCGCGAGTGCGGTGGTGCGGCTGGCGTTCACCTCCGGCACCACCGGGCCGGTCAAGGGCGTCGAGCTTTCCGGCGGCGCTCTCGGCGCGGTGGCGACCGCGCTGCGCGACACCCTGCCGTGGCCGGCACGGCCGCGCGTGCTGTGCGCGGAGTCGGTGTCCGGCGGCTTCGGCAACATGGTGCTGCCGACGCTGATGCTGGGCGGAACGTTCATCATCCCGGAGCGTTCCGGCCCTGACGCGCTTCTGGACGCAGCGGCGGCGCACGATCCGACCGTGCTGATGGCCATGCCGCCCGCGTTGCGCGCTCTCCTGGCCCATCCGGACGCTGCCGGGCAGGACTGGTCGTCCATGGCGCTGGTGGTCTACAGCGGGGCTTCGCTTACCGACGAGGAGATCGGCCGCGCGCACGCGCTGTTCGGCGAGGTGCTGTGCGGGGTCTTCGGCCAGGTCGAGGTGCCCAAGACGATCGCGTGGACCCGCCCCGCCGACCACCTGGACCCGCGCTCGCGCTCCTCACTCGGCATGCCGTTCCCCGGGACCGAGGTCCGCGTCTGCGGTCCCGGCGGCCGTGACCTCCCTGCGGGGCAGGCGGGGGAGTTGTGGGTGCGGGGCGCGACCACCGCGCACGCCTACGCCTTCCCCTCGGGCACACCGGTCGAGAACGGGTGGCTGCGCACCGGCGATGTCTGCCGGCGCGACGCCGACGGCCGCCTTCACTACGTCAACCGCGTCCATCACGCGCTGCGGATCGCGGACGCCTACCTATGCCCGAGCGATCTGGAGGCCGTCGTGTCGCAGCGCATTGGGCATCCGGTGGCGGTCGCCCCGACCGGCCCGGCGAGCGTCGCCGTTCTCGTCGAGGGTGTCACGCCGGGGGGCACGGTGGAGGAAGCCGTGCGCGACGTGCTCCGCGACGCGCCCGTCACGGTCGACGAGGTCGTCCCCGTGGAGCGGTTGCTCCGCGACGTCATGGGGCGGCTCGACCGGGCCCGGCTCGCCGGGGTGGCCGGATGAGCGACACTCCGCCGCCGGCGGGGCCGGTGATCGACGTGCACGCCCATGCCCTGCCGCTGCCGTTGCTGACCTGGCTTTCCGGCCGCGGCCTCGCCGACCTGTCCGGCCTCGCCGACGGCGTGGTCAGGATCGAGCCTCTGGTGTCCGGGATACCGGCGGGCGCGCCGATTCCGCTGCCCCCCGCCCAGTACGAGGTCGCCAGGCGGTTGGAGGACATGCGCCGTACGGGCGTCACCCGCCAGCTCGTGTCGATACCCCCGTTCGTGACGTGCGCCGACGCCACCGACGAGAAGGACGTTCTCGCCGTGGTCCGCCACGGCAACGACGCGCTCGCCGACCTCCTCGCCGGGCACCGCGGGGTGCTCGACCCGCTCGGATACGTGCCGCTCGGCACGCCGGCCGCGCCGGACGAGGCCCGCCGCTGCCTGGACGAGCTGGGGTGCGCGGGCATCGCCATCGGCACCCGTGGCCTCGGCGCGGAGCTGGACGATCCCGTGCACGAGCCGCTGTGGGAGCTCCTCGCGGACCGCCGGGCATTCGTCTTCCTGCACCCCAACAGCGTCCCTGGCGGCTCACGGCTCGCCGACTACTGGCTGCCCCAGCTCGCGGGATTCCCGATGGAGACCGCGCTCGCCGTCTCGCGGCTCGTTCTCGGCGGCGTCCTGGAACGGCACGACCTGAAGTTGTGCCTGGCGCACGGCGGCGGATGCCTGCCGTCCCTGCTCGGCAGGCTGGACCTCGGCTGGTCGCGCAAGCCGGTCGCCCGCACCACGCCCCGCCCGCCGAGCGACTACCTGCGCCGCCTCTACTACGACACCGCGACCTTCTCCACCCCGCTGCTGCTGCGGCTCGTCGAGGACTTCGGTGCGGACCATGTACTCGTCGGCACGGACTACCCGTTCGAACTCGCCGACACCGACCCGCTCGGCACGGTCGCGGCGCTCGGGCTCGCGCCCGGGGACGCCGTGAACGTCCGGGCGGGGACGGCTACTCGGCTGCTGACCGGAACGGAGTGACGGTGCCGGGCGGGTCGCCGGACTCCGGCCCGCCCGCGTAGCCGTTGGCCAGCTCGCGGGAGATCGACCTCGCCGCCAGCCGCAACGCGGGCTCCACCGCCGCCAGGGACCGGGAATGGACGACGGTGTGGGAGACGACGGAGAGCGCGGCCACGACACGGCGGTCAGGCCCGTGGATGGGGACCGCGACGGACACGGTGCCCGGCGACAGCTCCTCCGCGCACCGGGCGATGCCGGTCGCACGGACCTCCTGGAGCGACCGCATCAGCAGGCCGGGCATGACGATCGTGTGGGGCGTGTACCTCCTCAGCCCGGCCGCGAGCACGGCCTGCTGGAGCTCACGCGGCGCGTGGGCCAGAAGGATCTTGCCTACCCCCGTGGCGTGCAGCGGTGAGCGCCCGCCGACGCGGCTGACCACGCCGACCGAGCGTCGTCCCCACACGCGCTCGACGTAGAGGACCTCGTCGCCGTCCAGTACGGCGAGGTGGACGTTCTCCGCCGTGGTCTCGTTGAGGTCGTGCATGAACGGCAGCGACACGTCGCGCAGCGTGCGCGGCTGCGGGCACAGGGAGCCCAGCTCCCACATGCGCAGCCCGATCCGGTAGACCCCGTCGCGGTCCTTCTTCAGCGCCCCCAGCTCGACCAGCTCGGCCGCGATGCGGTGCACCGTCGAGACCGGCAGCCCGGTGATGGCGGTCAGCTCGATGAGGCGGAGCGCCGGCCGTTCCGGTGAGAACGCGTCGAGCAGAGCGAAGACCCGGCTGGACACTGTGCGGCCGGGTTTGCGGGCATCTCGAGGCGCGGTCATGGCGAGAATCACGGACCCGGTCATCGTGGAATCGGCCGTCCGGTTCATGATGGTACCTCATCGTTTCGGTATCTCCGCAGGTCACGAACGAGTACGGCGATCACGACCGCCGCGACGGCGGTCATGGCCACCGCGAGCGCCCGCGGGTCGGTGGGCGCGCCGGGGTCGCCGGGGGCGAACGCGCCGACCAGTCCGACCGCGAGGATCGCGCCGACATAGCGGGCGGACTGGAACACGCCGCCGACGACCCCGGCCATTCCGGCGGGTGCGCGCTCGAACATCAGCCTCTGCAGGCCGAGGTTGCACAGTCCGTACGGCACCCCGAGCACCACACCGTCGAGGACGATGGCCCACACGGGCGTCGACGTACCGAACGTGGTGATCGCGGCGACGCCGGCGAGCAGGAGCCCGCCCCCTGCCAGCAGGGGCCGCCCGACGCCGAGCCGCCGCATGACGGGCCCGCCCAGAACGGTCGCCAGGACGCTCGTGGCCGCGATCGGCATGATCAGCAGCCCGGCCCGCGCCGCGTCGAACCCGAGCGCGGTCTGCAACCACGGCGGCAGCCCGTAGAACGCGCCGTAGTAGGCCAGGTTGAACAGCACGAACGTGCCGAGCACCGGCACCAGCCCGCGTGCCGCGCCGAGCGCGCGGACGTCCACGAACGGTGCGGCGGCGCGTCGTTCCCACCACAGGAACCCGGTCCCGGCGACGACCACCGCGACCGCGCCCGGAACCGAGACCCCCGGGACGGTGAGCATCAGATGCAGCAGCCCGACCACCGCCGCCGCGAAGAGGGCGATCCCCACCGGATCGAGCGCGCGGACCAGGACCCCCGGCGCGGCCCGCCGCTCACCGGAGCCGATCAGGTGCTCGTCGGGGCCGATCGCGCGCCACGCCAGGGCCAGCGCCCCCAGCATGATCGGCAGGTTGACCCAGAAGACGGCCCGCCATCCGGCCCACGAGACCAGAAGCCCGCCGAGCACCGGGCCGACGGCCCCCGCGGTCGTGTTGACCGTCGCGACGGCGGACAGCCGCGCCGCGCCGCCATGCCGGCGGATGACGACCATCGCGCACGGGAACGCGGCCGACACGCCGGCGGCCTGCAGAGACCGGCACAGCACGAGCAGCGGCAGCGACGCGGCCATGGCCGCCCCCGCGGAGGCGAGCGCCGCCACCAGCAGCCCGGCCGAGAACAGCCTGCGCGGGCCGACGCGGTCCGCCACCCGGCCGAGCACCGGCTGGCACACGCACGCGGTCAGGTAGAAGACGGTGACGACCCACGTCGTCGTGGCCAGCGGCCGGCCCAGGTCGCGCTGGATGGGTGCGAGCGCCACCGCGACCATCGAGGAGTTGAGGGGGGCGAGCATGGTGCCGCAGAGCAGCGCCGCCAGCGCCGTCCTCGTCCCGCGCGCCGGCCGGACGGCGGTCGTCATCCCCCTGGACCGCCGGCCCGCAGCAGCAGCTTGCCCCGGACGCGGCCGTTGGCCAACTCACGCAGGGCACGCGGCCCCTGGTCGAGCGGGAGCACGTCGTGAACGTGGTGGCGCAACCGTCCGGCCGCGGCCCAGTCGAAGATCTGGCGCAGGTTCCGCTCGTGGGCCTCGCGTTCCCGCCGCACGAACTCGCCCCAGAACACCCCGACCACCGAGGAGCCCTTGACCAGCGGGATGTTCAGCCCGACTCGCGGGATGCCGCCAGAGGCGAACCCGACCACGAGGTACCGGCCGCCCCAGGCGACGGCGCGCACCGCCGACTCCGCGACCGCGCCGCCCACCGGATCGAACACCACGTCCGCTCCCGCACCGCCGGTCAGCTCCTTGATCGCGGCCTTGGCGTCACCGGTCCCGGCTGCGCCGGCCTCGCCGGTGCCCCCGTAGGAGAAGACCTCGTGCGCGCCGTACCGGCGGGCTGACTCCGCCCGCTCCGGCGTGGAAGCGCCCGCGATCACCCGGGCACCGAGCAGGTTCCCCACGTCCACGGCGGCCGAGCCGACCCCGCCCGCGGCGCCGAGCACGGCGAGCGTCTCGCCCGCGCGCAGCCCCGCCCGCTGGACGAGTGCGTGGTAGGCGGTCGAGTAGGCCACCAGGATCGCCGCCGCCTGCCGGTCGGTGACGTGCTCGGGCAGCACGGTGACGCGGTCCGCCCGGACCAGTACTGTGTCGCGGGCGCATCCGTACTCCTCGTTGCCCGCCACGCGGTCGCCGGCCCCCACGGACGTGACTCCGTCGCCGACGGCCACCACCGTCCCCGCGTACTCGCTGCCGGGGGAGAACGGCGGCTCCGGCCTCACCACGTGCGTGCCCGCGATGATCAGCGTGTCATGGAAGTTCAGCCCGACGTGGCTGACCGCGACCACGACCTCGCCCGGCCCGGGGGCGGGCTCCGGCACGTCGGCCACCTCGAGCTCCTCCGGGCCGCCGAGACGGGTGCAGATCAGGGCGCGCCCGCTCACTTCCCGCCTCCGGGGGCGAACACGACGCCCGCCGCCAGGAAGGCGTCCACCTCGTCCGCGGAGAAGCCGGCCGCGCGCAGCACGTCCCCGGTGTCCGCGCCGAGTTCGGGAGGCGCCGTGCGCAGGCCGGGCAACTCGCCGTCGTAGCGGACCGGGTGCCGCAGTACGGTCGCCCGCTCCTCGCCCACCGGGAACTCGGCGAGCAGCCCTTCGGCGGCCACCTGGGGGTCGGCGAGCACGTCGTCGTAACCGGCCACCCGCTCGAACCAGAACCCGCGCGGCTCCAGTCGGGAGGCCGCCTCCGCGTAGGTCATCCCGGCGAGCACCTCTGCCACCGCCGCCGTGTACTCCTCCCGCCGCGAACGCCTGGCATCCTGGTCGTAGCCGGTCAGCGCGGGGGAGCCGAGCGCGTCGCCGAGGTCGTCCTCCGACCCGCTCAGCGCGATCACCATCGACGCGTCCAGGAGCCGGTACACCCCGTAGGGGGCGTCGATCGACCAGCAGGCCAGTTCGGCGGGGCGGCGGACGTCCGCCCGCGTTCTGCGTCCGGAGCGGTACAGCGCGAGCGCCTCCGCCTGCAGGTCGAGCCCCGCGCCGAGCAGGCTGGACTCGACCCGCGTGCCCTCACCGGTGGTGAGCCTGCGCGCGTAGGCGGCCAGCACGCCCATCGCGAGCAGCGCCGCGCCGTGCTGGTCCACGACGGGCGCGCCGGCCGCGGTGGGCCGGTCGCCGGTGACGTCCACCAGCCCGGTACGCGCCTGCACGAGCAGGTCCACCCCCGGCCGCCCGGCCATCGGGCCGCGGGAGCCCCAGCCGCTGGCCGAGGCGTAGATGATGTCCGGCTTGATCGCGCGCACCGCCTCGTACCCGAGGCCGAGCCGCTCCAGGGCGCCGCCCCGGTAGTTCTCCAGCAGCACATCGGCCCGCTCGATGAGCGGCCGCAGCACGGTGCGGGCGTCCGGGTGCTTGAGGTCGATGGCGATCGACCGCTTGTTCCGGTTGACCGCGAGGAACGTCACGCTCTGCCCGGCGACCCGGATTCCCGCGCTGCCGATCCTGCGCTCCCACGACCCGGCGGGCGGCTCGACCTTGACGACGTCGGCGCCGAGGTCGGCCAGGTACTGCGAGGCCGCGGGCCCCTGCACGAAGTGCGAGAAACTCAGCACCCTCATCGAGCCGATCATGTGACCTCCCAGCAGCGGCGACTCCGGCAGTGCGACCGTAGGAACGAACGGTTCCGGCCCCCAACGGCGCGTTCCCGCTGGATGGAAAGCGCGCATGCCCGCGCGGGCCGCCGGCCCGACACGATGGTCACCATGGCACGAGGGTTCTCTCCGATCCGCGTCCGGCTTCCGGGGCACGCGATCAACTGCGTCGTCGTGGGCCAGGGCCCCGCGGTGCTGCTTCTGCACGGGTGGCCGCAGACCGCCCACGCCTGGCGCGAGGTGGTGCCGCTGCTCGCCGACCGGTACACCGTCGTGGTCCCCGACCTGCCAGGGTTCGGGGCCAGTTCGCGGCCGGACCGCGGCTACGACAAACGCACGGTGGCGGGTGTCCTCGCCGAGCTCATGGCCGCCCTCGAGCTGACCCGCTACCACCTCGTCGGTCACGACGTCGGCGGCCAAGTCGCCTACCCGCTCGCAGCGCTGCGCCCGGAGTCGGTGCGCAGCCTGACGTTCGTCGAGGCGGGCATCCCGGGGCTCGGCGAGAGCCTCGCGGCGGCGAACCCCCTGACCGGCGGGTCCTGGCACTTCGGCTTCAACATGGTGCCCGATCTCCCGGAGTTCCTGCTGGCCGGCCGCGAGCGCGGCTATCTGGAGTTCATGTTCCGCCGCGACACGGTCGGCCTGTACGTCACCGAGGCCATCGACGACGCGGCCATGGACGTCTACACGCGCGCCCTGGCCGCACCCGGAGCGGTGCGGGCCACCATGGGCTACTACCGGGCGCTGCCGGTCGACATCGCCGACAACCGGGAGCTGTGCGCCGCCGGGCGGCTACGGGTTCCCGCGCTGGTCGTGGGCGCGCGCCACGGCGTCGGACTCGGCTGGCTGGACACCGTCCAGGAGGCCGTCACGGACGTGTCGGCGCGCTGGGTGGAAGACTGCGGGCACTACGTGCCCGAAGAGCGCCCCGCCGAGCTGGCTCGGCTGCTGACGGAGACGTGGCAGGAAGTCGAGGCACATGATGGACACGAGTGACGTGGTACTGGTCCACGGGGCGTGGCACGGGGCCGGGCACTTCGCGGCCCTCGCCGCGGCGCTGACCGCCAGGGGCCACCGCGTCCTGGCGCTCGACCTGGCGGGCCACGGCACCCGGGCCCGCTTCCCGGCGAGCTACCTCGCCAGGGACGTCGCCGCACTGCGCACGGAGGTGTCGCCACTGGCGGAACTGGGTCTGGACGACGTGGCGGCGGACGTGGTGGCCACGCTGCGCCGGTTCACCGCGCCGCCGGTCCTGGCCGCGCACAGCATGGGCGGGGCGGTGGCCACCCGGGTCGCGGAACTGGCCCCCGAGCTGGTGGCAGGGCTGGTGTACATGACCGCGTTCGTCCCCACCTCGCTGGGGGCCGCGGGCGCCTACCTGGCTCTGCCGGAGGCGAAGACCGCGCTCGGCGCCGGGCTCTACCTGGGGGACCCCGCCGCGCTCGGCGCGGTGCGGATCGACCCGCGCAGCACCGATGCCGCCTACCAGGACGAGCTGCACGCGGCCTACTTCTCCGACCTCGACCGCTCTGGCTTCCTGGCCATGGCCGCTTCCCTCACCCCCGACCAGCCGTTGTCGTTCCTCACCACCCCGACGGGGGCCACGCCCGAGCGCTGGGGGAGCGTGCCGAGGACTTACGTCCGTACCACCCGCGACCGCGCGTTGCCCATCGCGCTCCAGGACGTGATGATCCGGCATGCCGACGAGCTGGCTCCCGCGACCGCGTTCGCCCGGACGACCCTCGACGCGGGGCACGCCGTCTTCGCCGGTGCCCCCGACGAGGTGGCCGAGATCATCCACCGTGCCCCCGCACGGGGGTGACGACTGAGCCGGTCACGCCGGAGGGCGGCCGCCCGGGACGGCGGCGAGCAACTCGCGGGTGAACGGCGCCTCCGGGGCGGTGAGCACCTCGGCGGTCGGGCCGGACTCGATGATCCTGCCGTCCCGCATCACCGCGAGCCTTCCCGCAGCGGCGGCCACCACGGCGAGGTCGTGCGAGATGAGCAGATAGGCCATCGCGTGCTTGTCCTGAAGGCGGCGCAGCAGCGCGAGGATCTGGGCCCGCGTCACCGCGTCGAGGGCGGACACCGGCTCGTCGAGCACGATCAGATCGGGCGAGGACGCCAGCGCGCGGGCGATGGCGACGCGCTGGCGCTGCCCGCCGGACAGCGCCGAGGGCCGCCGCCGGACGACCTCGGTCGGCAGGCCGACGTCCTCCAGCAGGTGCCGCACTCGTTCCCCGCGTTCTGCCCGGGTGCCCGTGCGCAGTGCCCGCAGCGGTTCGGCGATGATCCGGCCCACGCTCATGAGCGGGTCGAGCGACGTGTACGGGTTCTGCGCGACGAACTGCACCCGGCCGGTCCTGACGGGCGCGCCGGCCAGGAGCACGCTTCCGCCCGTCGGCCGGACGAGGCCGGTGATCATGCGGGCGAGGGTCGACTTGCCCGACCCCGACGCGCCGACCAGCCCGAGGGTGTCCGCCCGTTCCAGCGTGAACGAGGCGCCCTCGACCGCGACCGTGCCACCCGGGTACACCTTGCGCAGATCGCGGACCGCGAGCAGCGCTTCTCCGCCGCGCGGGACCCGCGTGGACGGCGCGGGCCCGGTCAGCGGCCGCGAGACCGAGTCGAGCAGCAGCCGGGTGTAGGCGGCCTCCGGACTGCCGAGCACCCGGTCCGCCGGGCCTTCCTCCACGACGCGGCCCTCGGTCATGACGGCCACGCGGTCCGCGCGGTCCGCGGCGACGCCGAGGTCATGGGTGATCAGGAGAACGCTCGTGCCGTCCCTGGCCGCGACCTCCTGAATGAGGTCGAGCACGGTCTTCTGCACGGTGGTGTCGAGCGCGGAGGTCGGCTCGTCGGCGATCAGTAGCGCGGGCCGTCCGGCCAGCGCCATGCCGAGTAGCACCCGCTGCCGGAAACCGCCGGAGAGCTGGTGCGGATGGCGGTCGAGCACGGCCGCCGGGTCGGGGATCCCCACCCGTCCGAGCGCGTCCTCGAGGGCAGCCGCGCCGGGCCGGGCGGTTCCGGTCAGGCGCAGGGCTTCGGCGAGCTGGGCGCGCACGGTCATCAGCGGGTTGAGGGCGGTCCCCGGATCCTGGGGCACGAGCGCGATCCGCCGTCCGCGCAGTCGCCGCCATGCCCGATCCCGCATGCCGTCCACCCGTTCGCCGCCGAAGGCGACCTCGCCACCGGTCACCCGGGCCGCGTCCGGTAGCAGCCCGGCCAGCGCGTGGGCGAGCGTGGACTTGCCCGACCCGGACTCGCCGACCACGGCCACGACCTGCCCGGGCTCCACCGTCAGGTCGGCGCGGTCCACCGCCGGGCGGCCCCGCCCGGACGGCCCGTACCGCACGGTCAGGCCGCGTACGGCCAGCAGAGGCGTCATCGTGTCTCCGATCGCGTGCGCAGGACATGCCCGAGGTGGTTGACCGCCAGCACCACGGCGACGATGACGAGACCGGGCATGGTCGTCAGCCACCACGCCGAGGCGAGGAACGGGCGCCCCGCGGCGATCAGCGAGCCCCACTCGGGCGCCGGCGGCGGAGCCCCGAAGCCGAGGAAGCTCACAGCGGCGACGGTGAGGACGGCGTTGCCGATCTCGAGCGTCGCCAGCGCGGCGAGCGGCCCCGCGGCGTTGGGCAGCACGTGGACCATCAGCACGGTCGGGCGCCCGGCCCCGCACACCGCGGCGGCCTCGACGTACCCGGATCCGCGGACCCGGATGACCTCGGTCCGCATGATCCGGGAGAACACCGCCGCCGCTGACACGCCGACGGCGACGGCCACCTGGCGCGTCCCGGGGCCGAGCATCGCCAGGACCATGAGGACGAGCAGGAACGACGGCACGGCGAGCAGGACCTCCACCGCGCGCATGATCAGACCGTCCAGCCGTCCCCGCGCGGTTCCCGCCACCAGCCCGATCGCCGAACCGGCGAGGACGGCGACGCCCACCGCGATGACGGCCGCCTGAATCGAGGGGGCCGAGCCGTGCACGACTCTGGCGAACACGTCCCTGCCCAGTTCGTCCGTGCCGAAGGGATGACCGGCCCCCGGAGGCAGCAGCCGCTCCGTGACGTCGCCGCGCAGCGGGTCGGCGGAGAGGAACAGGCCGGGAGCGAACGCCGCGGCCGTGGCAGCCAGCAGCACGAGAGCCGACGGCACGATCCCGAGCCGCCGCACGAACCTCATCCGGCACGCTCCCGCAGCCGGGGGTCCACCAGCGGGTGTGCCACGTCCACCGCGAGCGTGAGCACCGTGACGGCCGCGGTGGCCACCACGACCAGGCCCTGCAGCATGGGCAGATCCCGGGTCGTGACGGCCGACTCGATCAACCGGCCGAGACCGTTGCGTGCGAAGACCGTCTCCACCACGACCGACCCGGACAACAGCCAGCCCGCCAGCAGCGCGGTCATCGTCAGGGCGGGCATGGCGGCGTTGCGCAGCGCGTGCGCCGTCACCGCCCGCGCCCGCGACGCGCCTTTGGCCCGTGCGGTGTCGATGTACGGCTGCCGCATCTCCACCGCCAGCCGTTCGGTGAGCACCTGCGCCACGAAGGCCGATGACGGCACCGCCAGCGTCGCGGCGGGCAGTACCAGGCCGGCGAGCCCGTCCGCGCCCCTGGCGGGGAACAGCGGCAGGCCGAAGGAGAACGCCTGCAGCAGCACCAGCCCGAGCCAGAACGTCGGGACGGACAGCGACAGGCCGGGCAGCGCGCCGAGCAGGCGGCGCAGCCACACGTGCCGGGTGTGCGCGGCCGACCAGGCGATCAGGAAGCCGAGCGGGAGCGCCACCAGCAGCGCGCCGCCCGCGAGCACGAGCGTGCGCGGAGCGGCCTCGGCGATCATCGCGCCGACGCCCCGCCCCGTCTGGAAGGACGTGCCGAAGTCGCCGTGCAGGGCGCCGAGCAGCCCGTCGGCATAGCGCTCCGCCGCCGGGCGGTCCAGACCGTACTCGGCGCGCAGCCCGGCCACCCGCGCCTCGTCCACGCCGTTCTCCGGGCCGATCATGATCTGCACGGGATCGGCGGGGAGGACGTTGAAGGCCGCGAAGGTGAAGGTGTAGGCCGCCAGCACCACCGCCGCCGCCTGCATGAGGCGCCGCGCCACGAACCGGGTCATCTCAGCCCCGGATGTCCAGGAGGATGCGGTGCCCGCCGACCTCCTGGCCGGTGTAGAGCACCACGTTGCCCGGCCGGAGCCTGCCGAGCAGCGCGAGGGTCAGCGCGCGCTGCCCGCCGGTCGGGATGACGCCGCCTTCGGGCACCGCCACCTCGCCGTCCTGCCGGAGCACCGCGCATCCCGACCAGGCGTCGGCCGTGGCGGCTGCGGGGCGCGAGCCTCCCGGATCGGCGGGCCGGGCGGCGTAGCGGTGGCCGCGCAGCGCACGTCCGAGGTCGGCCGTCCACTCGTGGCCGTCGAAGCCCACCACCAGGCTGAGCGTGCGCGGACCGGATGGTCCGGGGGGTCCGGGCACCAGCCGGTCGGTGAGGCCGACCACCTCGACGTCGCCGATCGCTCGCGCCGGGACGGACAGCGTGTTCGTCGGCTCCCCGTCCTCCTGTCCTTGAACGAAGTACACCGTGTCCTCGGCGACCAGGGTCCCCTCGTGCCGGCTCAGCAGATACGCCGGTCCGAGCAGTTCGCCGCCGAGGGCGACCGGCGGCAGGACCACCGCGCCCTCGTGCTGGAACCCGTAGGCCCCCTCGGCGTGCCCGCCCGTCACCGCCTCGGCGGCGAACCGCACGATCGCCGCGTGGGCGATCCGCCGGGTCATCACCTGGACGGCGAACCAGTCGCGGGCTTCCTGGAGCCTGGTCAGTCCGTCGGCGTCGGCGAGCACCCGCACCTGGGACGGATCTGTGAACGGGATGAGGGCGTCCCGCAGGAGCACGAGCTGCCACAGCCACTCGTTGTAGAGATTGCGCGCAGCGTGCATGCCGGAACCGTTGATGAGGCGTTCGACCACCGGGGGAGTCCAGGCGTAACCCACGCAGCTGCTGTGGATGTCCGTTACGCCGGGTGTTCCGGACGTACTCCGCACCAGGTCCAGGATCATCTCGGACACCGCGACGGCGTTCTCCCGCAGCTCGCCCCTGACGCCCTGGTCGGCGAGTCCGGCGTCCAGCCGCAGCGTCGCGTAGGGGCCGGAGGTGCTCATGCTGGCCTCGAGCCCGGCGATGAAGTCGGTCCTGGCGGCCTCGGCGCCGCCCGCGGCGGCGACCGCCGACTCCAGCAGCGTGCTCGCGGCGGCGACGAAGGTCGCGGGGTCCACCGCGCGGCCCCCGGCGAAGTCGTTCCAGGTCATGCCCGCACCTCCGCGTCCTGGAAGATCGGCCGCCCGGACGCGTCGAGACGAACCCCTCTCACCTGCTCCGCCAGGCCCACCGACGAGGCCTGCTCGAAGAGCGGGATGCCGTGCCCGCCGGAAAGGATCGCCTCGGCCGCGGCCTCCACGGCGCGGGAGCGCTCGGTGGGATCGAGCACCGTGGCGATCCGGGCGATCCTGCCGTCCACCTGGTCCGGCCGGGTGCGCCGGAGCGGGTTCGCGCTTTCCACCGGGTACACGCTGGCCAGGACCGTGGGGTCGCCCCTGGTCACCGCCCAGGAGACGAAGTCGTAGTCGCCCGAGGACTGCCGGGCGCTGTTGGTGGCGTCGTCGAGCGGTGTCGGCCGCAGTTCGATCCCGACGTCGGCGAGCTGCTGGGCCATGAGCTGGTACACCGAGCCGTAGGGCTCGTTGGCCGAGTAGACCAGGGTGAACGACAGCCGCTGCGACCCCTTGGCGCGCACGCCGCCGGGACCGCGCCGGTAACCGGCCGCGTCGAGCAGCCGGGCCGCCTCGTCAGGCGCGTACGCCAGATCGGCGGAGCGATCGGCGTAGCCGGGCGTGGTGCTGGCGAGCACGTCGGTCGCCGGACGTTCACCCGCTGCGAGCAGCGCCGCGAACCGCGACCGGTCGAGGGCGGCGCCGATCGCCCGGCGCACGCCGGGATCGCGCAGCGCGGGCCGCGACTCGTTCGGCAGCAGCGTGAACACGATGCCCGGACGGGCGGCGGACAGCAGCTGGGGTCCCTTCCTGCCGAAGGAACGCTGGTCCTGCTGGAGCACCTGCAGGTCGGCGTCGAGCTGCCCGGAGAAGAGGCTGCCGTGCCTGGCGCTCGGGTCGGTGACGATGGCGAAGGTCAGCTCGCGTATGCGCGGGACGCTCTTGTGCGCGGCCAGCCGGCTCGCCCAGGCGTATCCGGTGCGCGCGGAGAGCCGCACCTCCTCATTGAGCGCGACCCGGCCGAGCACGAACGGCCCGGAGCCGGCGAGAGCACCCGCGCAGCGCTGCTCGGGAGTCTTCTTGAGCGTGCCCGGAGAAAGGATGCCCAGCGTGACCATCGAGGTGGCCTGGAGGAACTGCGCGCTCGGGGCGCCGAACCGGACCTCGACGGTCTTCGCGTCAAGAGCGGAGGCCCCTTCGTACCCGGCCAGGTAGCCCGAACCGAGTGGGGACCGCGCGCCGAGCCTGGAGATGTCGTCGAGGTTGGCGACGACCGCGGCGGCGTCCAGCGGCGCGCCGTCGCTGAACGTGACGCCGTCGCGCAGAGTGAAGGTGAACCGCTCGGCCCGCTTGTCGACCTTCCATGACGTCGCGAGCCACGGCACGATCTTTCCGGTGCGCGGATCCTGGTCGGTGAGCGAGTCCACGAACTGGCGTGACACCTGCAGGTTGGGCGTCTGCGGGGTCTGGTGCGGGTCGAGGCAGCTCACCGGGGCGGCGAGCCCTGCCGTGAAGGAGTCCGGAGGCCGCCCGGCGTCCGCCGTCGCGCAGGCTGCGAGCAGGACGGTGCCGCTTGCGAGGAGAGAGGTCAGTCGAAGCACGGGATCAGTCTGCGAACCCGCCGCCGTGATCCCGGCATCCTCGTTCCCGCTGGACGGGAAGCGGGCGGGATTTCCGCCCAATGGAACCCGAGCGTTCAGGTTCAACGGCCTCACCGAAGGTGAGCTTCCCGGCCACGAACATCAACTCCTGGCCCTGCTGCCTGACAACACCGGGTCGGCCAATACCAGACTCCCCGCAGCGCAACCTTGATGGGCTCGCCCCAATCTGTGCTGGACGCTGGCACTCAGCCCCATCCAGGGCCGCCCGAAAGGTGCCTCCACTGCTTCCTAGCCGCCTACGGCCCGACCGGGGTCGCCTCCAAGGTGCGACGGGGGGCGCATACGTGCGGCTCGCCATCCGACTACCTCGACGCGGTGGAGTCGGCCTGGGATCGGTGGGGGCGGTCGGAGGAGTCGCGAAGGCTGAGCGCGACGAGGAGGGTGAGGACGATCCCGCCGGCGATGACGAGAACGGCGGTGCGTATGCCTTCGGCGGTGGCGACGCGCAGTTCTTCTCCGCTGAGCCCCTCGGTACCGGCGTTGGCGACGAGAACAAGTGCGGCGAGGCCGACGACGGCGCCGACCCCGGAACTGGTGGAGGCCATACCGGAGGCGACCCCCTGCCGGTGGTCGGCCACCCCCGTACCGGCGGCGATGAACATCAGGGTGAATACGACACCGTCCCCCAGGCTGACCGCGACGAGACCCGGCACGAGCGCGACATAGGAGCCGTCGGCCGACAGGGCCAGGCCGACGCCGACCGCCCCGGCCGCACCGATCGCGAGCGCGGCGACGAGAGTACGCCTCAGCCCGAAGCGCGTCACCGTCTGACCGGCGAACGTCGAACCCGCCACCACCACCGCGGTGGGGAGCAGAAAGGCCGCGCCGGTCTGCAGAGGGTCATAGCCGCGGACGTCCTGGAAGTAGATGGACAGGAAGTACAGGAGGGCTCCGAATGTCGCCGTGAACATGAAAGCGACTACCAATGCCACGCCCAGAACGCGGTTGGCGAGAAGCTTCACGGGGACAAGGGGGTCGGGACTGCGCCGCTCGACGACGGCGAACACCGCGAATAGCAGGAGCCCCGCGGCCGCCATGCCGACGGTCCAGGGCGAGTCCCAGCCGAGAGCCGGTCCCTGGACCAGGGAGAACATCAGAAGCGTGACCGCGCCGGTGGAGCCCAGAGCTCCCGGCAGATCGAACACCCGTCCCACCGTCCGCGACCCGTCCGGTGCGAGAAGCCGAAAGGCCGCGATGAGCGCTCCACCCGCCAGGGGGACGTTGACGAAGAACACCGCCTCCCACCCGAGCATGCGGGTGAGCGCCCCGCCGAGCAGCACACCGACTACCAGCCCGGCTGCGCCGGAGCCGCCCCAGACGCCCAGCGCGCGGTTGCGGTCGCGCCCCTCCGCGAAGGCGGTGTTGATGATCGCCAGCGTGCTGGGGAAGACCAGTGCCCCGCCGAGCCCCTGAACGGCTCGGGCCGCCAACTGCGGCCCTGGACCGGTGGCGAGCCCGCCCGCCAGCGAGGCCACCGCGTACAGCGCGAGCCCGGTGGCCAGCATCCGGCGTCTGCCGAGCAGGTCGGCGGCGCGCCCGCCCAGCAGCAGGAATCCGCTGGAGGCGACGGCGTAAGCGCTGACCACCAACTGGAGTGTCTGCGCCGAGTACCCGAGCTCGCGGCCGATATCCGGCAGCGCGACGACGACGATGTACTGATCGAGAGAAACGATCAGCATCGCGAACGACAGCAAGGCCAGCGCAGCCGTCTTGGAGCGACCAGGACGCCGAGCGTTCCGGTCGCGGACTTGTGGTCGATCAAAGGTGTCATGCATGGCGGCACTCCCGTGGTCCGCTCTGGTCGCCCACGATCACGGGTGGTGACGCGGTGCGGTCGATCCCCTGTACTGTACGCACCAGTTCAGTTGAACTCAACCGTACAGTTCATATTTCGGTAGGCTGGACGTCGACGACGAAGGAGCGACGATGCCAGCACCCTCTCAGCGCAGCGAGTCTCCGCGCGTTCTCACCGGGGACCGGGCGGCGCGCAAGCGACAGGTGATCATTCAGGCGGCCCGGTCGGCATTCGTCCGGGATGGGTTCGATGCGGCGATGGACGCCATCGCCGCCGAGGCGGGTGTTTCCAAGGTCACCGTCTACAACCACTACGGCAGCAAGGAGACCCTCTTCATCGCCGTCATCGGCGACGCCCTGCAGGAAGCCCTCGCCGACGCCATCTCAGGCACCGCGCAGCGGCTGGGAGAGTCCGATGACCTGCGGAGCGCACTCAAATGGACCGCCCGGGCATGGGTGGAAAGCATGACCTCCCCCGACATGGTGGCCCTGCGCCGCCTCGTCGCCGGCGAAGTCCGCCGATTCCCGGAACTCGGCGAAGCCTGGCGCCATCACGGCCCCGACCGCGCTCGCCCTGCCCTGGTGGCGGCGTTCGAACGCCTCATCGCCGCCGGTCGGCTGACCATGCCGGACGTGGAGACCGCCATACTCCAGCTCTATTCGCTCGTGCTCTATCCGCATCTGGTCCACGGCACCTACGGAACGACGCTCGACCCGCACACGACCGAACGACTGATCGACTCCGGAGTCGACATGTTCCTGGCTTACTACGCCTACCGCGCCGCCACAGCCTGAGCACGTCGACGGTCACGGGCTCCTCCCGAACAGCACACTCAACGCCTGCGGGTCGCAGCCGGGCGCGGGCGGTGGAGGCGCCGCCTTCTCCCGCTGCTCGGCGGCGCGGGCGTGACGGGCCAGGACACCGGCGATCACCTGGTCTTGTCCGGTTCGGATCCATCCACCAGCGCTCCTCACCGGTGCCGCCCGTGGCGGCGATGCGGGCCGTGTGCTCGGAGCGGCGGGGCGCCCGGATCGCGCCGGTGAGCTGTTCGATCTCAAGCGCGTACTCGACGGCGGTGCTGTCGGGGACGTCGGTGTCGGACCAGCCGATCGGGTCGACCTTGGCCACGGTGAGGCCGACCTGCATCGCGAGCTCCTTGTACTCGGCGGTGTGGTCGCGAACCTGACCGCCCGCGCCACTGCGATGCTCGAAGGATCTGGCCGCCTGCACGACTACATCACCGACCCGGCCCCATGACCACAACCGGCACTGGGCCTCGACAGGCCGGCGGCCGCCTGCGATAAACGAACCCGACCGTCGTCAAGCAAGTAATGGTGTAATCATGGAAACCCTTTTCGAGCACGCCGGCGGGCACGAAGGCCTCCGCAGGTTCATCGACCTGTTCTATTCCAGCCTCCTGGCCGACCCCCTGCTCCAGCCCCTCTTCGGCGAGGGCCAGCCGACCCACGTCGATCGCCTGACCGCCTTCACCGCCGAGACTTTCGGCGGCCCTGACACCTTCACGCGCGAGATGGGCGGCTTCTCCCACCTCATCGACGTCCACCGCCACCTGAAGATCACCGAGGAGCAGCGGCTCCGGTTCGTCGAGCTGTACATGGCGGCCGCCGACGCCGCCGGGCTCCCCGCCGACGCCCCCTTCCGGCAGGCGCTGCGCGAGCACGTGGAGTTCGGCACCGAGGTCGCCATGCGCAACTCCCACGCCCGTACCGACGACGAACTGCACCCGCTGCGCGAGGTCCCCCGCTGGGACTGGCCCACCCCCTGACAGCCGGCGGCCATGGGCATCCGAAACACGCCCGGTTATCGTGACCGCATGCCAGGTTGACGCTAGAGACACCGTGATTCTCCGCGGCCCCGCGCCCCGCCGCCTTCGTCCGCACCTCGATCCGGACGAAGACCAGCAGCAGGGAAGGGCCATGGAGATCAGGAGAATAAGATTGCAATTTCGCCAGGCGCGGCGTTTGCTCGGATCGCCCTATTCTTCAGGGCAGCCGATCGACTTAGTTCGTGGCAGACCTGGCACGTCGATTCCGAGTGCCGTCCCTCGGACCTCATCGCCACCCATCATGGTGTGCCTGGTGAACTCGCCGCTGAAATCGAGCGGGGTGCCGTCCTGCTAGGCGCTCAGAATCGCCTTCCCCCCGAGGACCGACTCGCGCATCCGGGCGGTCGGCCTGCTCCAGGTCGAGCCGTACCGGTTCTCGATGTGCGACCTGACCTGCGAGCCCAGCCCGAGCCGGAACCGGCCCTTGCTGAGCAGTTGCAGGTCGTAGGCCATGTTGGCCAGGTTCATCGGGCTGCGGGGATCGCGATCGCGACGGTGGTCATCAGGTCGGGCGGCGGTAGGTCCGACGAGCCGGCCGCGACGATCAGCGGCAGGAACACATCGTGCGGGCCCTCGAACGTGAACAGGCCGTCCACCCCGGCGGCGATCAGCGTGCGGGTGCGCTGCGCCGCCTCGTCCGGCGGCCCGTTCAGTTGCACATCCAGCTTCACTGGCCGATCTCCATTCCGCGCAGAGCCGAGTGTTCACCGGTGAGGGTCGAGGACGCCGCAACAAGCTTCGCCCCCAAGCGAGCCGGCGGGAAGAGGCCGGGCTCGCCCCTCGGGTGGAGTTGAACGCCTCGCCGGCAACGTTGTCCGACGCGCACCCGGTTCCGCCCATCGGCTGGACCACGCCCAAGGTGCGGCAGGCCGCCGCCGTCCCTGACCTGCTCTTCGGCGTGCCTAGAGTGGGCCTGATCCGGCCAGCGGACTCCGTGATGGCACGGTGGTCCCCGATGTCGGCCGTAAATACGCTGAGTCCCGTTGTGAGGTGACCAGCGTACGGAGGGACATGTTCTCCCACGGACACGCCGATGATCCTGTGGCGATGCGACGCGATCTGGTCAAGCAGTTGGCCCTCCTCCTCATCGACTGGGAGCACCGGCAGGGGCGGGCGGTGGACCGCGCGGACCTGGCCCGGCGGATCAACGTCTCCCGGAGCAGCCTCTACGCCTACCTGAACGGCACGACGCTGCCGTCCACCGCCGTCTTCGACCAGCTGCTCACCGCGCTGGGCACGGATGCCGAGCGGCAGCGCCGGCTGAGCACGCTGCGCGACGACATCGAGGCGGTGCCGCAGCGCGGAGCGCGCGGTGCCGTGCCTCCCGCACCGCGCCAGCTCCCGTGCGTGACGGAACGGTTCGCCGGGCGCGGCGCCGAACTCGACCGGCTTGCGCACCTCCTGGAGAAGCCCGGCGGCGTGGCGACGGTCATCGTCGCCATCGATGGAGCGCCCGGGGTCGGGAAGACCACGTTGGCCTTGTGGTGGGCGCACCAACTGAAGGAGCGCTACCCGGACGGCCAACTCCACGTCGACCTGCACGGTTTCGAGCAGGATGGACCGCTCGACCCGGGCGAGGCGCTGCATCGGTTCCTGCACGCTCTGGGTGCTGCCCCGGAGGCGATTCCGGACGACCTGGACGGCAAGAGCGCGCTCTACCGCACCCTGCTGGCCGACCGGAAGATGTTGGTCGTGCTGGACGACGCGAGGTCGTCCGACCAGGTCCGGCCGCTGCTGCCCGGCGCCGGCCACTGCCTGGTGATCGTCACCAGCCGGGACCGGCTCGACGGCAACCGGTCGGCGGCCGTCCTGACGGCCACCCGCCCACTCTGAGCATCCCTCGGTGCGCTCGCGCACACGAACGCGAATACTGCCCGCAGGTAAAGCGTGGTGGCGCAGGTCACACTGTCGCCGCGTAACGGGGACCGGGTTGTCGGTGTCTGGTGGCCGACAGACACATCGAAGGAACGGAACGTCATCATGAGCAAGGTATGGTTCGTCACCGGTTCGTCCCGTGGTCTGGGCCGCAACTTCGTCGAGGCCGCACTGTCCCGCGGTGACAGGGTCGCTGCGACCGCTCGGAACACCGGGAGCCTTGAAGGGCTGGTCGCCACTTATGGCGACGCGGTGCTGCCGGTCGCGCTGGACGTGACCGACAGGGCCGCGGTCTTCGCGGGGGTGAAGCGGGCCGCGGAGCACTTCGGTCGCCTGGACGTCATCGTCAACAACGCCGGGTACGCCCAGGTCGGCGCGGTCGAGGAGCTGACCGAGCAGGATCTGCGCGACCAGATGGAGACCAACCTTTTCGGCGCAGTGTGGGTCGTCCAGGCCGCGTTGCCCTACCTGCGCGAGCAAGGCTCGGGGCACATCATTCAGTTGTCTTCGGCCGCCGGCCTCATCGCGATGCCGCTCGGCGGCGCCTACCACGCCTCCAAGTGGGCGGTGGAGGGCCTGAACGAAGCTCTCGCGAGTGAGGTCGCCGGCTTCGGCGTCAAGGTGACCGTGGTCGAGCCCGGCGGGTTCGCCACCAGGGCCGGTAAGAACCCCGACCCTCTCGCCAACGGTCACATGGCCGAGCCCGACCCGGCCTACGAGAGCCTCCGCCGGCACCTCGCCCAGGTCGCGGGCAAGCAGCCCGCCGGCGACCCGGCCGCCGCTGCCCGTACCCTCCTCAAGATCGTCGATTCCGACGCCCCGCCCCTGCGGGTGCTGTTCGGCCAGGGCTTCTATCCGATGATCCAGCAGGCCTACGCCGACCGGCTCAACACCTGGGCCGACGGCCAGGACCTTTCGGCCGAAGCCCACGGCAACCTCGATCAACCCGCCGCTGACCCCCGGCACTGATCCCACGAGACCTGAGCCGCGTCGTTCCCAGTCGCCCTGCCGCGCTTTCCGGCTGACGCTCTACACATCCCCGCCGCTCTGCGCGGCAAGCTCGTCGTCGACGCGATGAACTACTGATGGAGACCGACGGCATCCGCGACGACCTCACCGACCCGCGCACCTCCTCCAGCGAGACCGTGCGGGCATTCCTGCCCGAATCCGTGTGATCAAGGCGTTCAACCACACGGGCTACCACGACCTGGAGAACGAAGCCCGTCCCGCCGCGACGCCCGGACGCAAAGCACTCGCCATCTCGGGCGGCGATCCTGCCGACGGCGCCGTTCAGGTGGGGGCGGAGGTGGGCGGGTTCGAGCACGCGAGGAGGACAAAGCTGGTTGGCGCCGCACGAGGCCAGGGGTGGGGGAGTGGTCACTGGGTGTTCAGCATGACGCTCCTGGTTTCGGTGTAGAGGTCGATGGCCGCGGCCCCCATCTCGCGTCCCCAGCCGGAGGACTTGAAGCCGCCCCAGGGGGCCGCGGCGTCGGGCGGGTTGGGCATGTTGATCCACACCGTGCCGGCCTCCAGCGCCGCAGCCGTCCGGTGGGCCCGGCCGACGTCGCGGGTCCACACCGAGGCGGACAGGCCGTAGCGGGAGTCGTTCGCGCGAGCGGTGACCTCGTCGGCGTCGTCGAACGGGAGGACGGCCACGACGGGGCCGAATATTTCCTCACGCGCGATCCGCATGGTGTCGGTGACGTCGGTGAAGACCGCAGGGGTCAGGAAATGGCCGTCGGAGAGATGGTCAGGGCGCTCCCCACCGGCAACCAGGGTCGCCCCGTCCTCAAGGCCGTTGCGGACATACTTCTCTACCCGGGTGAGGTGGTCCGCGGACACCAGGGGCCCGAGGTCGGTCTCGGGCGACATGCCGTCGCCCAGCCGCATGGCAGAGACAACCGCTGCCAGGCCATCGGCGAATTCGTCGACGATCCTGCGCTGGACGTAGATACGGGAGTATGCCGCGCACACCTGGCCGGAGTTCAAGAAGGCGCCCTGCGCGATTCCGGTCACGGCCTTGGTCACCGGCGTGTCGTCGAAGACGACTACCGGCGTCTTGCCGCCCAGTTCGAGTGAGACGCGCTTGAAGTGGTCGGCGCTCGCGCGGACGATCTCGCGGCCGACATCGGTCGATCCGGTGAACGAGATCTTGGCGATGCCGGGGTGGCTCACCATCGCCCTGCCCACCTCCGGGCCTCCGGACACGACGGTGACGACGCCCGTCGGCACGCCGGCCTCGGCCATCAGGTCCACCAGCCGCATCGTGGTGAGCGGGGTCTGCTCCGCCGCCTTGATGACGCAGGTGTTGCCACAGGCCAGCGCCGGAGCCAGTTTCCACGCCGCGATCATCAGCGGAAAGTTCCACGGGGTGATGAGGCCGCAGACTCCGACCGGTTCGCGCGTCGTGTAGTTGAGCACGCCGGGAATGGAGACCGGGTTGGTCTCGCCGGTGATCTTGGTGACCCAGCCCGCGAAGTAGCGGAAGTGCTCGGCGGTCGCGGCGACCGAGACGTGTCGAGCGATGCCGAGGGGCTGTCCCTGGTCACGGGTCTCGAGCTCGGCGAGCTCAGCGGCGTGGGCCTCGACGAGCTCGGCGATCCGCCAGAGCACCCGGGCTCGCGCGGCGGGTGTCATGATGCGCCAGGCGCTACCGTGCCTCAGCGCCTCGGTCGCGGCGTCCACCGCGTTGTCCAGGTCGTTCTCAGAGGTGAGGGCCACGTCTGCAAGGTGCTCGCCGGTGGCGGGGTTGAAGGTCGCGAACGTGGAGTTCATGCCACACCGCCCGGGGCGTCGACGCCGAGGAGGGTGCAGACGCAGTCGGCTTCGAACTCGGTCACCCGACGCCGCCACCCCACGTCGTCCGGGCTGTGCAGCGCGGTCATCTCGACCCCGATGACGTCCGAGGCGTCGGCGATCCCCCGGAGCACCGTGAGGACCTGTTCGTAGTCGAAGCCCCGGTCGCGGCCGTACCAGATGGGGTTGACGCTCACGTCGAGCACGTCCGGGTCGATGTGCACGTAGACGGGAGCACCGCCGATCGCAGCCACGACCCTCTCGGCCGTGTCCTCGGCGACCGGGACCATGGTGAGCGCGCTCGCCTCCGCTTGGCGCTGGCCCGCGATGTCGAAGTCGTCGTCGAGCGAGCGGGCACCGACGAGGATGGCCTGCTCGAGCGGGAACTCCCCGTGCCCGGTGTCCCACACGCCGCAGGCACCGGAGAGGCTCATGCAGCCCAGGAAGCCGCCGCTGGTGGTGACCGGGGTGTCGAAGTCGGAGTGGGAGTCGAACCACACGACCTTGGCCTCGGGGCGGGCTGCGTGGACGGCGGGAAAGGTGCCGATCGCGATGGAGCAGTCGGTCGACAGAACAACCGAGCGTCGGCCACTGGTCAGCGCGGTCCGGACGTGGTCGGCGGCCTGTTGGAAGACGGCCGCGGAGTCGCGCAGGTCGTCCTCCCAGTCGGTCTTGCCGTACGGGCCGTCGCGGCCCTCCACACGTTCGGCGACGATCCCGCGCTCCGCGAGCGCGTCGCTCAGCAGGTTGACCCCGCGCCGGTCACGCGGGGTCTCCTCGGAGATGCGGACGGCGAAGGCGCGAGCACTGACCTCATCCTGCAGCACTGTCATGGGTGGTCTCCCGGGGTGATGGAGTGGGTGTCGGGTTCGAGTGGGGGGAGCAGCTCGCGGGAGAAGACGTCCGCGGCCTCCTCGCGACGACGGGCGAGCACCGGGTTCGCTCCGCGGACGAGGACGGTGGCGGGTCGGGGGATCGCGTTGAACTGGGTCGAGGCCGTCTCGCAGTAGGCGCCCTGGTTGAGGACCAGCAGGAGATCCCCCGGCATTACGTCGGGAAGTTCGATGTCCTCGGCGATGGAGTCGTACGAGCACGTCGGGCCGACGACTTCGACCGGCGTCGGATGCGGGGCCGACGACGTGGCCCCGACAACGACGATGCCGTGACCGGCCCGGGTCAGCGACCGGGTCATGAACATGGTGGCCGCGGAGTCGACGGTGACGAAGCGGCGGCTGCTGAACCAGTCGACGTCCTTGACGTCCTGGACCCGCGTCAGCAGGGTGACCGCGTCACCTACGTGAAAGCCGCCGGACTCCAGTTGTACGACGACGTCGGGCCAGCCGCCCTCGTGGAGCCCTGCGGCCAGGGCCTGCGCATGCTCACGCACGTCCGGCAGGTCGCGCAGCTCGGCATCGGTTGCGTTGCCCGGGGTGCTGAGCAGGACACGTCTGCCCTGGCGCAGGCCGCCCCCCAGGTTGATGCGCCGGGTCGTGACATCCCGCGCTGCCTTGAGGTGCGCCGCGAACGCGGCGAGTTCACGGGCGCATTCCCGGACGTGCATGACTTGGCGCTGCGCGTCGAAGTCGGCGCGGTAGCCGGCGAACCCGGCGTGGTGGGAGAGTCCGACATAGTTGAGCCATTGGTCTTCCGCGATCCGGGTGACGAGGGTCTCGGCCGCTCCGGTCGGGATGCTCGACCCGAACTTGGCCTCCGCCACCCGCAGCGTGCGCTCGTACGCGGGGTCCTGGGCCAGCAGGCGGCCGTACCGCAACTTGGCGCGCACCACGCATGGCACGACGCGGCCGTGGCGTCGTGCGGCCTCGGAGAGTCGCTCGGCCTCGGCGAGGGAGTCGACGTTGACCTGGTGCACGCCGATCCGGGCGACGAGGTCGAGGTACGTCGCCGACTTGCCATTGCCGTTGACGATGATGTTCGCGGCCGGGATGCCTGCGTCGAGCGCCGCCATCACTTCGAACTCGGAGCTCGCGTCGATGAGGGCACCGCTGCGGCAAAGCGTGGTGATGACGGCCCGGTTGTTGTTCGCCTTCATCGAGAACGCGATCTCGACCTGCTGGTCGATGGCGTCGTACGCCGCGCGCAGGGCGCCGTGGTTGTGCTCGAGCTGGCGCTCGGAGACGACCCAGGTCGGTGTGCCGAACTCCGCGGCGATGTCGGCCAGCGGGGTCTCCTCTATGTGCGTGACGCCGCTGCCCGACGGGGGAACGGTGGCCGGAAGGAGGCTCAAGGCGGAGTCGTAGGTCAGGCGCGTCATCAGACCCCCACGTGGCGCATCATGTCGAAGGGAGGCAGGGTGTCGACCGGGACGACGACGTCAACGAGCGTCGGTCCATCGGTCGAGAGTGCGGCGACGAGGGCAGGTCGCAGATCCTCCGCGGCCTCGACGCGGTGCCCGGACACCCCCACGGCCTCGGCCAGCAGGTCGTGACGGACGTCCACGAAGTCCAGGTCGCGAGAGGTGCCCTCGTTGAGGTCGTGCCAGAGCCGCTGGTAGGCGAAGGCCCCGTTGTTCAGCACGATGCAGGTGACGTCGCAGTCGTGGCGCCGGGCCGTCTCGAGCTCGCCCCAGCCGAAACCGAACCCGCCATCGCCGACCAGGGCGACCACCCGACGGCCCGGGTGGGCCCTGGCAAGGCCGATCGCGCCGGGGAAGCCGAAGCCCAGCGTCCCGGCGGCGCGCCCGTAGACGATCTGGTCGAAGTGCTCGCCCTGGGCGAGATAGCTCAACGCCCAGACGCTGCTGTACGCGGCGTCGCACACGACCAGGTCCTCGGGCCGGAGCAGGGCGCCGAGCTCACGGAACAGCCGGGCCGGGTGGAGGCCGACGTCCACGGGATCCGCGGCCACGGCCTGCTGGCGGGCCCGCACCTGGTCCCAGCGTGCCGGCAGGTCCATCCAGGGGTCGCGCGGGGTCGTCGCGAGCCGCTCGAGGAACCGGGGCAGCGTCTTCTCGACGAGGTCACGCACCAGAGTCACGTCCTGCGCGGCGAATCGTGAGCCGACGTCCTCGACGTCGACCCGGACCACCCTGCATGCGGGGCCGGGCAGCCGGCCGAGGTCGGTGGTGGCCCCGTCCATGGCCGAGCCGAGAACCACGACCACGTCGGCGGAACGCAGGGCCTCGTTGGCCACCCAGCCGGACCCGTCCTCGCGGTACGACATGAAGCCGGCGACCCCGGCGTACAGCGGGTGCCGCTCGGGGAAGCAGCCACGACCCATCGCGGTCGTGCAGACGGGGGCTCCGAGCCGCTCGGCGAGCTCGGTGACACCGGCCCCGACGCCGGCCTGGCGCGCACCGTTGCCGACGAGGAGGACGGGCCGAGCAGCCGCTTCGATGAGGGTGACCGCCTGGTCGAGAGTGGACGCCGCGGCCACGGGTGAGGCTGCCGCGGCCGGCTCATCGACCGGTTGTGCCCGGTGCGCATCGGCCTTCATCACATCGTTGGGAAGCTCGACCAGGACCGGGCCTCGAGGGGCGGTCATGGCGACGTCGATGGCCTGCTGGAGCGTCGGCTCGACGTCCTCCGGCCGGGCGGCTCGTGCCGCGAACTTCACCAACGGTGTGACGATGCCGACCTGGTCGGTCTCCTGGAAGGCGCCCGTCCCGTGGAGGTGCGTCTCCACGCCGCTGACGAGCGCGATGACCGGGCTCTGTGCGGCCTTCGCCTCGAGCAGGGCGATCGGAAGGTTCATCGCGCCGGGCCCGTGGATGCCGGTGGCGACGGTCGGTCGCCCGGTGGCGCGGGCGACGGCGTCCGCCGCGAAGCCGGCGCTGCGTTCGTCGCGCATGACCGTCGCCCTGACCGGGCTGTCCCCGAGGGCCTCGAACAGCCACTCCGGGGAGTCCTGGCCGAACACGTGGGTCACGCCGTTGCGCTCGAGGATCTCGGCCACGAGGTGCCCGCCGTGACGCGTGGGCGCGGGGGGCGGGGCTGCGGGTTCGGCTGGTCGCGTCTCGGAACTCATGGCCAGAGACACTAGCCCAAGCCTTGGCAACTTGGATACATTGATGCGAGATTCGGTGTCCGAACTGCACGAATGCGAGACCGGATGCCGAAAATGTATCCAACGCACCGGAGGAGGTCATCGTGACCGTTCACGACGCGGCGCAGCCCCATCCGCTCGACCCGCTGACGGAGGACGAACTGCGTGAGGTCACCCGGACGCTGCTCGAGACGGGCCTGCTGACCGCCTCGGTGCGCGTGGCCTACGTCGGACTCGACGAGCCGACGCGCGGCGAGCTCGATGCCGGGGTTCGCCCCGAGCGCCGGGCACGGGTTGTGCTGCACGAGACCACGCGGGTGGAGGACCGCGATGTGCTGGTGTCGGTCACCGACGCGGAAGTGCTCAGCGAGCGCATCCTCGACGCGGCAACGGAGGGACAGTCGCCGGTGCTCGACGAGGAGTACGAGCTCGCGGAGCGGGTCCTGGCCGAGGACGACCGGTGGGTGACGGCACTGGCCCGCCGGGGCCTGCGACCCGACCAGGTGCGCGCGGCGGCCCTGTCCGCAGGCGTCTTCGAAGATCTTGAGGAGAAGGGGCGACGGATCCTGCGTGCGCTGGCGTTCCAGCAGCGGCATCCCGACGACCACGCCTGGGCACATCCGGTGGACGGCCTGGTCGCCTTCGTCGACATCGTCGCGCGCCGGGTCACCGAGGTACTGGACGAGGGCGCCGTCGACGTCCCCGACGGCGACGACGGGAATTACCATCTCCGCGAGGAGCCGCCGCGCAGTTCACAGCGTCCTTTGCTGATCACTCAGCCCGAAGGCCCGAGCTTCACCCTGGCCGGCCGGCGCCTGCAGTGGGAGAACTGGGACCTGCGGCTCGGGTTCGACGCCCGCGAGGGACTGATCCTGCACCAGGTCGGGTTCCGCGACGAGGGCCGGTTGCGACCCGTGCTGCACCGCGCGTCCATCAGCGAGATGGTCGTCCCCTACGGCGACCCCTCGCCGGTCCGGTCCTGGCAGAACTACTTCGACACCGGCGAGTACCTGGTGGGCCGCTACGCGAACTCACTCGAGCTGGGCTGCGACTGCCTCGGGGAGATCACTTACCTCGACGCGGTCGTGGCGGACGCGCAGGGCGAGCCGCACGTCATCAAGAACGCGATCTGTCTCCACGAGGAGGATTACGGGGTGCTGTGGAAGCACAGCGACCCGTGGGCCCTGTCGAGCGAGACGCGCAGGAACCGTCGGATGGTCGTCTCCTTCTTCACCACCGTCGGGAACTACGACTACGGCTTCTACTTCTACCTTTACCTGGACGGGACGATCGCGTTCGAGGCCAAGGCGACCGGCATCGTGTTCACGTCGGCCGTGCGGGACCCGGACTGCCGCCACACGGCACAGATCGCACCGGGCCTGGGCGCGCCGTTCCACCAGCACCTGTTCTGCGCGCGTCTCCACATGGCGGTCGACGGGCCGACCAACCGGGTCGAGGAGGTCGAGGCCGTGCGGATGCCGGTCGGCCCCGACAACCCTCGTGGCAACGCCTTCACCCGGTCCCGCACTCCGCTGACGCGGGAGTCCGAGGCGCAGCGGTTCGCCGACACCTCCACCGGCAGGACCTGGCACGTGGTGAACCCGAACTCCCTCAACCGGGTGGGCGAGCCGGTGGCCTACGCCCTGCACCCCGAAGGCCAGCCGACGCTCCTCGCCGACCCTTCGTCGTCCATCGCCCGGCGAGCGGCCTTCGCGACGAGGCACCTGTGGGTGACCCGCGCGGCGCCCGGCGAGAAATACGCGGCCGGAGACTTCGTCAATAGGCACCCGGGCGGTGCCGGGCTGCCGGCGTACGTCGCGGCCGACCGCGACATCGACGGCCAGGACATCGTGGTGTGGCACACCTTCGGACTGACGCACTTCCCGCGCACCGAGGACTGGCCGGTGATGCCCGTGGACCACACCGGGTTCGCGCTCAGACCCGCCGGGTTCTTTGACAGAAACCCCACCTTGGACGTCCCATCGGGACGCGGGCGGCACGCCGCCGAGGGTCAGTCGTCCGAAGAGGGCTCCTGCGGTTGCCCGGTGGCGGAGAGGTGACGGATCAGCGCGACCCGGGTGTAGCGGATGTGCTGGCGCAGCAGGGTGCCGGCCCGCTCACCGTCGCGGTGGCGCAGGGCGTCGATCAACAAGTTGTGTTCGGCGATCACGACCTCACGGTCGATGGGCGTCGCCACCCCCATGTAGGCGCGCCGGAAGTGCTGCGAGGAGTTCCAGAAGTCCTGGACCAGGCGCTGCAGGCGCGGCATGCCGGCAGCCTTGATGCTGGCGAGGTGGAACGCCCGGTCGCTCGACAGGGCGCGCTCCAGATCGCGGCTGCCGTGCTCCGGCATCACGGCCTGCTCGAACTCGCGGCAGTGCTCCTCGAGTTCGGCGATGTCGGCATCGGTCAGGTTGACCGCGCTGTGCTCGATCGCGAGCGGCTCGAGGCGTTCGCGCATGAGGTAGACCTCGACGAACTCCTGGAGGTCCATGTCGGCTACGCGGGCCGAGACGTTGGGGGAGAGCCGGACCAGTCCCTCGCTCTCCAGATTCCTCAGCGCGTCCCGTACCGGGATGCGGCTGACGCCGAGCGCCTCGGCGACCCATTCCTGGCCGATCCGTGCGCCGGCGGCGAGACGGCCCTCGAGGATGGCTGTGCGGAGAGCCCGCGTGGCGTAGGTGGCCATCGTCTCGCCCGGCTCGCGGGGAGGGAACTCGGCCGACTCACTCACAGGGCCTCACCGGCGGCGCGCTGACGAAAGTCGTCGAGGACGTTCCGGGTGATCCGGGCGACCCCGTTGTCGTAGTCCTGGTGGGAGAGACTGGCGATCCAGTTGACGGAGCCGGTGCTGAAGACTCCGCCCCCTGCCGCCGTTTCGAAGTACACGACATCGGAGCGGACCTCGGCGGACTCGGACCCGCCTTGACCGGGCTTCATGGCCGGGACCTCTTCGATCGCACGCTGCATCATGTCACTATGTCGGCCCCGCGAGGTGGCCAGCACGAACGTGCCGGGCGGGGTCCCGAGCGACACGTCGGTCCGGTCGATCTCCGCCCCGGCCGCGCCGGACATGTTCTGGCCGTAGTCGCCCAGCGGAGCCTCGATGTCCACTCCGGCGACGATGAACCCGACGCGCGGGTCCTGGGCGTCGGGTTCGAACCGGTAGGACGCCGAGTCGCCGCCCTGAGCGGTGAAGCCGACGCCGACCAGCCGCTGGGGCGCGCGCCCGCGGTGACGCCACAGGCCACCACGCTCACCGTTGGTGTGGTGCTCCTCGCCGGGCTCACTGCTCCAGGGACGCGTACCGGCCAGGCCGCGCCGCAGCTCGATCACATCGGGCCGGTCGGACAGCACGGTCGTCACCCAGTAGAAGCCGTTGCCGCCGAGGTACATCAGCGACCCGCCGTCGTCGAGATAACCCGACAGGGCGTCGAGCATCTGCTCGGTCACGTACTCGGGGTGGGAGCCGGTGAGCACCGTGGAGTAGCCGTTCAGCAGGTCGGCGCCTTCGCGGTGCAGGTCCTCGTCGGTCACGACGTCCACGTCGATGCCTGCCACGGTCAGCCAGTCCACCAGGTAGAGGTCGGCACCGAGGCACCAGCCTCCTCCACCGCTCAGGGACCACGGATAGCTCGGTTCCATCGACAGCACCGGACGCAGTCGCGACACGTGGGCGGTCCCACTGCCGTCGCGGTGGCGGTTGTAGAGCGAGAGACCGAGATCGCCACGTTCGGTGAGGATCGCGTCGACCTCGTGGAGCTCCCCGACGGGTTTGCCGGTCAGCTCCACCGCCCGGGTGAGGTCGAGGCGGTAGTTGGAGTAGGCGAGATAGGTGTAGGTGGGCACCAGCAGAACGGTATCGCTCGTGGGCCTGCCCGGCGCGGGTCGGACGAAGAACAGCACGTGTCGTTCGGCCGTCTCCGACCGCAACCGGGCGGCGTAGACGCCACTCGGTGTGTCCGCCGGTACCTGCCAGGAGAAGTCCACCTCCCAGCCGCAGTCGGCCAGGTCGTCGTCGTGGAAGTGCGCCGCGGCGTAGTGGCTCGGCTCTTCGGCCGGGGACATCGCAGTGCCGTCCCAGAGGTGACCGGTGACGGCCCGCAGAGGCGTGTTGACCAGGCGTCCGTGCGCCTCGTGGCCGGAGGCGTCGACGACGCGCGCACTGTCCGGGTCGCGCCCCAGATCCCACGAACCGATCAAGGTCAGGCCCGCGGCGGAGGCCGGATCGCCCGACAGGGAATCGAATTCGTCGACCGCTGCGGCGCCGGCCCACAGCCGGGGAGCCTCCAGCTTCCCGTTGAAGCTGCCGACGGCACGGCCCGACGTGTCGACGCCCAAGCGGCCGACCAGCAGATCGCCTTTGATCTGCCAGGCCGGCCCAGTGGCCCCCTCGGCGGTCGCGCGCGCGACGTCGTCGACGCCCGCGTAGGTTCTGAGCCGACGGCAGACGACGGCCACGGTGCCACTGCTGCGGTCGACGCTTGCGGTCAGCAGGTGCCAGTGGTGCAGCAGCAGGGGAGCGCCGGTGCTCACGACCAGGTCGCCGCAGCGGACGGTGGCCGCCCCGGTGGCGTCGAGCAGCAGCGCCGGGCCTCCCGGGAGCGCGACGACGCCCTGGTCTTGACCGGTCGACAGCGTGGGGTAAACCCAACACTGGAGCGTCAGGGCGGCCGCGGTCGTTACGGCGATGGGCGCCGTCATCGCCGAGCCAGGGCGGGTCGGCTGCACCCGGCCGGCGTACTCGCCGTCGATGTCGGCCCCGACCGGAAGGCAGTCGAGAACGTCGGGCGTGCCGTCCGTGCGGGGGCCGCCGCGCGTGATTCGGACGATCTCCGCGTGGTAGCTGGAAGCGCAGCTGACGTGGAACGCGACGGTCCCTCCCGGCGTGACCGACCACACCGACGGGTAGCCGAGGATCTCCTGGGCGGGTTCAGCCATGGACCCGGCCCTCTTCCAGGTCGGTGAACAAGACGTCGTCACCGACCCGCCAGGTCAGCCGTACGCGGTCGCCGACCGCGAGATCCCGGCGCGTGTCCGCGGCCGAGCGCACGTGGCGGTGCTCGCCGGAGCTCAGCTGGACGTAGTACTTGACGCTCGCGCCCAGGTACATCACGTTGGTCAGCAGCCCGGAGATCGTGTTGTGCCCGGGGGCGGATTCCTGTCCGTGGTCGGGCTCGACCCGCATCCGCTCAGGACGGACCATGAGCGCGACCTGGCCACCGGGCCGAAGGGGATGACCGGTGCCGTCCGGCGACGTCGCAGTAAGGCCGGTGATGCCGTACGGGGAGACGATCACGCGTCCGTCCTGGTGCTCGGAGACCGAGCCGCGGAACACATTGGACTCGCCCATGAACTCGGCGACGTAGAGCGAACTCGGGGCCTCGTAGAGCTCCTCCGCGGTGCCGAGCTGGCTGATCTCCCCGTTCCGGTAGACGGCGATGCTGTCGCTCATCGCCAGGGCCTCCTCCTGGTCATGGGTCACGTACACGATGGTGACGCCCAGCTCGCGATGGAGCCGCACGATCTCGATCTGGAGTGCCTCACGCAGGTTCTTGTCCAGAGCGCCCATGGGCTCGTCCATCAGCAGCAGGCGAGGTTCGAAGGCGATGGCCCGCGCGAGCGCGACGCGCTGCTGCTGGCCGCCGGACAGCTCGTGCGGTCGGCGCGACCCGTAACCGTCGAGGTGCACCCGCTCGAGTACCTCGGCGGCCCGCCGTCGTCGCTCGGCCTTGGGGACGCCGCGCACCTCCAGTGGGAACGCCACGTTGTCGGTGACGTTCATGTGCGGGAACAACGCGTAGTTCTGAAACACCATACCGATCTCTCGCCGGTGCGGCGGGACCGAGGTGATGTCGCGTCCGTCGAGGGTCACGCTGCCGCGATCGGGCGGTACGAATCCCGTGATCGCGTTGAGCGTGGTGCTCTTCCCGGAGCCCGACGCGCCCAACAGGGTGAGGAAGGTCCCCGGTGCGACGTCGAGGTCGATGTTCCGCAGGGCCGTGACGTTCCCGAAGGTCGTCCCGACTCCCGTCAGCCGCAGGTGGCCGCCGCTGGTCGAGACCACGGCCGGACTGGTGCGTCTCTGCATGGACGTCACGTTCGTCTCCTCGTACGCAGGAATGAGCCGATGCCCAGCGCGAGAAGCGCCACCGTGGTGACGAGCATCAGGAGGGTCGCAGCGGCGGCCACCGTGGGGTCGAGGCCGGTCCGCAACTGGTTGAAGATGACGACGGGCAGCGTGCGCACGGTCGGGCTGGTGATGAAGCCGGCCACCACCACGTCGTCCCATGAGGTGATGAAGGCGAAGATCGCGCTCGCCGCCAGGCCCGAGGCCAGCTGGGGGAGGGTGATCCGCCGGAAGACCGTGACGGGACGCGCGCCGAGGCCCGCCGCCGCGCGCTCCAGGTCGGGGTCGATCGTGCGGAGGCTCGTCGAGATCGAGACGACCGAAAGCGGCAGCGCGAGCGCTGTGTGAGCCGCGACCAGGCCCAGGGTCGTGCCGGCGATGCCGAGCCGGACGTAGGCGAAGTAGCAGCCCACGCCCAGGATGACGACGGGCACGATCATCGGGCTCATCATCAGCACGTTCAGGGTGCGCTGTCCGGCGAACGAGCCCCGCACGAGCGTGAGCGAGAGCAGCGCGCCCAGGAGGGTGGCGGCCAGCGCGGTCCACAGCGCGACCGAGACGCTTGTGGCAGTGGCGGCACGCCACTCGGGGTCGGTCAGCAGCACCTGGAACCAACCCATCTGGAAGCCCCTGGGCGGCCAGCTGAGCCGGGAGCTCTCGGTGAACGCCATCGGAACGATGACCAGGGTCGGGATCACCATGAACGCGGCGACCAGGACGGTCCACGTGCGCAGGGCGACGGTGCCGGCAGAGATCCTCATGACTTGCTCCGTCCGGTCGGGTCGAGCGACACCGCCCGGCTGGCGAGGGCCAGCACGCCGAGCGTGGCGCCGAGCAGGACCATGCCCAGAGCGCTGCCGACGCCGAAGTTCAGCAGCCTCGTGGTCTGCTCGACGATGAGCTGGCTGACCATCACGTCGGCGGGGTCGCCCAGGATGGCGGGGGTCAGGTAGAACCCGAGCGAGATGACGAAGACCAGCACACAGCCCGAGAAGACGGCCGGCACCGTCAGCGGCAGGAACACCTTCCGGAAGGCGGCGAACGGCCGGGCCCCGAGGATGTGGGCGGCCGGCACGAGCGTCGCGTCGACGCGCCGCATCCCGGCGTACAGGGTCAGCACCATGATCGGGAGCAGCACGTGCACCATGCCGATGACGGTGCCGATGTCGTTGCGCATCATTTGGACGGGCTCGGTGGTGAGGCCTGCGGACCGCAGTGTCGAGTTGACGACACCGGTGTCCTGCAGCCACACGGTCCAGGCATAGGTGCGGACCAGGATGCTCGACCAGAAGGGCAGCAGGACGAAGAACGTCAGGACCATGGCGGTGTGGCCCTTCGCGCGGTTCATGACGTACGCGTATGGATAGCCGATCACCAGGCACAGGACCGTGACGACGACCGCGATCCGGAACGTCGTCAGGTACGAGCGAAGGAAGACGGGGGACTTGCCGAAGAACTTGTAGTTCTCCGGCCCCGGGTCGGTGAGGCTGATGTGGAGCATGTCGAGCAGCGGCCAGAAGAAGGCGACCCCGAGGAAGGCGACCGCAGGGACGGCCAGCCAGTTCCAGCCGACCCTGCGTGCTGACCGTCTGGTCACTTCTGGAGCCACTCGACGAACTGGTGGGACACGGTCTCGTACTGCTTCGCGTTGAACGCGTCGTCGAAGCGGTAGGACGTGCCGCCCTTGCCGGCGGGCAGGTAGCCGTAGGTCGGCGCTTTCGGGTCCGGGGTCGCACCGGTGGTGGCCGGCGCGACCGGGTAGATCTTCGAGAGGTCCGCGTTGTGCTCGACCGAGGTGATGTAGGCGGCCAGCTTCATCGCCTGCTCCGTGTTGGGAGCGCCCTTGAGGACGACGAGGTAGTCACCGCCGAGGCCGTAGCCGTCCCAGACGACGTGGAGTGGCGAGCCGTTCTTCACGGCGGCGTACACCTGGCTCGCGAAGGTGAGGCCCATGCTGGCCTCACCACTGCTGAGTGCCTCGATGGTCTCGGTGGGGCTCGCCGACCAGATGATGCTGTCCTTGATGGTTCTGAGCTTGGCAAGCGCCCGGTTGACGTCGAGCGGATACAGGTCCTTGGGCGCCACCCCGTCGGCGAGGAGCGCGCCCTCGAGCAACCCGGTGCCCACCGGCTCCTTCCAGACCACCCGCTTGCCCGGAAAAGTCCTGATGTCGAAGAAGTCCTTCCAGGACGTGGGAGTGCCCTTGAGGGACTTGTCGTTGAAGGCCAGCACCGCGGCCCAGGTGTGCAGCGGCACACGGTACTTGTCGCCGTCGGCGCATGTGATGACCGCGCAGTCGAGCGGCTGCAGCAGGGCCTGGGTCTTGGCGTCGGCTCCGAAATCGCCCGCCACGTCGAGGAGGTCCCAGGTGACGCGGCCGGAGTCGACCATCGCCTTGATCTTCGCGTAGTCGGTGGATCCGACGTCCTGGACGACCGAGACGCCCGTCTCCTTGGCATAGGGCTTGAGCCAGGCGGCCTCCTGCGCGTCCTGGAGGTTGCCGCCGTTGGAGACGAAGGTGACGGCGGACCCACCGGCCGACTGGGGGCCCGTGCTCCCGCAGCTGGAGAGGGCGACGGAGGCGGCGGCGATAGAGGCGAGAGGGATGAGGCGCCGAGCGCGGAGGGGCCAGGTGAGCATGGACGGTCCTTCCCATGAAATGTATCCAGAAGATAGGAGTCGCGTGGGCTGAGTGTCAATGATTCAGGGACGATTCACCTTGCTCTATGTAATATGTATCCAAGATCGCTCTGGAGTCGTTGGCGGGCAGGTGGGAGTGGGAACCATGGCGGGTGAAACGGCGGACGCGGCCGATGCTCGGGGAGTGGCCCTCGTGAGTGGCGCTGCCGGGGGCATCGGGGCTGCGACCGCGCGGCTGCTCGGTGCCCGGGGGCACCGGCTCCTGCTCGCGGACCGGGCGGACTGCACCGCGGTCGTCGAGGAACTCCGCGAGGCCGGCTGCAGCGCGAGCGGGCATCGGGTCGACGTCCGGGATCACGAGGCGGTCGAGGACCTCGTCGCGCTCGCAGCGGAGTCTCCGGCCGGCCTCGGCGTTGTGGTCGCCAGCCACGGTGTCCCGGGCCCGGACGCCACCCTCGATCAGACGTCGCCGGACGAGGCGGCCGAGGTCCTCGCGGTCAACCTCGCCGGCAGCCTCAACCTGTCCCGCGCGGCCGCGCGGCAGATGGCGAGCCAGCGGTGGGGACGGATCGTCCTCGTGGCCTCGGTGGCGGGTAAGGAAGGCAACCCGCGCAGCGTCGCCTACAGCGCGTCGAAGGCCGGTGTGATCGGGCTGGCGAAGGCATTGGCGCGGGAGTTGGGCCCGATGGGTGTGCTCGTCAACTGTGTGACCCCTGGCGTGATCGAGACCGAGATGACGAAGCGAGCCGAGGGGCTCATGGACTACGTGCTGCAGCGGACACCGCTCGGGCGACTGGGGCAGCCGGCGGAGGTGGCCGAGGCGATCGCCTGGTTGTGCTCCCCTGCCTGCACGTTCACGTCGGGAGCCGTGCTCGACGTGTCGGGTGGACGGGCGTCCTACTGATGAGCGGGAGCAGCGTGCCGGCCGCCGACACGAGAAGCCTGGACGAACGGATCGCGGTCGTGACCGGTGGTGCACGGGGGATGGGGCTGGCCTTCGTCAAGCGACTCGCGGCGCTCGGCGCCCGCGTGGTCTCGATCGACCGCACGCACGACCCCGTCCCACCTTCCGGCGGCGTCGCAGAAGCCGACGTGTGGAGGGTCGACTGCGACCTGACGGTCGCCGACGAGGTCGAGGCCGTCCTCGAACGCGTCGCTGAGGCATGGGGGCCCGTCGACGTTTGCGTCTGCAACGCCGGGGGCGGCACCGGCGAGATGTGGGAGAACTCGCCGACGCGGACCGGATGGCCGGCGTTCTCCGGTGCCTACCAGACCAACATGGCCACCGTCGTGAACATCTGCGGGCCGCTCGCCGCGGGGATGGCGGCGCGTGGTCGCGGCAAGATCGTGACGGTCTCGTCGGTCGCGGCGCTGCGACCACGGGCGGATGGCGGCTACGCCCACTATGCGGCCGCGAAGGCGGCGGTGATCGCGTACACCAGGTCGCTCGCACGTGAGGTCGCGCCGTACGGCGTCAACGCCAACGTGATGGTGCCTGGGGCGGTCGGCACCGAACGCGTGCTCGCCAAGATCCGTGCCGTCGGGATGGAGGAGGCGCTGTCGACCATCCCCCTTGGGCGGCTGTGCAGCCCCGAGGAGTGCGCGGACGTGCTGGAGTTCCTGGTGACCGGCCCGTCGGACTACCTGACCGGGGTCGTTCTGCCGGTGGACGGTGGGATGAGCCTGTGAGTTCGAAACTGGTCTGGTCGAACAGTGCGGCAGTGGTCTGTGCTCCGAACCAGTCGCCGCCCTAGCGTCCTCGTATGCCCAGCGAGACCCCTTCCGAGACCCTGGTTCGCGCAACCGTACGGACGATGAGCACCGCGCACCCGGAGGGCTCCGCGCTGCTGTGCCGGAACGGTCGCGTGGCCGCCGTGGGGGAGTGGGACCAGGTGCGCGGGCTCGCCTCGGCTCGGGCCGAGCTCCTGGATCTGCGCGGGGCCACGGTGCTCCCGGGATTCACCGACAGCCACAACCACATGCTCTGGACCGGGATGCGGCACGGAGCCCTGGACCTGTCCGGGAGCCGGAGCATCGCCGAGATCGGCGACCGCCTGAGAAAGTACGCCGCGCAGCATCCGGACCTGCCCTGGATCACCTCGAGCGAGGGATGGTTCGTCGAGGACCTGGCCGAACGCCGGATGCCCGACCGTGAGGAACTCGACGCGTACTGCCCCGACGTGCCGGTCTACCTGCCCCGCCTGGGGCACGCCGCCTCGGTCAACTCGCGGGCGTTGCAGGCCGCCGGCCTCCACGCGGGCAGTCCGGACGTGGCCGGCGGCCACATCGTCCGTCGTCCCGACGGCGAGCCCTCAGGTGAACTCCAGGAGGCGCCTGCGATGCGCCTCGTCTCGCGACTGGTGCCCGAACCCTCGCGACGCGAGGTGCTGCGGGCGCTCACGGACGTGCAGCAGGAGTACCACCGTCGCGGTGTCACCGCTGTGATCGACCCGGCCCTGACCGCCCCGGAGCGGGCGGCGTACGCCGCGGCGCGCGACCGTGGTGCGCTCACCGTCCGTACAACGATGATGCCGGTCCTGGAGCCGGACCTGTCCGACGACGATGTGGCCGGTTGGCTGGCCGGGCTCGCGGGCCCCACTGGCAGTGGTGACTCCTGGCTGAGGTACGGCGCGATCAAGGTCTTCCTCGACGGCGTCGTCTCGATGGGCACCGCCTGGGTGCGCGACCCTTATCCCGGCACCTGTGACCACGGCACCCGCATCGTGGCGGCCGACCGGCTAGCGCTGATCGTGCAGGAGTGTGTCCGGGCCGGCTGGTCGCTGGGCATCCACGCGATCGGTGGACTGGCCGTCGACGCGGCACTGGCCGCACTGGCCGCTGCCCCGCGCACCCGGGTGGCCGGGCTGCGCTGCTCCCTGATCCATGCCTACCTCGGACCCACCGCCGGCAACATGCGTACCGCCGCCGCCCTCGGGATGGGGCTGGCCGCCCAGCCGCAGATGCACACCTGGATCGCCCCGCGTCTCGCCGAGATGTGGGGGCGTGAGGTGGCGGACGCCGCATCCCCGCTGCGCTCCTGGCTCGACGCCGGAGTGGTGGTGGCCGGTGGCTCCGACTCGCCGCTGACCCCGACAGACCCGATCGCGGGCATCCACGACGCCGTCACCCGGCTGGTCGCCGGAAGGGGCGTGGCCGGAGCGGAGCAGCGCGTCGACGTGGCCACCGCCCTCGCCATGTACACCACCTCGGCCGCGTGGCTCGCCTTCGCGGACCACGAGCGCGGCGCCCTCGTGCCGGGGCGGCTGGCCGACTGGGTCGCGCTCGACAGGGATCCACTGGCCACCCGTCCCGAGGACCTTCGCTCGATCCGGGTCCTCCAGACCCGCGTCGGCGACCGCACCGTCTACGACAACCGCTGACGCCCGAAGAGAGGAACCTCCCCGTGGGCTACGAGAAGGAGTACGACGGCATCATCATCGGTGCCGGGCACAACGGACTCATCACCCAGGCCTACCTGGCCCGGACCGGCCTGAGCACACTGTCGATCGACAAGGGCCAACATGCCGGTGGCGGCCTGCAGACCCCCGAGGACAACGCCCTGCCGGGCTTCTTCCACGGCACCCATGCGGTGTCGCTCAAGGGCGTGACGTCATCGCCCTGGTTCAAGGACCTTCAGCTCGCCGACTGGGGGGTGCGGTTCGTCGCCCCGGACCCCTCGATCACGAGCATCCAGCGCGACGGGCGCGCCATCGTCTGGTACGCCTCCCCGGAGCGGACCGCGGAGTCGATCGCCCAGTTCTCCGAGCGCGACGCCCGCACCTGGCGCACCATCGCCGCGGAGCATCAGGACGTGGTGCGCGAGCTCGTCGGCCCCGAGATGTCTTCTCCCGCGGTCGGCTCCGAGAAGCGGGACCGAATCCTCCGGGGCTCCGAGCTGGGCCGGCGCTACCTGAAGTACGCGCCGCTGTCGCCGCGCCAGTTCATCGAGGACACCTTCGAGAGCGACGCGGTCAAGGCGATGCTCCTGTACTACTGCGTCATCCGCGAGGTCGACGTCAACGTCCCCGACCAGGGCAACGTGGTCCCGACCTTCCTGGCCTCCCAGGTCCCGGGCGAGATCGCGGTCGGCGGCTCGTACTCGCTGGCGCGGGCGCTCAAGCACGACGTCTACGCGCACGGTGGCCACATCATGGAGCAGACCACCCCGCGCCGCATCGTCGTCGAGGGCGGGCGCGCGGTCGGTGTCGAGCTGGAGGACGGGTCGCTCATCCGCGCCCGCCAGTTCGTGGCCAGCAGCCTCAACCCGCACCAGACCTTCCTCCAGTTGCTCGGTGACGACTCGCCTGCCGAGCTCACCCAGAAGACCCAGGACTTCAAGTATCAGAAGGTGGGGCAGATCTTCGGGGTCAACGTCGCCCTCAAGGACGCCCCCGACTACACCGCCGCCGCCGCCAACCCGGACATCAACAAGGCACGGCTGACGTTCCTCGGCCTGGACGACCCGGCCGACGTGCTGCGGCTGTACGACAACGCCGACCGGGGCATCGTGTCCGACCAGGTGATGCTGATCGGTGGCTGTCCCACCGTGCACGACCCGTCGCAGGCGCCACCGGGACACCACGCGGCGTACATGTGGCAGAAAACGCCGTACGCGCTAGGGGGTGACCCCGCCAACTGGGACACCCACAAGGAAAGACACTTGGAGACGGTCCTGGACTTCTGGCGCGGGTACGCGCCCAACCTGGGCGGGGCGAACCTGCTCGGCGCGTTCGCCGGCACGCCGCTGGACACCGAGCGCCGGTTCCCCAGCATGCAGCGCGGCGACCTGTTCCACGGCTGGTTCGGTCCCGGTCAGCGCGGCGTCGACCGTCCGTTCCCCGGTATGAGGGGGCACGCCGTGCCCGGCGTCGAGAGGCTCTACCTGGCCGGCTCCAGCGCGCACCCCGGCGGGAACATCACCGGCTTCCCGGGCTACCTCGCCGCCTCGCAGATCGCCGACGAGGTGGGGATCTCGCGCTGGTGGGGCGTGCGCAACATCTGGGCCGAGCTGGCCGGGGGCGAGCAGTGAGCGGGCCGGAGCCGATCGCCGTAGCGACGCCCGCGCTGCCGGCGGGTCCGACCGAGCGGTTCGCCTACTCCTACGCCGTCCGGCATGGGCGTGACCTGTTCGTCTCCGGTCTCGTCCCGTTCGACCCGGAGGGCCGGATCGTCGGGATGGACGACCCGGAGGCCCAGGCCGAGCAGGTCTTCGCGAACCTGGCCGCGATCATGGCGGCGGCCCAGGGCAGCGTGGACGACGTGGTCGAGACGACCACGTACTGCATCGACCGGAACCACCTGCTCGCCATCAACGAGGCCCGGGTGCGTTGCTTCACCGGGGCGGTGAAGCCGACGAGCACGCTCCTGGTCGTCGCCGGCCTGGCCCGTCCGGAGTTCCTCGTGGAGATCTCCGCACGGGCGGTGCTCCGGTCGTGACGGCGTCGCTGAGGACCGACGTCCTCGTCGTCGGCAGGGGGCCGGTCGGGATGACGCTCGCGCTGCTCCTTGCCCGGTACGGCGTGGCCAGCACGGTGGTCGATCCTGCCGACCGTGAGATCAGGCTCAGCTCCAAGGCCGTGCTCATGCACGGGGAGTCGCTCGAGATCCTGGCCAAGGTGGGCGTCGGTGACGCGATCGGGCGGACCGGTGTCAGGCTGAGTGGATCCCGGGTCTTCGTCGGCACGAAGGAGCTCCGCCACGACCGGTTCCCCGTCCCCGACCCGGCCGGCTACGCGATGGCGGTCAACTTCCCGCAGAGCGAGACCGAGCGTCTGCTGCTCGACGCGGTGGACGAGGAACCGCTGGTCGACCTGCGTCTCGGACTCACCTTCCGGGGTCTCGTGCAGCACGAGACCCACGTGGCGGCGGAGCTCGTGGACGAACGTGGCGACCCGGTGCACGTCGACGCCGGCTACGTCGCGGGCTGCGACGGGGCCAGGTCCACCGTGCGCAAGGAGTTGGACGTCCGATTCGAGGGCCACGCCCACGACGACCACTACCTGATCGTCGACGTGCGGGCGGACCTGCCGTTCCCCGACGAGCGCCGATTCGTCTTCCATCCCCCGGCCGGGGCCGGCCGCACGGCACTGATCCACCCCCAGCCGTTCTCGCTGTGGCACCTCGACTTCCAGGTCGGGCACCCGCCCGACCTGGAGTCCGAGGCCAGAGACGGGACGCTCGACCGCCGAATCCGAGCCGTCATCGGGGACCACGACTACGAGGTGACCTGGTCCACGTCCTACGTCTTCAAACAGCTCATGGCGTCACGGTTCTCGGTCGGGCGCTGCTTCCTCGTAGGTGATGCGGCGCACCTCTACGCCCCGTATGGCGCACGTGGCCTCAACTCCGGTCTGGCCGACGCCGACAACCTCGCCTGGAAACTCGGCATGGTCGTCACCGGGCAGGCCGCGCCGGCCCTGCTGGCGACCTATGGCGAAGAGCGGCACGCCGTCGCCCGGCACCACTTCTCCGTCACCTCCGACACGGCCGCGTTCATGGCACCCACGACCAGGCGCGGGCGCTGGCGGCGCGACCTCACGCTCGCACTCGCCACGCGGGTGCCGGCGGCCCGACGCTGGGTCGACGCGGGTCACTTCTACCGGCCCGAACCGGTCGCGATGTCTTCGCTCACTGTCCCGGACCCGATCGAGTCCCGTGCGGCCGTCAAGTCCGGAGAGCTGATGCCGGACCTGCCCGCCAGCCTCGCGCGCGAAGGCCACCCGCTACGGCTGCGGGCGGCGTACGGGCTGCACCCGATGGTCGTCGACGTCCCGCAGCCGGCCGGCGACCACGACGACGTGGAGGTGACTGTGCACCACCTCGGCGGCGGGCTGGGGCCGACCAGGTTGCCCGTGCGCGGGCGAGTGGCCCGCGAACGCGTCCTCGGTGCCTGCCAGGGCGGAGCCGCCCTCCTGGTCCGTCCCGACGGCTTCGTTTCGCGACGTCTGGACCGTGGGCCCTCTGGAGCCGACGGCGACGTCGTCGCCGAACTCGCCGACACGGCCTGCAGCCTCTACGGAAAGGAAGCCTGACATGCCCCAGAAGCCTTTCGCCTCCAGCGCGGACACGACCGCGAAGACCGAGACGCTCGAAGTCGTGGCCGACGGCGTCTACGCCCTCACTGCCGAGGGCGACCCGAACGTCGGCGCCATCGAGGGAGAGGACTTCCTGGTGTGCTTCGACGCCCGAGCCACGCCCAGCGCCGCCGCCGACTGGCTCGAGCGGCTGCGGCACCACACCGACAAGCCGGTGCGCTACCTGGTCCTCTCGCACTACCACGCCGTCCGCACCCTCGGTGCCGCCGCGTTCGAGGCCGACGTCATCGTCGCGCACGACCGGACCCGCCATCTCGTCGCGGAACGCGGTCGCGAGGACTGGGCCAGCGAGTTCACCCGGATGCCGCGGCTGGCCAAGGACCCCGAGACCGTACCCGGACTCACCTGGCCCGACCTGACCTTCTCCGAGCGACTCACCATCCCGCTGGGCGGAGAGCGCGGCGACCTGGTCCTCTGCCACCTGGGCCGGGGTCACACCGAGGGCGACATCGTGGCATGGCTGCCCGGGCAGCGGGTGCTCTTCTCGGGCGACCTCGTCGAGTCACGCGCCGCCCTGTACACCGGCGACGCCTTCCACCGCAACTGGGTGAGCACGTTGGACGAGGTGGCCTCGCTGGAGGCCGCGGTGCTCGTCGGCGGCCGGGGCGCCGTCAGCCGCGGACGGGACGCCGTCGACGAAGCGGTCGAGCAGACCCGCCACTTCCTCCAGGTGATGCTGCGTGAGGTGGGCGGCGTGCACCGGGCAGCGGGTTCGCTGCGAGACGCCTTCGCTGCCGCCCACGGCGCCTTGGTCGAGGACTACGGGCGCTGGCCCATCTTCGAGCACTGCATGCCGTTCAACGTCGCGCGCCTATGGGAGGAGCTCGACGGGGTCGAGCGCCCCACCGTTTGGACTGTGGAGCGAGACCAGCAGATCTGGGATCTGCTCCAGGGCGCATGACACCGACCCGACCGGAAGGACGCACGTGACCATCAGCTTCGAGGCGTCGAGCCTCAACGCAGAGGATCTGCGGGAGTCCCCGCTTGCACCACCGATCGCCCAGCCGCTCGCGGGGCCCATCACGACCCGCAGCCAGATCATGTTCTCCGCCGAGCGGCAGGGGATCCTGGCGGGTGTCTGGGAGTGCGAACGCGGCACGTCGCGATGGGATTTCCACGAGCGGGGGGAGTTCATCCACGTCCTCTCCGGACGGATGACGGTGCGGCAGGACGACGGCGAACCCGTGGAGATCACGGCCGGGCACACGGCGTTGTTCCCGGTCGGCTGGACCGGCATCTGGGAGGTGCACGAGAGGTTGCGCAAGGTGTACGTCGTCTTCCGGGCCGAGTGACAGCCCGCGGATCGGGTCGGATCAGTCATTCGAGGCCGGCGCAGCACTCGGCAAGAATTCGCACACCGTCCTCGATCGACGTCGCGGTCGCGCGGGCGTAACCGAGAACCAGGCCGCGCCGCTCGCTCGTGCCGTGGTCGTAGCGCCCCAGTCCGTAAACCTTCACGCCCCGTCGACCCGCTTCACTCACCAGGCGGTTCTCGTCGATTCCTTCAGGCAATCGCACCAGGAGGTGCAGCCCGGCGGCGATTCCAGCAGTCTCCAGTGCCGGCAGGTACCTGTCGAGTGCCTCGAGCATCCGTGCCCGCCTGGCGCGGTAGAGGCGTCGTGACCGGTTGAGGTGCCGCTCCAATTGGCCGTTGTCGACGAGCTCGGCGAAGATGAGTTGGACCAGCGCGGAGACACCGAGGTCGATCCCCTCCCGTGCCTCGACGACGAGCCGGTTCCAGCGCCCCGGCAGGACGAGCCAGCCCAGCCGAACCCCCGGCGCGAGGAGTTTCGTCGACGAGCCCACGAAGGCGACGCGGGCGGGCGCCATGCCCTGCAGGCAGCCTACCGGCCGCTTGTCATAGCGGAACTCGGCGTCGTAGGCATCTTCGAGCACCAGCCCGCCGACGGCTTCGGCCCAGTGCACCAACGCCTGCCGTCGCTCTGCTGACAGCACCACCCCGGTCGGGAACTGGTGCGCGGGGGTGACCAAGACCATGCGCACGTCGGGGTGTCGTTCGAGCACCTCGACCTTGATCCCGTCCTCGTCGACCGGGATCGGCACCAACTCGAGCCCGGCGGCCGATGCGAAGTCGCGCAGGGGCGGCCAGCCGGGATCCTCGACAGCGAGCTTGGTATGGCCGGCGCGTGCGGCCGCCCGGCAGACCAACCCGATCGCGTGGGTGGCCCCTGCGGTCGCATGGACGTGGTTGGGTTCGGCCACCACCCCCCGAGTGCGGCCGAGAAGCTCGCAGACGCTGATCTTGAAGGCCTCGATGCCTGACGGGTCGATGTAGTGGAGGTTGTCCCACTCCGTGCTGGCGAGGACGGTCTGCGTCGCTCGTGCCCACGCACTCGCGGGGAAGGCGGAGATGTCCGGCTGCCCGGCGGTGAGGTCGATCCGGTAGCGCGTGACCGGCTGCTCGATCACTGGGTCCTGCGGCGCAGCCCGCCACGACAGTCCGCACACCCGCGTCGCACCGCCCTGCGTCGCCTGCAGATATCCCTCGGCGATCAGCTGTTCATAGGCCTGTACCACCACCCACCGCGAGCATCCGAGCTCCGACGCCAGGTGTCGGGATGACGGCAGCGCAACGCCTTCACGCAGGCGTCGGCTTCGAATCGCGTCGCGTAGCGACCCCTCGAGCCGCGAGGTCAGCGTCCGCTCAGGCCTCTGGTCGATGTCGACCAGGGCAAGATCGGCCGTGAACTTGGACCGGCGGATCGCCATGCCCGCACTCTCCTCACAACTGGTCTGGCTGAAGGAGCGAATACTGGACTATACGACCGATCCGGCCGTCCATACAGGCCAGCGGGAACCAAGTCGAGGAACCGGTCGGCCGGCCGTGAGCGCAAAGATCTGGTAACAGAGGGCGGCGGCCGGTCATGCGAAGGCGGGATCAGGCTGGATGGGCTCGCTTGCCCGCGCCCGCGGGCCGGGAGGCGATCCCCGTCCCGGTCGGACACCCGATCTTGCACTAGATCTAGGTAGTGATACCCGTACTTCACCCCCCGCCGCGACCTCTGCCCTGAAGGCACGCTGGACCGGTAAGCAGATGAGCTTGACGGAAGGCCGAACCATGAGCCAGCACCAGACGCAAAGCGCGCCCCATGCATCCGGAGGCCAGGTGGTCGAGATCCGTGACGTTGCGACGACCAAGGCCCCTCTCGAATGCCTGGGTGCAGACGACCTCGCCCGGCGAACTTCGCGCGACCTGAGCCACGACCTGCGCACACCGCTGACCGCGCTTCGACTACACCTGGAAGAGGCGCTGATGTATCCCGAGGATCTTGATCCTTCTGTCACTTTGCGGGCGGCGATGCGTTACGTGCTGGCCCTGGAGCGGAACGTGACCGACTTTCTGTCCTCGAGCAGCCGGGGATGCGGCGTGCAAGTGCCTTCCCAGGAAGATGGTTGCCCAGGCGGTCGTGGGAGAGCTCTTGACCTGGGACCTGATGGCGCTGCCAGGCGCGACACCTGAGCTCCTCGCCTACGACACGTTCACTCGTCCGACAACCTGAGCACTGGTTCAGCAAGTCTCGCCTCGGTCGCGTGGCGATGCGTGGTCGCGGCCCCGACTCCGAACTCGGTCGGCAACCGTCATCAAAGCCTCATCCGGCGTCGATATCTAGGGAGGAGGGGTGGGCCGGGCGTCATCGATAGGGAGGCGGCAGCGGTACGACGCGTCATCGCTGACACACGGGTCTCATGCGTCACACCAGCCGCCAAGGCCCCGATACACACTTGAGTAACCATGAAAATTCGTAAAGCTCCTGGTGAGAGGCTTTTCGTCTCGGGGTTCCCGATTAGCATGAACTATGGCTCAAGACGCATCGCCGCAGGTGGTCGGTAGCCTCCCGCCCGACGCGATGGGCATCGTCGGCCGCAGGCGGGAGGTGGTCGAGGCGAAGAGGCTGCTTTCCGACACGCGGTTGTTGATGTTGACCGGTGTCGGCGGGGTCGGCAAGACACGGCTGGCGATACGGGTGGCAGCCGAGGTCCGGCGGGCGTTCCCGGACGGTGTCTGGCTAGTAGAACTGGCGGCGCTGCAAGACGGTGACTTGCTGGCGCGCAACGTCGCAGCCGCTTTGGGGCTGCGAGATCGGTCAGTGCGATCTTCGGCCGAGACCCTGGTGGATTTTCTGCAGGGTAAGCGCCTGCTTCTGGTGCTGGACAACTGCGAACATCTGCTCGAAGCGTGTGCGCCCCTGGTCGAGAAGCTCCTCGGTGGGGCCGGGGGACTGCGGATCCTGGCGACCAGCCGGGAGCCCCTGAGGGCCAGGGAGGAGGTGGTGATGGCGCTCGCTCCGTTGTCGGTACCGGACCGGGTCGAACAGGTGACTCCGCGTACGGTGGCCCAGTACGAGTCTGTGATGCTCTTCATGGAACGTGCGAGGGCGGTTCGGCCGGAGTTTGTGATCAGCTCCGAGAACAGCTCCATGCTGGCGAGGCTGTGTCGCCAGCTTGAGGGCATCCCGCTCGCGCTGGAATTGGCGGCAGTTCGACTCCGGGCCCTGTCACTCGAACAGATTGTCGACCGACTGGACAATCGTTTCCGATTCCTGACCCAGGGATACCGGTCCGCCCTGCCTCGCCACCAAACGCTGAAAGCCACGGTCGACTGGAGCTACGATCTGTGCTCCTCGGCGGAGCAGACGCTGTGGGCGCGGTTGTCCGTGTTTCCCGCCGGATTCGACCTCGATGCCGCCGAACAGGTCTGCTCAGGAGACGGTATCGCGCACGAAGATGTCCTCGGTCTTGTGACGAGCCTCCTTGAGAAATCGATTCTTATTCGCGAAGACGATGACAAAATAGCACGGTATCGACTGCTTGAAACTCTTAACCATTATGGCCAAGAGCGCCTGGATGAAAGCGGTGCGCAAACGGCGTATCGCCGCCGCCACCGCGACTACTACCGGCAACTCGCCGAACGGGCAAATCTTAATTGGTTCAGTCAGCGGCAGGGTGATTGGTTTGCCATGATGCGCCAGGAACTGCCGAACCTGCGTGCCGCACTGGCTTTTTCCTTGGCTGATACCGACCGGACTGAGGCGAGCCTGGACATCGCCACCAAGCTCTACGGATACTGGGTCTTCAATGGAGCTCACAGCGAGGCCCGTCACTGGCTCGACCAGGCGCTCCGGAAGAATAAACGGTCGAGTCCGGCGAGATTCGAAGCGTTGGCCGTGGATGCGACCTTCGCGCTGATGCAAGGGGAGATCGATGTCGCCCTCCCCATGATGAATGAATGTCGAGAGCAAATCGCACATTCTGACGATGGTCGGTCGCAGGCCCTTCTCAAGCTGCTCTTGGGGCGGGCCTCCTTCTTGACCGGGGATCTCCCACGTGCAATAGGCGAGTTGACTGAAGCGCGCGACTGGTATCGCGAGAACCAGAAAAAGCTTGCCGATAACGGAAGTGTGAACGAAGCCTTCTTCGCGTCTTTCTACCTGGCTACTTCCGCAGCATTTCTCGGGTGTGACGGCTCGGCTGATCTCGCCGCCGAGTGCCTGAAGATGGCCGAATCCGCGGATGCCCCAGGCGAGATTTCCATGGGGCGATGGGTCGTCGGTATCGACTGTTGGCGAGCCGGTGACATCGAACAGGCCGGCGCATTGTTCAAGGACAGTCTCCACATAGACTATGTAATAGGCTATCGGTACAGTCCCGTCTGGAGTTTTGAGGCGCTGGCTTGGGCTGCCTCCGCCCAGAAGCAGTACGAACGCTCCGCTTGCCTGCTCGGCGTTGCCGACGCCCTCCGGCGGTCCTTGGGTCTGTCTCTGGAGAAATTCCGGCCGTATGCCCTTGCCCACGAAACTTGCGAAAGGCAATTGCGTTCTGCTCTACGGCATGAGAAGTACGCCACGGCCTTTCGATTTGGGGCAGGTCTTGACTTCGACGAGGCGATTGCCTATGCGCTGGACCCAGATAGCCCCGTGCAGACGCAAGCCGAGCCGCCGGATCCCAGCACTCCTTCCGTACTGACAAGACGTGAGCTGGAAGTCGCCCAGCTCGTCGCGGAGGGCATGAGCAATAAAGAGATCGCCGCAAGGCTCGTCGTCGCTCAACGCACCGCGGAGGGCCACGTCGAGAACATACTCGTCAAACTGGGTTTCAACTCTCGCGTACAGATCGCCGCCTGGATTCTTGAGCACCGGAACGCTTCCCGATAGTGACCAGACGGAGCGATCAGCCGGATCTGCTGTGGTTGGACAGGCCAGGGCGCTCGTAGGGCCGATGAACTTCGTCGCCGACGAGAGTGATCGGACCGTCGTAGCCGTGATCCCGCCGCAGGGCTTGCGTGGCCTTGGCTCCGGCGAGGCTCGCGCCGATAATGACGATTCCGGCGTGTTCGGGCATGACGCTCCTTGTAGGTGGAGGGCGGGGTCAGAGCACTTCGAAGTTGGCCATCATCCCCATGTCCTCGTGTTCGGCGTTGTGGCAGTGGAAGAGGTAGCGGCCGCGATAGCCGTCGAAGCGGGTGAGGATTTCCACTGACTCGCCTGGCCGCAGGGAGACGGTGTCCTTGAGTCCGGCGTCATGGGGCAGTGGCGCCCTCCCGCTGCGCGAAAGCACCTTGAATCCGACCAGGTGCAGGTGGACGGGGTGGTGGATGTCGGCGACCAGCCACCAGACCTCCACGTCGCCGAGCCGGACGGTGACGTCGGTGCGGGCGGGGTCGAACGGCCTCCCGCCGATCACCCATCCGTGGCCGCCGTTCATGCGACCCGCGCGGAAGGAGAAGTCACGCACCCGCGCGGCGTCCGACCGGCTCCAGGTGGGCAGGTCGGTCGACAGGACGCGGGGGACGCGACTGTCGTCCGGGGCCTTGCGCGCGACGCGGAAGGCCATCACGTCCCGGGTCCGCCCGGAACCCAGCCGGTTGACGACCTTGACCAGCCCGCCGACTGGGATGCCGGAGAAGTCGACGACCACGTCGTAGCGTTCGGCCGGTGCGATCGGCAGCGACCGGTGGCGGACCGGTCCGGCGAGCAGCCCCTGGTCGGCGCCGACCTGGATCAGGTCCAACCGGCGGCCGTCCTCGGCGACCGCTTCCAGCTCGTAGTGCCGGGCGTTCGAAGCGTTCAGGACGCGCAGCCGGTACCGGGCGGCATCGACTTCGTGCACGGGCCACGGCGCGCCGTTCACCAGGATCACGTCCCTGAGGACGCCCGCGAGGTAGGGCTCCTCCACCCCCGGCTCCGTGCGCAGCGCCGGGTCGAGGGAGGGGTAGGCGAGCGTGCCGTCGGCGTGGAACGCCCGGTCCCCGATCATGAGCGGCAGCTCGCGCGGGCCGGACGGAAGGCCGAGCGCCTCCTCGGCGTCGTCGGGCACGATGTGCAGCCCGGCGAGGCCCCGCCAGATCGCGGGGGCGGTGAAGTCCATCCGGTGGTCGTGGTACCAGAGCAGCGTCGGCCGCTGGTCCAGCGGAAAGGTGTAGTCCCGCGTGAGCCGGGACGGCACCGCGCGCGGGTCATGCATGCCCCGCGCGCCGCCCATGCCGCCCGACATGCCGTGCATCCCGTGCCCGCCCTGGACCGCGTCCGGCCATCCGTCCGGCAGGACGAGGTCGGTCGGATATCCGTCGGAGGCGGCCGGGGTCCTGCCGCCGTGCAGGTGCACGACGGTCGGCACCGGCAGCTCGTTGCGGTGCCGCACGCTGACCGGCCGTCCGCGTCGCGACTCGATCGTCGGTCCGGGGAAGTGCCCTCGTAGGTCCACAGCGGCGTCCGCACGCCGGGCAGGACTTCCGCGGTCACCTCGCGCTGGGTGATCTCGTACCGATCGATGCCGCCAGTCGTGGCGACCGGCTTCAGCACTGGCGGCAGCGGCAGCGGCACCTGGAACGGCGGCGGCAGCCGAACCCGGCTGCTCAGCTCCGCGCCGGTGCGCGGTGGACGCCGGGCCGGCGCGTTGGCCGCCGTCAGGCCGGCGACGGCCACCGCCCCGAGCGCGCCGCCGGAGCTGAAAGGCCTGCGCCCGAACCACCCGATCGCCTGGGGAGAGCCCGGAGACAGAACCTCACCTCGGCGCGTCCCCGATGACCCGCCTGGCCTCCTCCGGCGTGGCCCGCCGCAGGAGCGCCCGACTCTGAGACTGGATCCCTCTTCCTCTTTCCGCGGAAGGCGCACGATGACGTTCGAGAACACCATGTTCGGCGGCGGCGACGTACACAGCGCGACCGCTCTCTACGTGCCGCAGGATCCGACGCACCACGACCTGGCGTGGTGATGGCGTACTGCGCTCCCATGGTCGAGAGGGCACATTGACCGCCGCACGCTGGCCGCCCACACCGGCGACCCGCCGCCCCCCAAAGGCCCTGGCTCCGCGCGCCCCCTCGGAACGGTCAGCGGCGTATCGACGAACGGCATCACCACTTTCTCGACGGCTCGGCACTCCACCCCGCAACGAGCACGGCTCGCAGTTGCGCGCCGCACCATGACGTCGCAACTGATGCAATGCGGGGAGCAAACCGGCCCAGGACCCTCAGGGGTTCTGGTCTTTGCGGAGCCGGAGTCGCCTGAGCAGGTCGATGAGGCCGCGGATCGAGGTGATGAGTGCCGAGCCGACGGCGCCCACCAGTGGCTCGCGTTCCTCTTCGGCGGTCGGACCAGGGTCCGGTGGGGCGGGGACGGGGCAGCGCCCGCGGTAGGCCTCCAGTTGGGCGGCGGACGCCAGGCCGAAGAACAGCGCGATCGAACTGAGGAACGACCACAGCAGCAGCGCCATCACCGCGGTGAGCGGACCATAGGTGCTGCCGAACGTGGTGTGCTGGCCGGTGTAGAACGCCAAGCAGAATGTGAACAGGGTCCAGAGCGCCATGGTGACAAGCGCGCCGAAGGCCAACCACGTGTGGCCGGGTTGCCTGCGGCGGGGAGAGGCGCGGAACAGCACCGAGGTGGAGGCCAGCGCGAGCAGGAAGCCCAGCGGCCAGCGCCCCAGGTCGAATGAGGTGCGCAGACCGTCACCCCAGCCATAGACCTCGGCGAGAGCGCCTCCGATGGCGTCGCCGCCGGCCATGACCGTGAAGCCGGAGACCATGAACGCGCCCGCCGTGACGGCCAGCATCGCCGCTCTGCCGTACTTGCGGTGGAACGGACGGTCGCGTTTCATGCCGTAGATCCGGTTCGCGCCGCGCTCGATCTGAGCCATCGTGCTGGTCAGGGACGCCAGTGCGGTGGCGAGCCCCAGCCACAGGGCCAGCGCGTCGCGGCTCCGCCGCTGCTCGCCGAGCACCTCCCGGACGGCATCGGTGTCCCCGCCGGGGGCCAGTCGGCTCAGCGTCAGCTCGATCACCTGGCCCAACTGCTCCTGGTGGGCGACCGAGCTCAGCCCGACCAGGGCGATGGCACCGGGAACGATCGACAGGCACATCTGGAAGGCCAGCGCCCTGGAATGGCTCATGCCATCCCCGTACCTGAACCGGATCCAGGAGTCCCGGGCCAGGCGCCACACGCCGTACTCGCGCAGGGTGGTCCAGGCATCGCCAGCCGAGAGCTCCTCGCCGCTCATGGTCCGCGTCTGGGGCACGAGAGTCACCGATGTCACGGCGCAACCGTACCTTTGCCCTGATATCACCCGCCCTGCTCCGCGTTCCCGGGACTCAGGTCAATGCCACCTGCGGCCACCGGCCGCCCACGCGACGCGCCCCCAAGAAGCAAATGGCTGAGGGTGTGGCCTCTCTGCGAGGACGCCAGGGGAACTGTTCCAGGAGCGAGGCCGCGCGGTCGCCGCGTGGATTCGCGAACGCCGCCTGGAACAGCGCCGCCGCGAGCTGCCCGAACCCTACTCGCGCCTGCCTGATCAGCGAGGGCGCGGCCCGGTGGGGGGGTCTGCCGGCCTCAACATCTCCCAGGCGTTTCGTCATGCCTAACGAGTACCTACCCGCCAGTACAGGCAGGAGTGGTAGGAACGCGCACGTGGGCGTCGCCTCGCCCGGCAAAGACCAGCGCCTTACATGTCGATATCGGATCCCGGCCGGCGGCCTGGCCTAACCAAACATTGCAACGAGGCCCTCCCGCCTCGCCACCGCCGCCCGGTCAAATGCTCTAGCATGTCGATTCGACCATTCCGGTCCACGTTGCGAAATGGACGCTCACATGTTCAGAAAGACTTGTCTGGCGACCGTCGTCGGCCTTGGCGTCTTGGTCGCTGCCGGTTGTGGTGAGAAGGGGAATGAGGAGACGGAGGCTGTGACGACGAGCCCCATACGTCCGCCCACGAGTGGTGCAAATATCCGCGCATGTTCTCTCAACGAAAATGACATCGAACGGAGCGTCCCCCGGAAGGCGCCCGCGGGGGTTTTCTGGAAACGTTTCAAGGGCGTTGCAGTGCCGTTCTCTCCGTCAGCCGGGCCAATGACGGTCCAAGGAGAAGTCGCGCGTTGCTACACGCACACGCCCAGTGGGGCACTGATGGCCGCGGTCCAAATCAGGGTGCGACTCGAGCGGGCGGCTGGTTGGCAGAAGATCCTGAGACAGCAGGTTGCTTCGGACGCGGGCAAGGCGACCTATGCGCAGACGCGGGGGTCTCACCAGGTCGTACCGGCTGCGGAGGCGGCGCAGATTGCGGGCTTCCGGATCGTCTCGTACACCACGCAGAATGCAGTGATCGGAACGGTGTCGCGCGACCCGGCGCACGGCGGACATACAGCCATGACTACGACCGTGAGGTGGGATGGCGACTGGAAGCTTGTGCTGACCCCGCAAGGCTCAGCGGCCTCGGTGCTTCGGGCGGACGACTCACTTTCTGGGTATGTTCGCTGGGGCGGCTTCTGACCCCCCGGGACACTCTGTGTGGTTGAAGGTGGGTTGCGTGCTCGCTGCATGTTCCCTCAGGTCCACCAGCCGGGTTGAGCTGTCGTCTGTTTGGCGGCATGCCCAACAGGCCGGGCGCCCGGGGTGGCCCCACGTCCTGCTTTGGCCCGGCGCGATTGGCAGGTCACCTGGATCGTCTGGAGGCGTTCAGCGCTGCTACGTCGCACCGTCTGATCGCCCGGGAAGGCCCGCTGATACGGCACGGCGTTCACCGACTTCGGCTTCGCGCTCATCCGCGCATGGCGGGACGTGCTGCTGCGTGCCGCCCCGCCTGTCCCATGACCAACGAGCCGTGCGTTACCTGGCCATGACCCGCGAGGCGGCAACCTCCACCGTCCAGCCCGGCGGCACCGTCACCACCTGCGACCGCGCCCCACATCACCGGATCAGCTGCCGCGATTTCCTGGAAGACCATCAATGGCACGCCGAGCAGCAACTTCGGCCCGCCCAGCCTGACCTTGCGGGGCGGTCGGCGTTTGAGGTCGGCGACCACGGCGTCGGCTCCCGGCCTGGTCTGCTCGGACATGAATCGGACCCCGCCATCGCGAGTGCGGCCGGGAGCCGAGAGGCTCGATCAGCCGATCGGTGGTGCGAGGTATTCCAGCGCATAACCGTCGCCGGAGGGGGTTACGCGGGCGATGCCGGGGGAGTCGAGGTGGGCGCCGGCCACGAAGTGGTGTGGTCGGGTCAGTTGATCGAGGAGCGCCCCTCGCGCGGCGCGGGCCTGGGACTGGTCGCCGTCGAGCTCCCAGGAGACGTTCGGCTGCTCGAATTGAAGCGTGGGAACGTGAACGGTGTCGCCCCAGACGAGAAGGTGACCGGTGCCGCTCCTGATGTCGTAGACGGTGTGACCGGGTGTGTGGCCCGGTGTCGGGACCGCAGTGGCCCATTCGTTGATCGCGACCTTCTCCGCCACCGGCACGACCCTGTCACGGATCGGCTGGAGCCGCCCCGTGAACACCGAGGCGTCGCCCGCGCCGATCCATACACGCTCGAGTGCGGTGAACGCCTCCGAACCGTTCGGTGTGATCAGGCCGCTCACATGGTCTTCGTGCTTGTGGGTGATGGCCACGTCGGTGATCTGCGCACGATCGATTCCCGCTTCGTCGAGCGCGTCGTAGATCAATCCCATGGTGGGGTCGTGCCAGACGTCGGACGCACCGGTGTCGATGAGAACCGATCGCGTGCCGTCGGTGACGAAGAAGGCGTTGACCGACAGCCGCAGGTTGTCGTCGGCCAGGGGGACGGCGGCCGGCAGCTCGTCGAGCGGGCGCCCCTCCTCGTCGCGGAGCCGTGTCGGTGGCATGTCGATGTACCCGTCTCGCAACGAGACCACCTGCAGGTCGCCGAATGCGAAGGTGGCGTGGTGCCGGCCACTCGAGATCAAACGCATGGAACCTCTGTCATGTAGGGCGCACGACGTGCGTCTCCGATAGAAGACTCATGTCTTCTTTAGAAGAAACCATACACTGCGGCGGCGAGGTACTCGTCGATTGAGGAGCACAGTGGTCGAGCAGGACAGAGACGCGGCCGAATCACAGCACGGTGATGACCTGGCCGGCGCGTTCGGCGGTAACGTGCGGCGCCGTCGCGAGGAGGCGGGCCTGACGCTGGAGCAGTTGTCCGCACAGTCGTCGGTCAGCCGGGCGATGCTGTCCAAGGTCGAGCGCGGTGAGAAGAGCCCGACGATCGGCGTGGCGTCCAGGATCGCCCACGCGCTCGACGCGTCGCTGTCGGACCTGATCGGTGCACCGACCGCTGCCGTGTCAGGTGTGGCCATCGCCCTGCGCAAGAAGGACCGTCCCGTTTTCCGTGACCCGGAGACCGGCTTCGAGCGGCACATAGTGTCGGCGGCCCCGGGCGCGGGAGGAGCCGAGGTGATCGTCCACTATCTTCCGGCGCAGGTCTCGACCGGGCTGCTGCCCGCGTATCCGCCCGGTACGGAGAAACAGATCGTGGTGCTCGAAGGCACCCTGACCGTCGCGATCGGGGGGATCAGCGAGACCCTGAACACAGGCGACTCCCTGTTCGTCCAAGCCGACGCAGAGCACGGCTTCGCCAACCGAACGAACGCCCCCTGCGAATACATCATGGTCATCTCGCGGAGAACCTGATCGGCTGCAGCACATCCCTGACCTGCGGCAGGCGGCTAAGCGTTCCATTCCGGCCAGATGGTCGCGGCACCCCGACCCGGACACCAGCCACCGCGCCCTTGCTGCGGGTAACGAGCCAGGCTGGGACGAGTTGGCGCACGTGCCACGGCGAGTTGGAGACTGACCGCTCACCTCGGCTGGAGACGTCAGAGACGGCGCGGGCCTGGGAGACCGCAGCCCCCGGCGAGCTTGGTCAGCGAGATTCACGGTGCTCCTGGTGACATTTGCATCTACTGACCGGCCGTGATTGCGGCGAAGGTACGGGGACCAGGAAACCTCATTGCAAGGAGTACCCCCATGGCCAGGCTGGTGGTCTGCAACATCATGTCTCTCGACGGCTTTTACGCCGACAACGACGGCAACCCGCTCGTACTGGAGATGGACGCCGCGTTCGACGCCTACAACCTGGAACGTCTGCGGGCGGCCGAGGCCCTGCTGCTCGGCGCCGACTCGTACCGGATGTTCATGGGGTTCTGGCCCGCCCAGGCGGGCAACCCCGAGGCCTCGACGGTGAACCAGGAGTTCGGCGGAATCTACGGGCGCATCAAGGTGAACGTGATCTCCGATTCTCTGACGGGTGACGACATCGCACCCTGGTCGGAGCAGACCACGGTGATCGGGCGGGGAGAGGCGGAGTCCCGGGTCAAGGAGCTCAAGCAGCAGACCGAAGGCGACCTGGTGACCTTCGGCAGCCGGATCACCTGGAACGCGCTCCTTCAGGCTGGCTTGGTAGACGAACTGCACCTGGTCGTCGGCCCCGCGGCGCTGGGCGCGGGCACGCCCCTGTTCACCGGCGCGTCGGGCCGGTTGAACCTCGCGGGAGTCCGCAGGCTCGACGGCTCCGACAGTGTCGTGCTGCGATACGAGGCGTCCGTCGCCTGATGAGCTTTCCGCTCATATCCGCCCGGCTCTGGTCATCAGTGGACGTCGCCGTTCTGCCGCAGCCCCTACCCTGGTCGTCCGCGACGGGAGGCCAGGTGGTGGACGGGTACGAGCAGCGCTGGCATCTCGACCGCGTCGTCCGACTGGCGCCGGGCGGCGCGGTCGCCTGCAGCGCTTTGTTCCCCACGTTGCAGGTGGCTCTCGCCTTCGGCTATCCGGGCGGCACCCGCGCAGCGCTCTGGAGCCTGGCCGCGACCGCGGCCTATCTACCGCTTCACCTGCGTCATCTTTGGCACGCGGCCCGTGGCGCCCGACCGCCGGCCGGGCTCTGGACGCTGGCGGCCATGGCGGTCGTGATTCTCGGGGCGACACCGCTGGCCGGGGCCACGTGGGTGCGGGCCTATGTGGCGTTGATCGTATCGGCGGTCCTGGTACTGCCCAGCCGCTGGTCTTACGCGGTGAGTGTCGCGCTGGTCCTGGCGTCTGCCCCTGTGGGCTACGCGATGGGGCTGGCGTTGACGGAGGCGCCATGGGTGTGGTTCACCCTGATGTGCGGCAGTACGGCATTGCTCCTGCTGGTCTGGCTGGCCGCGGCGCTCATCCGCCTGCAGTCGGCCCGTGAGGCGCTGGCCCAGCAGGCGGTCGCGCAGGAACGCCGCCGGATCGACGACGACCTGGGCTCCACGCTCGGTTCCGCGCTGGCGGCGATCGCCGCCCGGGGAGAACGGAGCCGCGAACTGCTCGCGCAGAGTGATCAAGACCGTCTCGAGGCAGAGATGACCCGGCTCTCCGAGGACGCCAGGGCCACCCTCGCCGAGGCCAGACAGCGCGTGCGGGGCTATCGGCGGCCCTCGCTACGCGCCGAACTGGAGACCGCCGCCGCGCTGCTGTCGGTCGCGGGCATCACGACTCGCCTGGACCTGCCGCGGGGCCCGATCCAGGCGACGATCGGCGATCGGCCGCGAGCGGCCCTGCGCTCCACGGTCACCCGCCTGCTGCGCGACCGCACGGCCCGCGCGTGCGTGATCACGGTCTCCTCCCACGGTGGCCGGGTCCAGTTGGAACTGCGCACCGACGACTCGGCCGAGACGATCGAGGTGGCCGCGTGAGCGGAATGATCCCGCCGGCTTGGGTGATGCGGCGCCCCCACTGGCCCCTGGTCGCGCTCATCGTGCTGTGGACCGCCCAGGCGCCGTTCTACACGACGGTCGGCCTGAGCGAGGGCACACGGCACAGCCCGCTCCTCGCCGTCCCGCTGGCGTCCACCATCGGAGCCCTGCAGCTGCGGCACAGCCTGCATGCCGCTCGCGGAGAGCTGCCGAGGGGATGGCCCTGGACCCTCACCGCGCTTGTCCTTCTGGCCAACGTCCCGCTGCTGTGGTTCGGGCAGGACTGGGAGGCGCTGGGCATGTTCGTCATCGCCTCGGCGATGTTGCTGCGCGGCCGGGCCAAATGGGTAGTGGCAGGCGTACAGCTGCTCATCACCGAGCTGGTCGGCGTGCTGGGCGCGATGTCCCTGCCCGGGTCCACGACCACGCTGGCCGTCGTCATCGGCGTCTACAGCGTCGCCATGCCCGCCATGTACGCGGGTGCGCTGATCGGCGGGACGCGGCTGGTGCAGCTGGTGAACGAGCTGTACGCCACCAGGACTGAGCTGGCCGCCAGCGCCGTCGGGGAGGAACGCGTGCGGCTCTCGCGCGACCTGCACGACCTGCTCGGCCAGAGCCTGTCGGCGATCTCCCTGAAGGGCGACCTGGCGCTGCGGCTGCTCGCCAAGGACCCCGCCGCGGCCGGCGCCGAGATCGAAAGCCTGACCGAGGTGGCCCGGGAGGCGCTGCGCGACACGCGCGCCATCGCCCGTGACGAGCACGCCGTGTCGTTGAGCACTGAGCTCGACGGGGCGGCCGCCCTGCTCGGAGCCGCGGGAGTCCACACCCGCCTGGACGTGGCCGAACTGCCGGCTCTTCCGGTTCCCGTCCAGAGTGCACTGGCCTGGGCGATCCGCGAAGGAACCACCAACCTGCTGAGGCACAGCCAGGCCCATTCCTGCGCCATCAGCTTGTCGCGCCATCAGGGCACGGTACGGCTGGAGATCATCAACGACGGTGTCCGCGGGACCGCCGAGCACGGCTCGGGCTTGTGCGGTGTCGCCGAACGGGCCCGGGCGGTCTCGGGAACAGTGTCGGCCACGGTCCGCGACGGACGGTTCCGGTTCCGCGTCGAGGTCCCCGAGGAGGCCACGTGATCCGCGTCCTGATCGCCGAGGACATGCACATGATCCGCAGTGCGCTCGTCGCGCTGCTGACGCTGGAGGACGATATGGAGGTCGTCGCCGAACTGGAGCGCGGGGACACGGTCGTCGCCACCGCACTGCGCGTGCGGCCCGACGTCGCGGTGCTGGACATCGACATGCCCGGACTGGACGGGCTGACGGCGGCTGAGCATCTCCATGACAAGCTGCCCGGCTGCCGCACCCTTGTGCTCACCGGGCTCAGCCAGCCCGGCAACCTCCTGAGGGCGCTGAAGGTCCACGTCCAGGGCTTCATCGTCAAAGACGCCCCCGCCCAGACCCTCACCGACGGCATCCGCCGCATCGCCCGGGGCGAACGGGTCATTGACCCCGACCTCGTCGCCGCCGCCCTCGAAACCGGCAGCAGCCCCCTCACCGTCCGCGAGACCGAGGTTCTGCGCGTCGCCGCGACCGGCGTGCCGGTGACCCAGATCGCCAGCGAGCTGTCGCTGTCGCAGGCCACCGTGCGCAACTACCTCTCGAACGCGATCGGCAAGGTCGGAGCCCGCAACCGCATCGACGCCATCCGCATCTCCCGCGACGCTGGCTGGCTCTAGACGAGCCGGCCAGACCGGCGAATTCGAGTGCGACCTCGCCTTGCTGGACAGCGATGGCCACGGCTTGACCGCTGGCGAGGCTGCGTAGAACTCGCTGGCGAAGAGCTTGGCCGGTAGGGCACCGAGGGGGTGACCAAGGCGATGACGGCTTCGGCGACCTCCAGAAGCCGTTCCGCGCCGGCCTCCTCGGCAGTGGCGGCGACGGCGCCTCACCGCCCAGCGTCTGGGTGGGTGCAAGCTCGGCAGTGTCGGCCTTGTGGTGCGCGGGGCGGCAGTACTCGTCCTCGCGGCCTACGCCGCGAGGACGCCATCGCAGCCGGTCTCAACGCGTCGCTTGTCACCACCGTCGCCGCTCAGAATCGGTAGCGGAGAATGCGGGCTCCTTGCCGAGACAGGGCCGTGCTGCGGGCGGTGAGACGGGTGAGCGCGCGTAGGGGTTGCGGGAATCGGGCTACTTCGGGTGCGCGGGTGAGGATCTGCTCTTCGATCAGTTCGAGGCCGGCGTCCCAGGACTCTGGTTCGCGTGGGTCGTCGAAGCCCTGGGCGGCTTTGATGCCGAGGGCCTTGATGGTCGGGTGGTACTTCATGGCCCAGGCGGCGAAGCGGGTGTAGCCGTTGAGCGCGAGCTCGCCCGAAGGGAAATGGCCGGCCAACGCGCGGGTCATCTCCTGGAAGGAGTCGCCGGGCATGAAGGGGAGCAGCCCCTCGGCGACGATCATCGCTGGCCGGTCGCCGGGGATGGCGGTGAGCCAGTCGGAGGTGGTGAGGTCGGCTCCGACCAGGTGGGAGCGGCCGGGCAGGCAGTCGGCCCTGAGGTGGACCACTGCGGGGAAGTCGATGTCGTACCAGTCGACGCCGGGCGGGGGATCACAGCGCAGCATCCTGGTGTCCAGGCCGCAGCCCAGGTCGAGCACCACGCATCCGGGGTGGGCTTCGATGAAGGAGCGGACGACGTCGTCGAGCTTCTTGGCGCGTAGTGCGGTGGTGAGGACGAGGCTGGGCTTGACCTTCAGCTTGTCGAAGTCGTAGTCGATCTTGCCGGCCAGGTCGGCGGAAAGCGTGTCGCCGAGGATCGGGCTGGGCAGTCCGGCGTCCAGGGCTCTGGCGTGGAGGGTAAGCAGCAGTGTTTCCTGGATCAGCCCGAGCTTGGGTTGCCAGCGTTGCATGGGGCTTCCTTAACGGCGTAGCGGATGACGGGCCGCGAGGTTCTGCAGCCACGTCAGGGATTCGTGGGCGGCCTTGATGCGCTCGGTGCGGTGCCTCTCGCCGCCCGCGATGTCGATCCCTTCGTCGGCGATCTCACCGAACGCGCTCAGGCTTTCGAGCTTGCGCTGGATGACCTTCTGCCAGGCGTCGTCTTCGATGCGGTAGTAGGAGACGCGATCGCCCGGCCTTCTCACCTTCTTGACCAGGCCGATGGCCGTGAGAAACCGCATGTTCGAGGTGAGGGAGGCGCGGCTCGCCTGGATGACCTCCGCGATCTGCCCGGCGGACTGCTCCGCCGGATCGCAGATCATGAGCCAGCCGAGGATGCGTCCGGTGATGGGCGGCAGCCCCCACTCCTCGACGCAGAAGGCGGCCACCCGCTCCACCCAGCGGAGCAACCGGTCCTGCTGTTCCTCAGCGCTCATCGTCGAACCTCCGTTGTTGATCGTGTGGCGGTCACTCTGTCATGGCGGCCACCGACTCATAGGTGGGTGTCGGGGTGATGCCCGGGAGCCTGGTCTTGCGCAGGTAGAGGTCGAACCAGTCGATCGCGAGCGCCATCGCCTCCTCCAGGCCCGGGCCGGTGTAGAGGCCGAGCACGTCGTAGGGCAGCACCGCGAGCCGCTTGGGCTCGCCCGCTCTGGCGAAGGCGCTTTGCGCCTCTTCGAGCATGTGGTACGGGTCCCAGCCGCCGTTGGCGATCATCAGCAGGGGGGTCGGCGCGAGCCGGTGGATGAGGTTCTCCGGCGCGAAGGTGAGCAGGTGCTCGGCAGAGTCGAGGGTCTTCTCATTGCGGTAGGCGGGGAACAGGCGGGTCGACATGTCCGGCGTGTCCTTCACACTGTCGCCCTCCAGCGTCAGGTGCGGCACGCGAGCGCTCTGCCCGCCTTCGTAACGCCGCTGCCAGTCCTGCTGCAGTCGGTCGCGAAGCGCGTGGACACCAGCACGGCCCCGGAGGCGTTCCAGGTACCGCCATCCGTTCCACACGCTGGGGCTCTGCACGACGACGCACTTGATGCGCCGATCGAGCACGGCTGCCTGGGTGGCCACCGAGCCGCCGACGCTCACCCCCCACACGCCGATTCGCTCCGGCTGCACTTCGGGACGGGTCTGCAGGTAGGACACCGCGCTGCGGAAGTCCTCCACCTGCCGCTCCGGGTAGTCCAGGCCGCGCGGCTCGCCTTCGCTGGAGCCGACCGTGCGGTAGTCGATGGCCAGCACCGCGAAGCCGGCCTTGGTGAAGTACGGCGCGAAGAACGCCAGCGCCTCTTTGACCATCACCCCGCTGTGCCCCAGCACCAGCCCGGGGACCGGGCCGCTCGTCTCGGGCAGGTAGAGATCGCCCGCACAGCGGGTGCCGAGGCTGTTGAAAGTCACGTGTTCCACAGCTTGCTCCGGATTGAGGTGGCTAGTTATTTCAACTATGACTGAAACAACTAGCGATCGCAACCCTCGTACCACTCCGCGTTGAGCTCCTTCACTGTCCGGGCCGGCCTTCGAGGTCATCCTGGACTCGGCCCGTTGTGGCGACCTGGCGGTTGCATGCCTGCTCCACCGACCGGGGCCGGTTGACCGGCATGGCTCCCGGTCCGCGCCCGCGTCAGCAGCGGCTGTTCGCGACGCACCGGGCGACGGCCTGCGCGGGGGCGGGCACTAAGGGCCGGGCGCCGGAGTAAAAGGAAACCGGTGAGCCGGTGTTAGAGGTTCACGCGGTAAACGGTCGGTGGGCGGCCCGTGCGGCCCTGCTGCTGGCTGCCGATCGGCGTGGCGATCCCGGCTCGTTCCAGGCGCTTGAGCACGCGCCGCGCCGTACGCTGCTGCACGTCCAGGTGCTCGGCGACGTCGTGCGCGGTCAGGCCGTCCGGCCGGTCTGCGACCAGCTCGCGAAGCCGGGCCAGCGTCTGGGCGTTGAGGCCGACGCGGCGGGCCAGCAGCGGCAGGCTCTCGACGCCACGTTCGGCCGGGGGCTCGTCGCCGTCGGCGGGCTCGATCACGATGTCGACGTCGTCGGCCATCGCGACCACGCCCACCGAGGCGCCGATCGCCGCGGCCCTGCCGAGGGCCCGCTTGGCCAGGGACTCCGCCTCCGCCGCCGTGCGGCCGATGCCGAAGCCGATGTGCACGCTCGGGTGCCGGGCGGCGAGCCGGTCGAGTAGCGGCAGCCGGGTGAACTGCTCGGTGGCCTGCTCCAGGAGGCCGCGCGTGGTCACCATCAGGTGGCGCCCGCCGGGCAGCGGCGCGAGGCTGCCGCCCAGCGTCACCACGTCGGCCGCCAGGGTGTCGTCCGGGCCGGGAAGCTCGATCAGGCCCAGCGCGACCTGGGCGTCGCCGACCTGCTGCCCGACCGCGGTCAGGATGAGGGCCTGGATGGTGGAGCGGATCGAGAAGCGCGACGGGGCCAGCCGCACCGTGTGCATCAGGGGCTCCAGCACGTTGTAGGCGGAGCCCAGGCAGGTGATGGCCACCCGGGTGCCGTGCCGGTCGCGCGCGTTGCGGTGGAACGCGACGATGTCCTCTGACGTGAGGCCTGCCTTGTAGGGCAGCACCTGGACCTGGTCGGTCGGCAGCTTGGCCTCGGTGAGGGTCTCCAGCACCTCGGCGCGGCGGAGGGTGTCGACCGACACGCGCGTCACGTCGTGGCCCAGGCGCAGGAGCTCCACCAGTGCCCGAAGCAGTGTCGCGCCGTCATAGGAGACGTACATCGAGGGCCGCGTCACCACGCCCGCGGCGGTGGCCAGGGTGTAAGGGACCACGCCGGTGAACAGGAACGCGTCGACCTCCTCGGGGGCGGTCGCGACGACCTCCACGGCCTCGCCCTCGTGCCGGTAGGGGAGGCCGGTCATGACGGCGCCGCCCATCTCAGAGCCCACCGCGACGGCGCGGTGGACCAGGTCTTCGGGACCCACGACCCCGATGGTGATGGGCACTCTCGGCTCCTCTATTTAGGTCCAGCCCTCAACCGTTCAGGTTAGTGCACCCCCGTCGGGCTTCGTTCCTTCCTGGCTCGGCCTCTTGACGGACATCCTAGGGTGAAATAACTTTCGGCCCAGACCGAAAATAGGTGGGACGTGAGGACGGGGAGAGGCATGGGCACGGACGGCGAGCGGTTCCCCGATGCGCTGGGTCCGAGCGGCCGGACGATCGGAGCCGAGGAGCGGCGGGCGGTGCTGCGCGTCCTCGACAGCGCCGTGCTGTGCAGCACCTTCGGCACCGAGGCGCGCGCCCTCGAAGCCGAGATGGCCGCGCTGTACGGCCGCCGCGCGGCGATCGCGTCGAGTTCGGGCACGGCGGCGCTGCACCTGGCCGTCGCGGCGGTCCGCCTCGACCCCGGGGACGAGGTCATCACCACCCCCATCTCCGACTTCGGAACCGTCGCGCCGATCCTCGCGCAGAACGGCGTGCCCGTCTTCGCCGACGTCGATCCGGCCACCGGCAACCTGGACCCCGCCGCGGCCGAGGCGGCGGTCACGCCGCGCACCCGGGCGATCATCGCGGTGCACCTCTTCGGCGCGCCCGCCGACCTCGCCGGGCTCCGCGCGGTCGCCGACCGGCACGGCCTGCTCCTCATCGAGGACTGCGCGCAGGCCTGGCTCGGCACCACCCCCGGGGGTGGCCTGCTCGGCACGGTCGGCGACATCGCCTGCTTCAGCTTCCAGCAGTACAAGCACATCACCGCAGGCGACGGCGGTCTGTGCTGCACCGATGACGACGAGCTGGCCCGGCGCATGCGGCTGTTCATGGACAAGGGCTGGGACCGGACGATCGGCCGGCTGCACCTGTCGCTCGGCCTCAACTACCGCATGACCGAGCTCGTGGCCGCGGTGGCGCGCGCCCAGCTCGCCAAGGCCGCCGGGGTCGTCGCCCGCCGCGCCGAACGGGCCGGGCAGCTCCTGTCCTCGCTCCGGGACCTGACCGGAATCGGCCTTCCCGATCCGGAGGGGCACGCGTGGTGGCTGTTCCCGTTCACGGTGCCGGACGACCCGGGCAACCGCGTCTGGGCGGAGGAGCTCGCCGCGGAGGGCGTCCCGGCGGTCGCGGGATATCTGGAGCGCCCTCTGTACGCCAATCCGGCGCTCGCGGCCGAGCCCGTCTACGGCTCCTCGCGCTTCCCGCTGGAGGGCCGGTCGTATCCGGCCGGGCTCTGCCCGAGCGCGGAGCGGCTCATCGACCGGACGCTGGTCATCCTGCACTGGAACGAGGGCTACACGGCCGACCACGTGGAGGCGATCGCCCGCGCGGTGCGCCGCGTGCACGCCCGGCTCGCGTAAGAGGCGGGCCCGTTCGCCGGGCTCCGCGGGCACGATCGACACGGTTCCGGCGGCATAGCGTCCGGCCGGAGACGGGCGGCAGGGCGCCCACTGCGCCTCCCGCCGCCCGTTCCCGCGCCGGATCCGGCTGGTCAGTGCGCCGCGGTGGCGCGCAGGTCCTCCAGGCAGGCGATCACCCGGTCGCGTTCCGAGGGCGGCAGCGCGGGGCCGTACGGGTCGTGCGCCGCGGCCTCGGGGATGAGCCCCTCCCAGACGGCCGCCCACAGCATGCGCTGCACGTATCCCTCGATCGGCGCGTAGAACGTCGCCGCCGCGAACCGGTCGAGCCGATTGGAGGCTTCGACGAACGCCGCGTGGTCATGTCCCGTCCAGGCCCGCAGCACGCGTGCGCTCAGCTCGGTCTGTGCCGCGGCGATGCCGACGAGCGCGGTGTCGGCGCCCCACATGAACGAGGGCCCGTACATGCGGTCCTCTCCGGTGATGGACAGCTTGCCGGTGCCGCGGCCCGCCCAGATCGCCTCCTGGCATCCGATGGCGCTGTCGAGCGTCGCCGTCTTCACGCCCAGCATCGCGGGGAGCGCCAGCAGGTCGCGGATCAACTCGGGCGGGTACGGGTAGCCGCCCGCCTCCGCGTGCAGATAGAACCCGACGAGCGGCAGTCCGCTCTCGGCGGCCACTCGCTCGTGCAGCCGCACGGCCTGGTCGTGCCCGTCGGGCTCCTCGCGGAGCGCGGCCAGCGGGTAGACCATCACGGCGTCCGCACCGAGCTCCGCCGCCCGCACCGCCATCGCCACCGTCGCGTCCGAGGCCGCGGCCAGGGTCGGGGCGGAGACCGAGCGCGGAACGCCGACGCCTGCCACGATCGGCGCCGCGGTGGCCAGCCGCCACGTCGTCAGCACCCTGGCGCGGTCGTCGGCGGAGAGGTGGAGCCCGCGCCCGGTGTGGGCCCACACGGCCACGCCGCCGATCGGTTCCGCGGCGATCCGGCCGGCGTACGCCGCGAGGGCGTCGTGGTCCACGACGCCCTGCCGGTCCATCGGGGTCACCACGGCGGGCAGGAGGGTGCCGCGCAGCCGGTCGACGAGGGCGTGCATCGTCGGGTCTCCGTTCCGGGTCACAGGTCGTGGCCGAGGCCGGGGGCGGTCGGGACGTCCACCCATCCGTCGACGGCGGTGAACACCGAGGGCGCGAGCGGTTCCTCCCGCACCAGCAGCGGCCCCACCAGGTCCGCGGGTACGGTGGCGCCCGGCAGCGCGGAGGCCAGGTGCAGCGCGGCCAGCGTCGCCACGCCCAGCTCCGGCATGGAACCGACCTTGACCGCCAGCCCGGCCGCCTCCGCGATGGCCGCGATCCGCAGGGCGGGGTGCAGCCCGCCCACCTTGAGGATCTTGATGTTGAGCACGTCGGCGGCGCCGCGCCGCACGATCTCCAGCGCGTCCTGCGGCGACTGCATGCTCTCGTCCACCATCACCGGGACGTCCAGGCGCTCGCGGAGCCGGGCCAGCCCCCCCAGGTCCCAGTGCGGCAGCGGCTGCTCCAGCAGGGAGAGCCCGGCCTCGGCCATCCTGGCCAGCACGGGCAGCGCCGAGAGGTCGTAGCCCTCGTTGGCGTCCAGGCACAACTCGGCGTCGGCGGGCAGCACGGCCCGGACGGTGCGCACGAGGTCGAGGTCGCGCTCGGGGTCGTGACCGCCCTTGACCTTGATGTGCCGGAACCCGCGCCCGGCGTAGTCCGCGGCCTCCGCCGCCATCTCGTCCGGCGTGCCGAGGCCGACCACCCAGGCGATCGGGACGCGCTCGCGCACCCGGCCGCCGAGCAGCGCGGTGACCGGCCATCCGGCGAGCCGCCCGGCCAGGTCGTGCAGCGCGATGTCGAGGGCGGCCTTGGCGACGTGCTGGCCGCGCAGCGCGACGTCCATCGCGACATGCGCCCCGGCCCGGTCGAGGGGATCGAGGCCGATCAGGGCGGGGCTCAGGTGCTCCTCGACGGCCGCGGCGACGCCCGCCAGCGTCTCGCCCGTGTAGGCGGTCATCGGCGAGGTCTCGCCGACGCCGATCGCTCCGTCCGCCGTCTCCACCTCCGCCACCAGGCTGATCAGCTCCGTGCTGACGCCGCTGCTGATCTGGAACGGGCGGCGGTAGGGGGCCCGGACGACGCGCGTGCGGATCGCGGTGATCGGGCCCCCGGTCGCGGACGGGCGCTCGCCGGGCCGGGGGAGGGCGACGCTCAAGGCTGACTCCTCTGCTGGGGTCGCAATGAGAGGGCAAATGATTTACGGTCTAGACCGTAAGTAGCGTGCTCGGTCGATGTCAATGCCACCGACGACTGGAGGGCGGCCCCATGCGCCTCGGCCTGTATCTGAACCTGTACGGTGACGCGGCGGACCGCCCGTCCCTGGACGACGCCGTCGAGCAGGCACGGCTCGCCGAACAGGCCGGCTTCGAATGGGTCGTGCTGGGCGAGCGCCACCTGCACCGGCCCGGCTATCACGAGATCCTCACCTCGCTGACCTGGATCGCGGCGCACACCGAGCGCATCGGGCTGGCCACCGCCGGGATCGTCGCGCCGTTCTACCACCCGGTCGTGCTGGCCCAGACGCTCGCGCACATCGACGTGCTGTCGGGCGGGCGGCTGACGGCCGGGTTCGTGCTCGGCTACCGGCCGGAGGAGTTCGCCCTCTTCGGCGTCGCCCAGCGCGAGCGGGTCGCCCGTTTCGAGGAGTGCGTGGAGCTCCTCACCCGGTTGTGGACGGAGGACAAGGTGACGTTCGACGGGAGGTTCACGCAGGTCGAGGAGGCGTTCCTCGCCCCGCGTCCCGTCCAGGGGCCGCGCCCGAGGCTCTGGAACGGCGGCCGGGTCCCGGCCGTGCTGGAGCGGACGGCGCGCATGTGCGACGGCTGGACGACCTCGTTCAACGAGCTCAACGCCGACCTCCCCGGGAAGATCGAGGCGTACCGCGCGTACGAGCGAGGCCCCGGCACGCTCGGCGCCGAGGTGATCGTCTGCCGCGAGGGCTACTGCGCGCAGACGTCGCAGGAGGCGCGCAAGACGCTGGAGGCCCCGCTGCGCGACCTGTACGACGCGTACACGGGCTGGAAGCGCACGTCCTCGGACGCGGGCCGCTACGCGCAGGGCTGGGACGAGATCGTCGACCGGAGCGTGATCGGCTCGCCCGGCCAGTGCGCGGAGCGGCTGGAGCACTACGCGGCGATGGGCGCGGACGGGGTCGTGCTGCGCGTCCAGCCGCCCGGGATGCCGCAGGCGGACGCCCTTCGCGCCATCGAGTCTTTCGGTCACATCATTTCCGGCTGAGTCCGAAACTCGTGCCTGACCTTGGCCGCGGCGGACACGATGTCGGCGAGCGCGTCGTCGTCCGCCATCAGCAGGTTCTGCCGGAGCCAGACCACCGAGTCTTCGGCGGCCTCGGCCGCCGGGCAGGACGCCCCGCCCGCGTACGGGCGGAGGGCGGCCTCGCGGGACAGCGACCGGTATCCGGCGTCCAGCGGGACGCCCTCGGCCGCCATCGCCGCGATGAAGTCGGCCTTGGAACGACCGCCGAACTCCGCCCGCGTGTAGCGCACGATGCCGAGGTGCCTGCTGTGCCGCGTCGTCCCTTCCGGTCCCGGCAGCAGGCTCAGCCCGCCGACCGCCGCGAGTTCTTCGGCCAGGTACGCGGCGGCGCGCTCGCGGGCGGCCACCTGCCCGTCGAGCAGCGCGAGCTGGGGAGCCAGCACGGCCGCCTGGAACTCCGTCATGCGCAGGTTCCAGCCGATTCCGGGATGTTCGTACCAGCCGCCGCCGAGCCGCCGCCCGACGTTGTGCAGCGACCAGAGCCGCTCGTACAGCGCCCGGTCGCCGGTCACGACGGCGCCGCCCTCCCCGGCGGTCATCGCCTTGCTCGACTGGAAGCTGAAACAGGCCACGGCGCCGAGCGACCCGGCCGGGCGCCCGTGCCGCGCGGCGCCGTGCGCCTGCGCGGCGTCCTCCACGAGCGGGATCCCGAACGCCTCCAGGTTCTCGGTGTCGGCGGGAGCGCCGGCCAGGTGCACGGGCATGATCGCCCTGGTGCGCGCTGTGATCGCGCGTTCCACCGCCGCCGGGTCCAGATGCAGCGTGTCCGGGGTGACGTCGGCGAGAACGGGCCGGGCGCCCGCGAGAACCACCGAGGTCGCGCTGGCCACGAACGTGTAGGCGGGCACGATCACCTCGTCGCCGGGGCCGACGCCGAGGGCGCGCAGCGCGAGGAAGAGGCCGACCGTGCCGTTCACCGTGCAGACGCCGTACTCCGTGCCCGCGGAGGCGGCGAACGCCGTCGCGAACTCGGTGACCTTGGTCCCGTCCGTCGCGCCCCACGCACCGCCGTCCAGCACCTCCAGCAGCAGCGCGCGCTGCTCGGGGGTGGCGGGCGGCGGCCAGGCGGGCCAGCCGGAGGTGCGGACGGGTGTACCGCCGTGAAGGGCCAGCCTCATCGTGCTCCTTCCAGAAGCCGGGTCATCGTGCCGAAGAGGAGCCGGTCGCGGTCGGCCGGGTCGAGCGGCGCCAGGACCACGCGTCCGAGGCCGACGCGCAGATCGAGGAAGAGCGCGTCCGAGCCGAACACCATGCGGTCCGCACCGACGTCCGCCACCAGCCGCGCCAGATGCCGGGCGGTCATCCGCGAGCCGCAGATCTCCAGCACCACGTTCGGGCACCGCCGCGCGACGTCCGCCGCGGCGGCGAAGCCGGACGGCCACAGCCCGGCGTGGCCCATCAGCAGCGGGACGGCCGGATGCCGTCCGGCGACGGTCGCGAAGCGCGCCGGGTCGGACCAGGGCGAGCCGTACTCGCCGTGCGACAGCACCATCGAGCCGGTCGCGGCGGCGACGGCGAACGCGGGCTCATAGCCGGGACCGTCGAGCGGGTGCCCGTGCGTGTCCGGATGCAGCTTCACCCCGATCATGCCGGGCTCGTCGAGGAGGTCGCGCACCCGCCCGGGAGCCTCCGGGTCATGCGGGTCGTAAACGGCGTAACCGAGGAACCGGCCGGGCCAGCGGACGAGTTCCGCGAGCAGGAGGGCGTTGCCTGCGCGGGCGTCCGGGCCGACGCCCAGCAGATGCGAGACGCACATCGCGGCCACCCCGCAGCGGTCCATCTGCGCGACCAGACTCTCGGTCGAGGTGTCGGGGATGGCGAAGTTGAACCAGCCGCCGAGGTGGCCGTGGGCGTCGACGACCCTGCCGCGCCAGGCGTCCGGATCGTTCATCGGCCGTCACGACCGAGCCCGAGCAGGGCACGCGCGTTGCCGCCGGCGATCAGCGCGACGTCGGCGTCGGGCAGGTCGAGATGGTCCAGCTGGAAGCGCGGCCCGGCGTCGTCGCCGGCCGGCGCGCCCGTGCCGAACCACACGCGGTGCGCGCCGTAACGGCGGACGAGCCACTCGACACTCTGATGCCCGTTCAGCGTCGCCGTGTCGACGCCGATCCCGGCGTGGGCGTCCATCAGGTCGGCCAGCTCCCGCAGGCTTCGGTAACCGGTGTCGATGAGGATGAGGCGCAGCCGGGGGCAGCGCGTCGCGAGCCGGTGGATCTCCTCGAACGTGGCCGAATTCCAGCCCAGCAGCACTGCCGTGCCCTGGTCGGACAGGTCGCCGGCCAGCGCCAGTCCGTGGGGGCCGGTGAGCGCGAAGCGGTGCTCGGCCGGGCAGAGCCGCACCAGCCGCGCCGAGGTGCCGCCGGTGCCGAGCGGTCCCGGCACGAGGACGGGCACCTGCACGAGCCGGTCGGACACCGTTCGCGGCTGGCGGGAGGTCGGGTCGTAGAAGAGCGCGTGGGAGTGCACGACGCACGCCAGGTCGATGCGGAGCCTGTCGAGTTCGGCGACCAGGCCCTGCTCGTCCACGCTCGCCACGTCGTCCCCGGGGATCGGGCCGAGTACCCGGTCGATGTCGATGACCATGGGCGGTCAGCCCTTGAGACCCGTCATCGCGATGCTGTCGGTGAGGTAACGCTGGAGCAGGCCGAAGACCAGGAGGCTCGGCACCACCGTGATGGTCGCGCCCGCCATGACCTGGTTGATCGGCACGTTCTCGCTCTGCAGCGTCGCCAGCCCGACGGTGAGCGTCTGCATCTCACCGGACTGCCCGATGACCAGCGGCCACAGGAAGTCGTTCCAGTGCCAGAGGAAGACGAAGACGCCCAGGGTGGCGAGCGCGGGCCGCACCAGCGGCAGGACGATCGTGGTGAAGATCCGCCACTCCGAGGCGCCGTCCATCTCGGCGGCCTCGAAGAGCTCGTCCGGGAGCTGCACGATGAACTGCCGCATGAGGAAGATCGCCTGCACGTTGGCCAGCGTCGGCACGATCATGCCCCAGTAGGTGTCCACGCCGCCCAGCCGCGAGACCAGGATGTAGGACGGGATGAGCGTCGCCTGGAACGGCACCATCAGCGTGGCGAGCAGCGCCCAGAAGACCGCGTCACGGCCCGGGAAGCGCTTCTTGGCGAAGGCGTAGCCCGCCATGGACGCGAACAGCAGGATCAGCACGACCGACACGAACGAGAAGACCAGCGAGTTGAGCGTCCAGCGCGGGACGTCGGAGCTGGACAGCACTTGCTCGAAGTTCGCCAGGGTGATCCTGTCCGGCAGCAGTGCGTCCGGGAAGGTCTGCCCGCTCTCGGGGGCGAACGCGACGAGCACCATGGCGGCGAACGGGGTGATGGTGACGATCGCGGTGAGCACCAGCAGCACCGGCAGCGTGAGCCGCCCGGTGCGCGCCGCGGTGCGGGACGAGGCCATGGCGGTCAGTCCTCCTTGCCGAGGAACCGGCGCTGGACGAGCGAGACGCCCAGCACGAACACGAAGATCACCAGCCCGATCGCACTCGCGTAGCCGAAGTCGAAGAACTTGAAGCCCGAGTCGTAGAGCATGTAGACGAGGGAGTAGCTGGAGCGCACCGGGCCGCCGCCGGTCATCACGTACATCGCGTCGAAGACCTGGAACGCGCTGATGGTCTCGATCACCATCACGAAGAACAGCACCGGCCGCAGCAGGGGAAGGGTGATGTGCCGGAACCGCTGCCACGGCCCGGCCCCGTCGATCATGGCCGCCTCGGTGAAGGACCGCGGGATCGCCTGCAGCCCGGCGAGCAGGATCAGCATCGAGTAGCCGAAGCCCTTCCACGCCGAGGTGAGCGCGATCGAGGGGAGGACCAGCCCGCCGTTCCCGAGGAAGTCGACCGGACCGAGTGAGGCGAGCCCGAGCAGCCCGTTGACCAGCCCGTCCTCGGCGTCGTAGATCCACTTCCAGATCACGGCGGCGAGCACGATGCTGGTGACGTACGGCAGGAAGAAGATCCCGCGGAACAGCCCGCGCCGCCAGACCACCCGGTGCAGCATCGCCGCGGTGCCCAGCGACATCAGCACGGTCAGCGGCACGAAGACCACCACGTACAGCAGCGTGACCGTGAGGCTCTCGCGGAACAGATCGTCGCCGCCGAGCCGGGTGTAGTTCTCGATTCCGACGAACGTCCACTCGCCGTTCAGCCGGTAGTCGGTCAGCGACAGGAAGACCGCCCCGAGCACCGGCCCGAACCTGAACACCACGAACAGCAGGAGCATCGGGGCCGCGAAGAGCAGTCCGGCCCGGGCCTGCCGGCGCCGCCGGGCCCGCCCGGCTCCGCCCGGCGGCGACGTGCCGCTCGCCGCCGTGGCCCTCCCGGCGTCGCCGCCTCGGGGAGGGGCGACGGGAGCCGCGCTGGACATGGGCACAGACGCCTCCACGAGTCCGTGGTCCGGGCCGCCGCGGCCGCCCGGACCTGGCCGTTCGTTCGCGTTCATCTCCGGTCGGCTACCGCTGCCTCGCCAGCAGGTCGTCCGCCTGCTTCGCGGCGTCCTCCAGGGCCTGCTTCGGCGTCTTCTTGCCGGTGAGCGCGGCCTGGATCTCGGTGCGCAGCAGCGCCATGACCTGCCGGGCGGCCGGGTTGGCGTCCCCCGGGTAGGTGTACTGCAGGGCCTCGGCGAACTTGGCGGCGCGCGGGTTGGGCGGCGGGACCTTCACGTCGGTGCGCGGGGACAGGAAGCCCGACGCGGTGCCGAGGCTGGTGATCTGCTTCGGGTCGATCATGAACTTGAGGAACTTCTCGGCCGCCGCGGTGTGCTTGGACCTGGCGTTGACGGCCAGGCCGCCGGGGATGCCGAAGCCGACGCGCTTCCTGCCCTCCAGCGGCAGGCCGACGACGACGTTCTCCTGACCCCAGGTCTTCGCGGCGATCTCGGCGTCGGCCGGCACGTTCATCAGACCGGCGGCGACCTGCTGCCTGCCGAGCGCCTGGTCGGCGACCACGTTCTTGTTGGTGAGCGCGCTCTTCGGTATCGCGCCCTCCTTGTAGAGGTCGGTGAGGAACGTGAGCGCCTCCAGTCCCTCCGGGCTGTTGAAAGCGGCCTTCTCGCCGTCCGGGGTGAAGACGCTGCCGCCCGCCTGCCACAGCAGCGGGTAGAAGTTCATGTTGAGCGAGGCCTCGGAGGACGCCGAGTAGTCGAGGGTGGCGTAGCCCTTGGCCTTCAGCTTCGGCGCGGCCGCCCTGATCTCGTCCCACGTCTGCGGCGGCGAGCTGATGCCCGCCTTCGCCAGCAGCTTCTTGTTGAAGATCATGCTGGTCACGGTGTGGTAAATCGGGACGGCGTAGAGCTTGCCGTCCACGCTGAGCGCGCTGAGCGCGTTGGGCAGGAAGGCGCTCTTGGTGGTGGCCACCGCGTCGTCGACCGGCTTGAGCGTGCCGTTGGCGACGTACTGGGGGACCTGGTCGGGGCCGAGCAGGACGACGTCGGGGCCCTTGCCGCCGGACAGCGCGGTGGCGACCTTGGTGTCGCGCCCGTCCCACGGCTGGAGCTCGATCTTGAGGTCGGTGCCGGAGTGGGCGGCCTCGAAGTCCGTTTCGATCTTCTTCCAGTACGCGTTGTTCGCCTGGACGTCGGTGATGACCGGATACATCCAGAGGGTCAGCGACTTGTCGGAGCCTCCGGAGCCGCCGCAGGCGGCGGTGAGCCCGGTGGCCAGCGTGAGCAGGGTGATCGACGCGGTGAGGCGGCTGCGACTGATCTTCATCGAGACGGGACCCCTTAGTTCGAGGTGACGCGGGGGCAGGGGGCGAGCGAGGAGGCAATAACGGTCTAGGCCGAAAGTAGCCGTGCAGGATTTCGGGTGTCAATGCCTGCGAGTGATCCGGAACATCTCCGCGCCGCCACCGGAATCCGGTGGTCCGCCGCCGCGCGTCGGACACCGCGGTTCGGATGAGCCACCGGGCGCGCCGATCCGGGCGTGACCGGGGCGAGCTCGCAGATCTCGCCGCCGGCCAGGCGCGCGGACGCAACCGCGCGCGCGGGTGCGGCGATGCCGGGTGCCGGGGGGGTCCTTCCGGCGTCCGGATCGAGGGCGTGCGGGCTCGTGTCGGCGACTTCACCGCTTTCGGTCAGGGCCGATGACGACCGAGCCGCTCGCGGCACCATGCCGCACATGCCCTTCAGGCGCCCGACGGTGCGCGGCGTGCCCGAGAGGGCGCGGCGGCATCCGGCACGGCGTTCATAGGGAGCCGCGGCGAAGCCCTAGGAGAGGCGTGGGGAAAGGTCTTCCGGATCGTCCAGGACGCCGTCCGCGTTCCGAGAGCGGGGTGACGGCAGGCCGAACAGCTCGGCGGCGTTGCGCCAGGCGACCCGTTCGGCCACCTCGTCGGAGAGGTCGGCGGCCGCGACCGCGCCGAACGCCGAGGCCGGGTCGATGAGAGTCGAGTCGGTGCCGAAGAGAAGTTGCCGGGGAGCGACGGCCGCCGCCACCTCGGCGAACCGCCCGGCCGGAGCCTGCGACCAGCACGGTTCGAGGTAGACCCGGTCGCAGCCGTTCGCCGCCTCGATCGCGTGGCGGTACCCGTCCGCGCCCATGTGGCCCGCGATCACCTTCAGGCCCGGGGTCTGCGCGCAGAGCGCGGCGAGGTCGAGCACCGACGTCCCCCACGTGTGCACGAGCGCCGGGCAGTCGAGCGAGGCGACCAGGGCGAGGGCGTCGCGCATCTGCGGCGAGGTCACCGGCGACCCGGTGTAGTCGGTGTGGATCTTCGCGCCGACGAACCGCCCGGTGGGCAGGTAGGCGGTGAGGTCCTTCTCGGCGTCGGCGAGCCGCCGCGGGTTGACCGTCACGTACCCGTAGAGCCGGTCGGTCGTCTCCAGCACCTCCGCCAGCGCGCGGTTGCCGCGCGGCGCGTCGTAGATGACGGCCTCGGTCGCCGACACGATCGCCATGTCGATGCCGTAGCGGTCCATGGCCCGCAGGCTCAGGCCGGTCACGTCCATGGTGAAGAACCACGGGCCCCAGTGGGCGTGCACGTCGATGATCACGAGGCGGCTCCGGGGGCGAGTCCGAGGAGGCGGCGGGCGGTGCCGCCCGCCACGGCGGCGACGCCGGCGGCGTCGAGGCCGCCGGTCGCCAGGCGCAGCAGCGGCACGGTCGTCTCGGTGTGCGGCGTGCGCGAGCCGAACACCAGCCGGTCCGCGCCGAGGTGGGCGGCCACGGTCTCCAGCGCGTCGGGGGAGTTGAGGAGGCGGGTGGAGGTGTGGAACCCGGGCTCGTCGGCCGCCGCCACCAGGAAGTCGCCCAGGTGGTAGAAGTGCGTGTCGAGGAAGACGACGGTGGCCCCGAGGCCGCCGAACGGCCGCCAGAACCGCCGCACGTCCCCGCCAGTGAGAATGACGAGCCCGTGCGCGGCGGCGCGCTCGGCGACGTGTCGGACGGACGGGAATCCGGCCTCGACGTTCTGCTCGTCGGGGAACAGCCGCACCGCCCGTACCGACAGGGCGGCCAGCCGGTCGATCTCCGCCGCGGCGCCGATCGGGTCGCGCAGGTCGAGGGCGCCGACCGGCACCACCTCGGGACGCTCGGCCGCCAGGGCGAGGACCTCGTCGTTGCCCGAGGCCATGTCGAACAGCGCGGCGCGCAGGCTCGCCACCGCCGCGCCCGTGACCCGGTGCGCGGCCAGCGTGCCGAGGACCTCATCGGGCGCGCCGGACGGGCCGTCCCGATCCGGATGGGCACCGACGAGGACGTCGAGATCGAGCGTGACGGTGAGCTCACCGATCAAGCGATCCGTCGAGAATGCCGTCATCGAACCCCCATCTTTCCGATATCGGTCATGACCCTAAGCGGGGGTCTTCCTGGGAGCAAGGGCGAGAAACCGTTGACGAGCATCGACACCTCTGTTTACGGTCCAGGCCATAAGTCTACTGAGGAGGTACGGCATGCCTTCCAGCCGTTCCCGCCGCCGGGCCCGGGCCGTGATCGTCTCTGCCCTCCTGGCCGCAACCGCGATCCCCCCTGCCCCCGGGGCCCTCGCGGCGACCGCCTCGCCGGCGTCCTGCACGGCGCCGGGCTACACGACGTTCGGCCCCGCGTCACTGACCGGCGCGATCGTCGGGGCCACGGTGCACGACGGCAGGGCGTACGTCGTCACCCGCGGCCTGAAGCCGCCGCTGCTCGCCGAGATCGACCTCGCCACCAGGAAGGTGATCCGCGAGGTCCGGCTGCCCGACGCGCCCGCCGCCGGGGAGGCCGAGGGGGCCTGGGCCACCACCGTGTCCGGCGGCAAGATCTACATCGGCACCTACCCGGTGCCCGACCTCTACAGCTTCGACCCGGCGACGGGCGAGGTGAAGCACCTGCGCTCGTTCGGCCGCAACGGCGGCTTCGTCTGGAGCCTGGCCACCGCGCCCGACGGCACGATCTACGCGGGCACCTACCCCGACGGCAGGGTCTGGGAGTACGCGCCCGCGACCGGCGCCGTGCGCGACTTCGGCGTGCTCGCCGCAGGCGAACGCTACGTCCGGGCCGTCACGGCGGACGCCGACAATGTCTACGCGGGGCTGCTCGACAAGGGCAAGCTCGTCGCCATTCGCCGCTCGGACGGCTCCGTGCGCGAGCTGGCGCAGGGCACCACCGGGATCGGCGCGGTGGCCGAGCACGGCGACCGCGTGCTCGCCGCGAGCGGCACGACGCTCCTCGACGTGCGCAAGGACGGTACCGATCCGCGCTCGGTCGACCTCGGCGGCGTCACCCTCGACACCATCGCCTTCGGCGCCGACGGCACGGCCTACCTGGCGTCCCGGCCCAACGGCACCGTCTACCGCTACCGCACCGGCGACGCCTCGCCGACCGAGCTCGGCACGCCGCGGCTCGGTGAGGAGACGCGCAGGCTGGTACCGGACGGCGACCGGCTCACCGGATTCGCCGGCAGCGGCGGCATGTGGACGATGGACCTGACCACGAAGGCCGTCACCTACACCGACCTCATCGGGGCCGGCCTGACGACCGGCTCGGAACGGCCCCAGTCGATCCTGCTCGACCCGGGCCGCCGTGAGCTCTACGTCGGCGGGCACTACTCGGTGACCGTACGCGACCTGCGCACGGGCGGGCAGCGGAGGCTGTGGGTGCCGGGCGAGCCGAAGGCGATGGTCCGGCGCGGCGGCAAGGTGTACGCCGCGATCTATCCGAGCGGGCAGATCATCGAACTGGACCCGGGAACCGGCCGGATCCGGAGCCTCGGCTACCTCGGGCAGGGGCAGCAGCGCCCGTGGGATCTGGAGTACGACCCCCGCACCGACAAGCTGCTCGTCGCGACGGCGCCGCTCGGCGCCAACCTCAAGGGCGCGCTGTCGGTGGTCGATCCGGACACCGGCGACAAGCAGGTGTACGTGGACGTCATCCCCGACCAGGCTCTGATGAGCCTCTCCCTCGACTCCGCCAACGGTGTCGTCTACCTGGGGGGTGACGTGCTCGGCGGCGGAGGAACGCCCCCGACCAGGACGTCCGCGTCGGTCGCCGCGTTCGACCTCGCCACCCGCAAGGTCCTCTGGCAGGTCGACCCCGTTCCCGGCTACCGGACGTTCCAGGACGTCAAGGTGCACGACGGCGTCCTGTACGGGGTCTACAAGCGCACCGCGAGCTGGTTCGCGATGGACCTCGCCACCCGGACGATCACGCACCGGGGCCCGCTGCCCGGGTACGGCGAGATCGAAGTGCATCGCGGACGGGTGTTCACCTCGACCTACTTCGGCGGGGGCAACGTCCACGTACTGGGCACCGAGGCCAAGCTCGTCGCGACCGGCCTCGGCGACGAGTGGTACACCGACCCGCAACTGGCCTTCGAGCCCGGCTCGTGGGACGCCTGGGCTCTGATCGGCCGCGACCTGGCCCGGATCAGGCTCGATCCCCGGTGCCCTGCACTGACGGTCCCCGCCAGGGTCACTCCGTGATCGCGATGCGGACCAGATCGCGGCCCTTCACCCCGTAGAGCGCGCGGCGCGAGGGGTCGAGGGCGAGCTTGGGCTCGCCGCCGAACCACTCGCCGGCCAGTCCGCCGGCGATGGCCCTGACGGTGAGGGCGGCCAGGTCGATCTTGTAGACGGCCTGGCCGTCCGTCGTGTACGCGCTGCGGCCCACGATGTGGAGGTCGGAACCGCGCGCGCCGACCTTCACCGTGCGGGTCACCTTCCTGCGGCGCAGGTCGAACTCGAAGAGCACCCCGGTGTCGGTGACGCCGTAGACGGCCCGGTCGGTGTGCGCGACACCGGGGACGACCTTCGCCCCGGGCACCGGCTCCACCTGCCACAGCAGCCTGCGGCGCCGCAGGTCGTACGCGGCGAGCCGCGCGGTCGTCGTCACGGGCGGCAGGCCGAGCCCCTCCTGGATGTTGGTGCCGATGTAGGCGACGCCCCGCCGGCACGTCACCGCGTAGAGGCTCTGCCGTTCGACCACCGGGCGGTGCGTCTCGAACCGTCCGGTGCGCGGCGAGTAGAGCGACAGCGCGCCGTTGACGTGCCCCGGCTCCGGCTGCGTCGTCATCGCGATCAGGCCCGTCGCCGGGTCGTACGCCAGATCGCGCGGCCGGTCCTGCTGGTTCCCCGTCTTGGCGAGCAGGGTCGCCTCGGCGTCGCCCGGCCGGTGCGAGTAGAGCAGCCCCTGGGTGTAGACACCGAGGTAGGTGCGGTCGCGCACGGTCAGCGCGGTCTTGGGCTCTCCGGGGATGCCGAGACGCGTGCGGGTGCCGGCGGTGAGGTCGTGGACGTCGGCACCGCCCTTGCCTCCCACATAGACGCGCCTGCCGTCGGAATGGACCGACATCGGCTGCTCCGGCGCGGCTCTGAACCCGCGCTGGACGAGGTTGACGTAGTCGAGCGCCTTGGTGACCGGGTCGAACACCAGGACCGCGCCGTCCTGCACCCCGTACACCTTCCCCTCGTGCGCGAGCAGCCGGTGCGTGGCGGCCTCCGGTTGCGCGATGCCGAGCGCTTCCACCTCGCCGCCGTCGAGTGCGCAGCGGTAGAGCATGCCCGAGGGGCGTCCGGTGAAGTAGACGAAGCCGTCGTGGAGGAGCACCGACGGGACGTACTTCTCGGACGTGGTGATGATGCGGTGGTCGGCGGGGTCGCCCTTGGACATCACCAGGACCTCCCCGTTGGACGAGATGCCGCCCGCGATGTGCGTGCCGGAGACGTCGAGGCTTGCCACGAAGTCGCGTCCCGCGAGTGCGGCCGGGAGGATGTCGCGCTTGGCGCCGGTGGCGCGGTCGATCGTCACGAGGTGGGCGTGCGCGCCGACGCCCGCGTAGATCGTGGTCTCGTCGGCGGCGATGCTGCGCACGTACGCCTCGCCCTCGACCGTGACGCCGAGGTCGCGGCTCTCACCGCTGGCCGGGTCGTACTCCACCACGCGGCCCGGCTCGGAGATGGCCAGGAAGACCTTGCCGTCGGGAGACGCGGCGAGGTTCCAGATGAAGTGGTAGGAGTACGCGCCCACCTTGGACGCCGATCCGGTCAGCGTGTCGAGGCGGTAGAGGTCGGACTGGCTGTGCGTGCCCACGTAGACGTCCGTGCCGACCTTGCACATGGCCCAGACGCCGATGCCGGTCGGGATGTCGACGTGGGCGGTGACGGAGTCCTCGGGCAGGTCGTACGCGCCGACGACGTTGGGGGACAGGCCGCGGGTGCCGGCGTAGAGCACCCCGTTCACGAACTCGCCGTTGCCGAGCGGGGTGGTGACGCTGGCCGGGCCGAGGTCGGTGACGGTCCCCTCCACCTCGTTCGGGGGCCGTTCCGAGGCGCTTGCGAGCCGGGGGGACAAGAGGGGCGTACCGCCCGCGACGGCGGCCGTCGCGGCCGTCTGGAGGAACTGGCGACGCTGGATCACGAGGAGAACCTTTCGGTCAGGACCGGAAGTCTCTCCTCACACTAGCGCTCACCTGTCTTTCGGTCAGGGCCCAAATCCCTGGAAGTGCCGGAGGATGGATCGCGGTGTTCCCCTGGATCTCGCCATCACCGTCTGGGAAGGCGCCGAGATGAGCGAACCCAGCGTTCGGCCAAGACAGGCTCACCCCGAGGGCGCAAATTTCCCGGCGCCCGCACCGCGATGGCCCGCCCGCCCACTGAAGTCGGCAGACGGGCTTACTCCGATCGAGCCGTGCGCCCTCGCGAGTTCGATCGGAGCCTGCTCGCCCCCGAGATCTGCGCGAAGTCGCGGACCATGGCGCTGTCGGTACCGGTCGGCCAGAAGGGCGCACAGATCATTGGTGGCATGCCCGACACCGGCACTGTGACGACGTGAGGGTTGTCCGGACGCACCCCACCTACCGTCAGGTGGATCACATCGCCCTTGGCGACCAGGACGATCGCCTCTTCGAGCGACCCGGACCTGTGCCGAGGTACCCGGCGCAGTGGGACACCGCCAGGAGTGGCGCGGGGGATCCACAGATCGGCGAGTTGCTGCCGCATGCCGCTCGGATACAGGATCTCGTGACCGGCCAGTTCCTCGGCGTCGATGACGGCGCGTCGCCCCAGCGGGTGCCCGGTCGGCACCAGCGCGGCCCGCTCTTGGAGGAGCCACGCCGGACCGACGGCGAGGCCCATGGCCTCCACTTCCGCGGTGTCGGCGGGCAGCCAGCCGACGAAGACGTCCACCGGCCAGTCCTTCCCCCAGCGCGACGGGTCGGTGTTGGGATGCGCGGAACGCACCACGGCGCAGTGCGGCCGGGCCCGTTCGAACGCCTGGACCGGCCCGTCGACCACGGCGCTGAGCAGGCTGGTCGCAACACCGACACGCAGTACCTGGGTACTCGTACTCTCTCGTGCCTCGTCCAGCGCCCGTTTCATCCGTTCGTACGCGGGCCGCAGTTCGGCGCTCAGACGTTCGCCCAGTGGCGTCAGCCGGACCTGCCGGCTCGTCCGCTCGAACAGCGGAGCGCCGACCCGGCGTTCCAGCGCGCGCACCGCCTGGCTCACGCGCGAGGTGGACACGCCCAGTCGCCCGGCCGCGCGAGTGAAATGCAGCTCCCCGGCGACCTGCAAGAACGCCTCGATCTCACGCATCTCCATGTGCTCATTGTGTCGTCCCACTTAACGATCGTGCCGCGATCCGTCCTTGATCGTCTCCTCCGGCAGAGCCAGCCTGGAAGGACTATGGGACTCGAAGAACACCTTCCCAGCGGCTTCCTGCTCACGACCGTCGAGACGATGGCCGGCTGGGCGCGTAAGTCGTCGATGTGGCCGATGACCTTCGGCCTCGCTTGCTGCGGCATGGAACTCATGGCCGTCGGCGACCCGCGCCACGACTTCTCGCGGTTCGGCATGGAACGCGCCTCGGCAACACCCCGCCAGGCCGACCTGATGATCGTCGCGGGCCGGGTGAGCCAGAAGATGGCGCCGGTGCTGCGGCAGCTGTACGACCAGATGACCGAGCCGAAGTGGGTCATCGCGATGGGCGTGTGCGCCTCGTCCGGCGGAATGTTCAACAACTACGCCGTCGTGCAGGGCGTCGATCACATCGTGCCTGTGGACGTCTACCTGCCCGGCTGCCCACCTCGCCCGGAGATGCTGCTCGACGCCATCGTCAAGCTGCACGACAAGGTGGAGAACAGCAAGCTGGGCGCGCACCGCCGCGCCGAGGTACAGATGGAGGAACGAGCCGTCCTCACAGGACTTCCGCTGGTCAACGAGCGCTCCGCCGCAGAGTGAACAGCGGGCCGCCGCTTCGGGGCCTGGTATTCCAATGACCGCATCCTTGGCGGCGACAGGTTCTTCGCGAGAACCGGCGGCGAACACCCGGGTGCACGGGACGGAGTTCGACGGCGGCGCCGGGTCGGCCGGGCAGAGGTCAAGCCAGATCTGGCCGAGGGAACGCCGGGCACCTGACCGATCAGCGGACCGCGGCGGCGGATATGTAGGGAGCGTGCGGCCGGTCGATGAGGGGCACCGCCTCATCGAGGCGCGGGGGCGCGCCCGGATCTCGGGTCACCGGTATCCGGGATGCCCCGGCCGCCGTCTTCCGCCGATCGGCAGTCCATCTGGCGCCGGGCTGACCATGGCGCTTTCCAGCGCCGAGCGTCCGGGCGGGCTGCACCCGGAGATTCCAGCGAGCGCGTAGCCGGCGCATAGAGCTCGCGTATACCGGCCACCGCGGTGTCGATCTTCTCGCGGGCGGTGCCGTCGGTGGGCAGGGCGCGGAGGTGACCCAGGATTCCGCGCAGGTGGTCGACCGCGTCGGCCTCGTGCGGGCGCTGCCGGGTGATGGCCCGATGCGCTCGTAGCGGTGGGTAGAGCTTGTCCACGTCAGCGACGGACCGCTCGAACCCTTCCATCGCCCCTGGGTCACCCTGGAGGGCCCGGGGCAAGAAGGCGAGTGCCGCAGTTGAGCGGCGCCGCAGGACGTCTCCGGAACGAAACGGCAGCACGAACCAGGCGGACGCGACACCGATGAACGCTCCGGCGACGACGGCCGCCATCCGGGTCCAGAGCAGGGACATCGCGGACTGCCCGAAATACCCGTACAGCAGGGCCAGGGCCGCCGTGATCCCACCGGCCCAGTACGCGTAGCTCTTGGGACGCGACCAGACGGCGACACCCAGCACGACGAAGATGAGCGCGACGGACCACCGGTTCCCCGGACCGAACACTCCTGCCAAGAGGGTGGCCAGAAGGGTGCCACCGGCTGCTCCGATCGTGCGCAGAAAGCCTCTGTACAACGCGTCTCCCTGTCCGCGGGCGCCGTTGCACACGATGAACGCGGTAAGGACGGCCCAAGACCAGTGGCCGGGGAAGAGCACGTGGCTTGCGGTGAACGCGGCGGCCAGGGCGACCGCCATCTGGGCGGCCATCCGTCCACTGACCGGGCTCCGTCGCGCCGGTCCCTTCATGCTGGCAGGTCTGGTCGTGGCCACGCGGTCGGCGATCAGTTGGAACGCCGTCACCCAGAGCCACGCGATCAGTGCCATGACCGGCACCCACACGACGTCTCCCGCTGTTTGCATGTGTGGGACGACGAGAAGGGCCACGGCCGGGAGCGTCATCAGCGTGCCCGCGCGCGCGAAATGGCGCCCGAACCTGCGGATCCAGATGGCGGACGTGACGAGCAGCACGAAGGCGGCGTCGCCCACCACGCGGTGGTCGGACATGAGCGTCCCCACCAAGGTCGCGGCAAGGGAGACGAGGGGCATGACGACGCAGGCGGTGAGCCTGTCAGCCAGGGGCATGCCCTGCTGGGCTCCCGCGAGCATCAGTGACAGCACGACCGCCTGTATGACGACGTTGGCCCCTAGGTGGGCAGGCTGTTCCAGCGCAAGCGCCGAACCGAAGGCGGCGAGCACAGCCGCCATGGTGACGACGACCGGCGGAACCGACCGGACCCGCGCTCGGACGAAAGCCACGATCGCCTCCTCCTACTACTAAGTGATAGCTTAGCAATATGGAGCGGGTACCAACGGAGGTCGTGACGGAGATCCGGCACGGGATCATGCGGGTGTCGCGCCGGATGCGCACGGCCAGGGCCCCCGAAGCGCTGAGCTCGAACAAACTCACCGTGCTCGGCCACCTGCACCGGAACGGTCCCAGTACGGCGGGCGAGGTCGCCGGGGCGGAAGGGCAGCGCCCGCAGTCCCTGACGCGTGTGTTCGCTGAACTGGAGGCCGAGGGACTGATCTCCCGAGCCCGCGCCGACCGGGACAGGCGCCAGATCGTGCTGGCCATCACCGAGCAGGGTGTTGACGCGTTGCGGCGCGACGTCGCCGAGCGCGACGCCTGGCTGGCGGGAGCCCTCGCCGGCCTGTCGGAGACCGAACTCGATCTCCTGCGGGTCGCCGCCCGCCTCATGGAACGCCTGGGTGAATAGTTCGCGCTTACGTAATGATTTCCAAGGTAGGGAGACGCGCATGCGCTGGCCCGATCACGCCAACGGCCGCGTGGGGGTAGCGAGCGGACCCGGCGCCGGTGTCCGGGCCCGCTGCGCGAGCGGTGGGCGTTCCGGCCCTATTTGAGGCCCGAGTGGGCCAGGCCCTCGACGAACTGGCGCTGGGCGATGACGAAGACGGCCAGGACCGGCAGCACGGTCATGGTGGCGGCGGCCAGTTGGGTGTTCCACATCTCGGCCCCGTAGGAGTCGGTGAACCGGGTGAGCGCCTGCGGGAGTGTGAACAGGTCCGGCGAGGTGAGGTAGACGGTGGGTTCCAGGTACAGGTTCCAGGAGGTGAGGAAGGTCAGGATCGCGACCGCGGACAACGCCGGTTTGGCCAGCGGCAGGAAGATCCGCCACCAGAGCGCGAGGCGGCCGAGGCCGTCCAGCCGGCCCGCCTCCTCCAGTTCGGCCGGAAGGGCGATGAAGAACTGCCGCATCATGAAGGTGGCCAGGACGCACGGTCCGGCCAGCGCGGTGACCAGGATCAGCGGCCAGTGCGTGTTGATCATCCCGGCGCGTTTGAACATCTGGAACAGCGGCACGATCGTCACCTCACTGGGCACCAGCAGGCCGACCAGGACCACCAGGAACAGGGCGTTCGCGCCGGGGAAGCGGATCCGGGCGAACGCGTATCCCGCGAGGCTGGAGACCAGCAGGGTGATCAGGGTGACCAGGACGGCGATGTAGACGCTGTTCAGGTACTGCCGGGCGAAAGGCTGGAAACCGAACGCCTCGGAGTACGCGGACAGGGTCGGGTCGCTGGTCCACAGTGACGGCGGGGATTTGAAGATCTCGGGCAGCGGTTTCACCGAGGTCGCCACCATCCAGACCGTCGGCACCACGAACGGAATGGCCAGGACACCGAGCGCGGTCAGCAGGGCCACCCGCCTCAGGACGGGGGAAGGCGGCTTACTCCTCATGGAACACCCACTTACGACGCAACTGCCACTGCACCAGCGTCAGCAGCATGACGAAGGACAGCAGCAGCAGTGCCAGCGTTGAGCCGTAACCGATGTGGTTGAACTCGAAGGCCTGCTGGAAGACGTAGTAGACGAGCACCGTCGTGCTCAACTCCGGGCCGCCGCTGGTCAGTACGGCGATCTGCGCGAACGACTGCAATGCCCCGACGATGGTGATGATCGCGGTCAGCAGCACCATGGGGGAGATGAGCGGCAGGGTGATCCGGGTGAAGATCACCCTGCTTCCCGCGCCGTCGAGGCGGGCGGCTTCGTACAGTTGCGCCGGCACGCCCTGCAGGGCGGCCAGGAAGAGCACCATGTTGACGCCGACGCTGCGGACCACCTGGGTGACGATCACCGACACCATCGCGGTGTCGCCGCGCTGGAGCCAATTCGGGCCGTCGATGCCGACCACGCCGAGAACCCCGTTGATACCGCCGTTGTCCTGGAGCAGGAAACCCCAGACCAGGGTCCAGGCGACCACGGAGACGACGACCGGGGAGAAGAACAGGGTGCGAAAGAAGGTCGCGCCGCGGAACCGCCGGTTCAGCAGTACGGCGAGCAGCAGGCCCAGGCCGATGTTCAGGACCACGACCCCGCCGCCGAAGACGGCGGTCGCCCGCAGTGTCGTGGGGAGTTGCGGATCGTCGGCCAGGGCCTTGTAGTTGTCGAGTCCGACGAAGGTCTGCTCGCCGGAGAAAACGTTCCAGTCGTTCAGGCTGTACCAGATCGCCAGCCCGACAGGGATCAGCACGAACAGCACGACCCCGACGAGCTGCGGAGTGATGAACAGGTAGCCCGCGAGCACGTCTCGGCGCCGGCTCGTCCAGAACGGCGCCTTGGAGGTGTTCCGGGCCGTGGCCGGCGTCCGGGAGGCGTCCGGTGCCCTCGCTCTGGTCTTCGTGAGGCCGACCATGGTCACTTGGCCAGGAGCGGTTGGATCGCGGAGCAGACCGACTTCAGTACGGCGGGGACGTCCGCGTCGGCCTTCCACATCGCGTCCAGCGAGGTCTTGCCTTTCTGGGCGATCTCGGCCGGGTTGGTGTGGTTGGGCAGGGTGACGGCGTTCGGCAGCTGGTCGACCACGGCCTCCTGGAGTTGCGTGGCGGTCAGGACCTTGTTGCCGGCGGCGAGCTTCGCGCCGGTGAGCATCGACTTGCGCGGCGGCGGGAAGAACTGCGCCAGCTTCTCGGAGTTCGTCGGGTTCGTCAGGTAGGCGAGGAAGTCGGTGGCCTGGGTCTTGTGCTTGCCCGCGGCGAGAACCCCCATGCCGGCCTGGCCGATGACGGAGTACTTACCGGCCGGGCCTGCCGGCAGCGGGTACAGCGCGTACTTGAACTTGCCGGTGAGCAGCGAGGAGCGGGAGACCTGGGCCACGGTGAAGGCGGAGTCACCGGCGAAGAAGTCGGCCGTCGTCCCGGGGCCGGGCATGGCCTGGGTCTTGAACACGGCGTCGTGCAGGAAGGTGAACGCCTTCTGCATCTGGGGGCTGGTGAAGGTGCAGGTCTTGCCGTCCGGGCTCCAGGCGGACGCGCCGAAGCCGGTCCACACGGTGGCCAGCATGTTCCACGACTTGTAGTCGAAGTCCCGGATGACGAAGCCTGCCTTGCCGGTGTCCGCGCGGACGGCCGCGCCGGCGGCGGCGACCCGGTCCCAGGTCAGGTTCTTCGGGTCGATCTTCTGGTCGGCCTTCGCCAGCAGGTCGGTGTTGACGTACAGCGCGTACGGAGAGGTGGAGAACGGGTAGGCGTACAGCGTGCCGTCCCGGCTGAACTCCTTGGTCGCGCTGGCCTCCAGGTCGTCGTACCGCCAGCCGGGGGTCGCCTTCAGCTTGCCGGTCAGGCCGACCAGCGCGTCGGATGCCATCAGGTCCCTCGACAGGTCGCCCATCCAGGCCAGGTCGGGAGCGTTGCCGCCGGCGATCTGGGTGGTGAGGGTGGTGTTGTAGTCCTCGAAGGGCAGGCTCTCGAAGGTGATCGAGGAGACCTCGGGGTGCTCGGCCCGGTAGGCGTCGGCGATCGAGCCGAACAGCTTGAGCTGGTCCTGGTTCGAGGTCCAGACCGTCATCCTCAGCTTGACGTTCCTGGCGTCGGAACCCCCGGACCCATCGGTGGGCGAGCCGCAGGCCGCCGTCAGTGTCAGGGCGCTCGTCAGCGCGAGAGCGCCGACGAGCCTTCTCGTTCTGTTCATGGTGTGCGTCTTCCGTGGTCTCGGCGCGTGCTGCGCCTGCGGGGTGGGCTAGTAGCCGGCGATCTGCGGCCAGTGGAGTTCGATCCCGACCGCGGTCAACCTGCCCTGGAGCCGGTCGACGAGGTGATCGTCGGTCGCGATCTGCCGTGGGCTCAGGCCGAGTTCGAGGCAGTACGCGACCAGCTCCCCGGCCGATTCACCGACGTTCCATTCGACCGGGTGCAGCCGGTAGGCGCCGTTGGTGATGTGGGTGGTGCCGATGTTCTTGGCGGCCGGAACCAGGTTCTGGGTGGCCACCGGGACCAGTGCGCCGAGCGGTATCTCGAACGGTGCGCATTCGACGTCGATGTAGTTGTCGCCGCCGGTGGAGGGATGCAGGTCGATCCGGTACATCCCGACGCCGACCGAGCCGTCGAACCGGGCTGGTCCGGCGTCGCCGCGGGCCTTGACCGAGATGTCCTGCTCGCGCACGGTGGTGAGGGCCCTGATCCGGCGGGACTCGCGGATGTACGGGGCCTGCGCGAACCCGTCGGCGGTGCCGACCAGGTCGCCGCGCAGCCGCAGTCCGGGCCAGCCGCGGCCGCCGTCGGGGCGGGGCGCCTCGGTCTGCAGCCAGTGCACGTAGGCACGGGACTGTGCCTTCGCCGCGTCCAGGTGAAGCCGCCGGTCGTCGGTGTCGATGATCGAGCCGCCCACGTAGTCCAGCTGCGGCCAGTTGGCCAGCACGATGTCGCTGTCGTAGAAGCCGTCGGCGAAGTTCTGGCGGGCGGCGATTCGCCGGAACTGCCACAGGTCCCGGTCTCCGGCGTCGAACCGGGGGTCCCCGGTGGCGTCGGCGGCCGGGTTGACGTTCATCGTGCGGTCCTCCGGCACGAGGGTCCGGGGGTTCGGCGCGGTGAAGGACAGCATCGGCGCGCCCCAGAAGGGCAGCTCGAAGGAGCGCCAGTGGTCGTAGTCGTCCGGCCGGGCGATGGTGTGGTCGCCGGCGACGTGGTCGAAGACGAAGCACCACGCGATCGACTGCACGTTGCCCGGGTCGGCGGCCTCGGGGGCGCTCGGCTCACCGGTGTCGGACCGTGCCTCGGCGCCGACGACGTACTCGGTCCCGGTCAGCGGCAGCAGGTCGCCGGTCTCGGTCCCGTCCAGGACGTACTCGGCGGTGATCACGGTCTCGGCCCGGGTCCGCGGGTCCGCGACGGTGACGGTACGGACCACCGCGTCGCGCACCTCGGCCTCGACGGGCACCGCGGGCTGCAGGACGGTGAGCCGCCCCGCCGACCGGTACGGCGCGAGCAGGGCGGTGAGCACCGCGTGGGCCACCCGCGGTTCGTGACACAGCCTGCTCACCCGGCCACGGCCCGGATTGAGCGCCGGGTCGGCGCGCGCGGCGGCCGTCAGCGGATAGTGGTCACGGTAGTAGCGGCGGATGTCCTCGCGCACCGCACGGTAGCGCGCGGTGACGCCGAACTGCTCCACCCAGATGTGCTCGTCGGGCGGCACGGCCTGCGAGGTGAGCTGTCCGCCGAGCCAGGCGTACTCCTCGGTCAGCACCACGCGGCGGCCCCGTTGCAGCAGCGCCAGGGCGGCGGCGACTGAGCCGAGGCCACCGCCGATGATCGCCACCTCGGTCGTGATCCGGCCGGTCATGACGGCGTGTCCGTTCGTGCGACGATCGTGTCCCCCGGCTCGACCTCGGCCACCAGCAACCGCTCACGGTCCAGCCCGGCCCACTTCTGCGGGGCCGTGTTGATCAGTAGCTGGAGGAGATCGAGGGCCTCGGCCGCCAGCTGTGGTCTGGGCACGTGGAAGCCGGCCAGCGCCCGGCCCTCCACGCGGTGGCCGCGCACTTCACCGAGCGCGGCGAGCGAGACCTCGTCCGGTACGGCGACCCCGGCACCGGACAGCGCGTGCGCGACGTCCTCCGCCAGGAACGCGTCCTCCGCGATGATCAAGGTCGCGCCGGTCGCGCGCGCCAGTCGGGGCAGGTCGGCGATCCTCTCCTCACCGACCAGCAGGAAGGCCAGCCGGCCCGCCGCGGAGGCGCCCTCGACGGCATCGCGCCGGTCCCGCGCGGTCGGCGTGTCCCGGCCACGGTGGACATACAGCGCCTGCTGGTGCCCGCCGGCCGCCGCCTGATCGATCAGCACCGTGGTCGGAGTGGTGTAGTCGATGGCCACGTACGGCACCTTGGCGGCGGTCTCGTCCCGGCGGCCGATCGCGACGAACGGGAACTGCTCGGCGACCAGCCGCTCCAGCTCGGACGCGACCATCTGCTGACCGAGCAGGACGCAGCCGTCGGTCAGCCGCAACCGGGTCTTGCGGTGGAAGAGGCGGCGCGTGCCGTTCTCCACCGGAGAGGAGGTGAAGAACAGCAGGTCCCACCCGATCTGCTCGGCCGCCCGCTCGATCCCGTTCAGCAGCGGACCGTAGAAGTCCATGCTCTCGGGGGACAACGCGGCCTCGTACGTGAAGACGCCGATGATCTGGTTGTCCAAGCCGGCGAGCCGGCGGGCCGCGGGGTCCGCGACGTAGGAGAGCTGCTCGATGGCCTGCCTGACCCGCGCCCGGGTGGCCTCGGGGACCCGCACGTTCGAGCCGTCGCGGTCGTTCAACACCACCGACACCGTGGTCTGACTGACGCCCGCCAGCTCCGCGATCTCGCGTTGCGTGACACGGCGAGGTCTCGGCGACATCGCTCCTCCATCGTGAGTGACCATCCTGATAATGCCTACCTTCAGCTCTGGGTGATGACCGTATTTCACGAGGATCGTCAGGGCAAGTACCTGTTGACACCAAAGTAGCGGCCTGGAAACGTGTCGTTCACCGAGCTGCAGATAGGCATTATCAGGGTCGGCGTCACCGAACGCCGGACAGGAGCAGACGATGACCTCCGAAGCCTTCTCCCGAGCCACGCTCAACCGCCGCGCCTTCCTCGGCGCGGCTCTCGCCGCCGGTGTCGTCCTCGTCGCCGAGCCGACCCCGATCGCCGCTCACGCCGCGGCCGGCGACGTCTCCCTGACCGGCGGCGGCATCAGCCTGCTGGCCAGTGCGGGCGGCAGGCTCGCCATCCGTGACGGCGCCGGCGTCACGCGGTCCGCCGGGTCGAAGTTCCAGGTCAAAGACAGCGTCACCGGAATCCATGTGTCCACCGGCGGCACCCCGACCCTGAGCGCGCTCCCGGACGGAACACCGGCGATCCGCATGGACTACACCTTCGACGCCGCCGCCGGACCGACCGCCGTCACCGGCTGGTTCAGCGTCGGCACCTCCCACGCCGTGCTGGAGTGGCGCGTCACCGGAGCGGACACGCTGGTCCCGGACGGCTTCCTGTTCAGCAGGGCGATCCAGGCACCGGCCGCGCCCGACGACTACGTCCCGATCACCGAATGGGTGCGTGACGCGGGCGGCGGCATCCCCTACGAGGACACCCTCTGCGTCGCCCACACCTCCACCTGGTCGGCCTCCCTGCACGGCCTGTTCCTGCTCGACCGGTCCCGCCAGGCCTGGACGAACGCGACCTGGGTCCACGCGCCGGGCGTGGCCGACGCGCGCGGCGGCTGGACCAGCCGGGCCGACTTCTTCTTCTCCGAGACCCGGCCGTCCGCCACCGCCACCATCGGCCGGGGCCGTGAACTCGGCCTCGAACTCACCACGAACCGCGACTTCAACCTGTACGAGTCGGCCGGTGAACAGATGGAACTCACCGCTCTGGTGGCCAACGGCGGCAGCGCGGCCTCATCAGTCGACCTGAAGCTGTGGGTGCGCGACTTCGACGGGGCGCAGCTGGCCGCCAAGACCGTCACCGGCAGCGTCGATGCGGCCGGCACCTGGCAGCACACCTTCACCCTGGCCGCCCCGACGGGCGGGATCGCCCTGGCCGAAGTGGTTGTCAGCTCCGGTGACGACCAGGCGTTCGCCCGCACCAACCTCGCGGTACTGCCGCCCTACGACTACCAGGCGGGCACGGCCGGCATGTTCGGCGTCGCCAACTACCCCTGGCTGCAACGGCCGAGCGCCACCGCCCTCCTGGACTTGTGGCAGAGGGCAGGCATCGGCCTGGTCCGGATCGCCTACGACGGCGGCCCCGGACTGCCGCCCGCCGACTTCGACGCCCGCGGCATGCGCCACAACATCGAACTCCAGCCGTCCCTGGAGGCGACCGACACCGAAGCCGCCACCTGGGCCGCGGACAAACTGGCGGTGGCGGTCGCCGCCGGGGCCGAGTACTTCGAGATCGGAAACGAGCTCAACAGACCGTTCAACACGGGCGACGCCGCGCAGGCCTACCTGGACAAGGCACTGCGGCCGGTCTTCGACCGGCGGGCAGCCACCGGCGGCACCGTCAAACTGATGAACAACGGATTGGCCGGCATGGACAAGCCATGGGTGGAGAACTTCATCGCGGCCGGCGGCTGGGACCTGATCGACGCCTTCGCCTACCACCCGGGACGCGGCAACTTCACCCCGGACTACATACCGCCGGGCGACGACTGGACCACCGACGGCGACGGAGCCTACTGGAACTTCTACGGCGGCCTGCGGCAGTTGAAGGCGCTGATGGCCGAGCACGGCGAGAAGGAGATCTGGCTGACCGAGGCGTACGCGCCGACCAAGCCCAACAGCTGGTGGCACGACACCTACCGGCACGCCGCGGAGAACGTGCTCCTCACCCTCGCCCTGGCCAAGGCCGAGGGGATCCGGGGCGTGTGCTGGTACCAGTTCCACGACAGCGTGCTCGGCATGCCCCAGATCGCCGACCCGGACAACGTCGAGTACCACTACGGCCTGATGAACCGCGACCTCAGCCCGAAGCCCTCACTCCTGGCCTACGCGACCGCGGCCCGCACACTCGACCAGGCCACCTTCCGTGACTGGCTGACCTTTGCCGACCCACAGACCTTCGGCCTGTGGTTCGACACACCCGACGGCCCCGCGGTCATCCTGTGGAACCGCGCCGACGGCTACCTGCTGAACACCGCCGGCCCACGCACCGACTGGCACTTCCCAGCCCCCGAGATGTGGACCGACCCCTGGCCGACCAAGACCCCGCTCGCGGTCGCCGCCACGACCGCAGTACGGCAGGTGAACGCGATCGGACAGGTCACCCAGATCCCGGTCACCAACGGCAGCGCGACGCTGACGCTCGACGGCGCGCCCCGGATCTACTACGGCCTCCTCCCGCACAGCGACAGCGCGGGCCACCACAGCCTGCCGGCGCCCGCCTGAGACACCAGGTCCGAGCCCGACATGAAACGACCAAGGAGCAGCAACACCGTGCCCGCCACCACCGCCACCACTCCCTGGTGGCGCACTGCCGTCATCTACCAGGTCTACATCCGCAGCTTCGCCGACGGCGACGGCGACGGCGTCGGTGACATCGCCGGCATCCGCTCCCGCCTGCCGTACCTCGAGTCCCTCGGCGTGGACGCCCTCTGGATCAACCCGTGGTACAAGTCGCCGATGGCCGACCACGGTTACGACGTGGCCGACTACCGCGAGATCGACCCGCTGTTCGGCACGGTCGCCGAGGCGGAGCGACTCATCGAGGAGGCGCACGCGCACGGGATCCGCATCATCGCGGACATCGTCCCCAACCACTCCTCCGACCGACACGTCTGGTTCCAGGACGCGCTGGACGCGGGCCCCGGCAGCCCCGAACGCGCGCGCTACATCTTCCGCCCCGGCCTCGGCCCCGAGGGCGCCCTGCCGCCCAACGACTGGGAGTCCCGCTTCGGCGGCCCGGCCTGGACCCGGGTGCCCGACGGCGAGTGGTACCTGCACCTCTTCACCCCCCAGCAGCCAGACCTCAACTGGCAACACCCTGACGTCCACACCGAGTTCGAGTCCGTCTTGCGCTTCTGGTTCGACCGCGGAGTGGACGGCTTCCGCGTCGATGTGGCCCACGGTCTCGTCAAGGACCCCGAGCTGCCGGACCTGGCCGACCGCGAAGGCGGCGTGCACCCCTTCTGGGACCGCGACGAGGTCCACGACATCTACCGCGCCTGGCGCAAGGTGGCCGACGAGTACCCCGGCGACCGCTGCTTCGTCGCCGAGGCATGGACGGACACCCCGGAACGGCTCGCCGCCTACGTCCGTGAGGACGGCCTGCACACCGCCTTCAACTTCGACTTCCTCATGACCGAGTGGGACGCGAAGGGCCTGCGCGCCGTCATCGATGACACCCTCACGACACTCGGCGCGGTCGGCGCCCCGGCCACCTGGGTCATGTCCAACCACGACGTCATGCGCCACGCCAGCCGCTACGGCCGCGTGGCCGCGAAGAAGTGGGTGGCCAACGAGTCCTACGTTCCCGCCGGCCCCGCCGACCTCGAACTGGGCACCCGGCGTGCCCGCGCAGCAGCCCTGCTCACTCTCGCCCTGCCCGGCGGCGCCTACATCTACCAGGGCGAGGAACTGGGCCTGCCCGAGGTGGAGGACCTGCCCGAACACGTCCTCCAGGACCCCGTCTGGGAACGCTCCGGCCACACCGAGCGCGGCCGCGACGGCTGCCGAGTTCCGATCCCCTGGTCCGGACGGACCTCACCGTACGGGTTCAGCCCACAGGCCACCACCGCGCCCTGGCTGCCACAACCCGCCGACTGGGCGCCGCGCACCGTGGAAGCCCAGAGCGGCGACCCGGACTCCGTACTGGAGCTCTACCGCGCCGCCCTCTGCCTGCGCCGCGACCATCCCGTCCTCGGAGACTCCACCTTGACCTGGCTGGACGACACTCCCGCCGGAGTTCTCGCCTTCCACCGCAAACCCGGCTTCATCTTCGTCGTCAACTTCTCGACCGAGCCGTACCACCTGCCGGAACACACCTCGATCCTGCTGGCCAGCGGCCCCGTCGAAGCCAGCCGACTGGCCCAGGACCAGGCGGCCTGGCTTACCGTGTAGCAGGCCACACCCGAGAACCCCAGGGCCTGTCCCGTCTCACGCCCCGCTATCCGGACAGGCCCTGGAGCGCCCTGATGCTGGGCATGCGCCACGCCGCCGCCGGAGGCGCGCTACTGCTGGTCTTGATGCGGTCAAGAGAACCTCCAGCCAAACGGCGTGGTTCACTTGTGCCTACCTTTCTTGTGTTTGGGTGCCCTCTTAGCTGGTTTCAATGTCCTTTTCGGGGGCGGTTCTTGGCGCTCGACGGCTGACTTCTTCTCCGTGGGCGTTCCCGGAGGCGCGCCGCCTGCCGGAGGCGCCGATGTGGACGCCGTCGGGACCGGGGCAGTTTCGCCCCCAGCAGAGGCGACCGCCAATCCGATCGCTCCCGCGATCACGACCGCAGTGGCCGAGGCTCCTGCGGCGATCCCGTAGAACTTCAAGGAACGGGTTCTCGACACGGGGGACGGCAGGTCGACGACAGGCAGCCGGGTCGTGGAGGTGACGGCCGCGTCCGGGGCGGGGCGGTCTGCACGCCAGGACTGTTCAGCGAACCAGGCGGCTACCTCGGCGGCCGTGGGGCGCTGTTCGGGCCGCTTGCTCAGCAGCCGCATCAGATAGTCCTCGAACGGGCCTGGCAGTCCCGGACACCAGTTCCGGGGCGGCACGGGTGCGGCGTCCACGTGCTGGAACACGACGGCGGCGGCGTTATCACCTTGGAACGGCGGCCGACCGGTCAGCAACTCGTACAGGACACAGCCGAGAGAGTACACATCGGAGGCGGCGCAGGCAGGCCTGCCCAGGCCCCGCTCGGGCGCCAGGTAGGTACTGGTGCCGATCACCTGACCGGTCATGGTGAGAGACGCCGAAGCCTCGCCGGTGAACCGCGCGATGCCGAAGTCGGCGATCTTCACGGTGCCGTCGGCGGCCAGCAGCAGGTTTCCCGGCTTGATGTCGCGGTGCACGACGCCCTGACGATGCGCGGCGGAAAGCCCCGCCGCCGCCTGCGCGGCGATGTCGGCGACACGCGACGGCGTCATGGCACCACGCAGGGGCCCTGCGTGGGCGAGGCTGTGTCCCTGGACGTGCTCCATCACCAGGAAGAGCCGGCCCTCATGGGTACCGAAGTCGTACACCGCCACAACGTGCGGATCACTGAGACGGGCTGCGGTCTGCGCCTCCAACAGGAACCGCTCGCGTGCCTGTGAGTCCGGCGCGGCCGTCAGCAGCAGCTTGACCGCGACCGTCCGATCCAGGTTCTGGTCGGTGGCGCGCCAGACCTCGCCCATCCCTCCCTGGCCGATCGGCTCGTCCAGTCGATATCGACCCGCTACCAGCACTCGTCCTCGATCCCTTGTCCCCGATGGCCACGCCCGTTGAAATGCGCAACTATCAAAGAACAGCGCTCAATCCAAGCGGAACATCACATCAAGCCCCCATCCCGGCGTGGAGTCGATCCCAGCCCGCAGCAGAAGAGCCGTTGATGGAGGTGCAGGCGCCTGTGTGGAACGGTCGAAGTCCGCCGCGATCACCGTATACGCGAGGCGCGTCCTCTCCCAGGAGTCGCACCGCGTGTGCGCTGAGCGGGATGTCCGCCGTCCCCGGTCCCTACCGGGGACGGCGCTCAATCCCGAGTTCGCCCTGATGCGCTGGCGCTTTCCCACTGTTCGCACCGCTGTGGTGCCGATCGTGGTGCCGAGCGCGTAAGCCAGTCCACGCACCGTCGCGAAAAGAGCGGTGCGTGCGAGCCGGTGGCGCGTGCTGCGCTCTGGCCTTCGGTCCTCGACGCTGGCTCGGTGGTCGGCGCGATGGATCGACGGCGCGGGCGGTGGCAAAGGTCGACCTGCCTTCCTCGACGGCGTAATCCACTTCTCCCTGACCCGGGAGGTGGCGGCTGCCCGGTGTGCGCTGCGCGGACGGTTGGCGCCGAACAGTGGACGGATCCTAAAGCAGTGTGCACTCACCAGATAGATGTCCTATGGCGCCTCACTCAAAATTCAAAGGACGAACTCGCTATCCCAGAGTGGCGCGACACGCGCGCTCATCGCGAACCAGGAGGGCCACATGATCATGCGAGCGGCGCGAATGCCGAAGAGAAGGTTCGCCGCGGTCACCGTCGCGGCATTGGCGATGTTGCTGTCGACGATCGCCGTCGCGCCGAGCGCGTCCGCCGACCCCTACATCGGCCCCGGGGGAGAGCCGAAGGTCGACGGCATCGAGGGTCCTTGGAGGTGGATGGACCGGCCGCGCGGCGAGGAGTCGAGGGACTACCTGCCCTCATGCGCCAAGTTCTACGTCTGCCTGTACGTGCTCTCGAACCAGACGAGCACGAGAAACTACTGGTACGTCTTCCGGCTGTACGACGAGAAGTCCTACGGCGTCCACAACTTCAACTACGACAGCAAGTACCAGTGGATCATCAACAACCAGACGGGCGGCGTGGACGCGCTGACGTTCGACGGGGGTGCGGTCGGGAGCATTATCGCGTGTTACCCGGCTCCCGCCTCGGCGCCCGACCTCTCGCGGAATTTCAAATCCGCCAACTGGTACCCCGTCTGGTCCGTGGATACGAGCTACAAGTATTGCTAGCTCCCTGACCAGATGCAGGAATTGCGCGATGGTGCGGTGGTCCGCCGAGCGGGCCACCGCGCCCTGCGTTCCGCCACCAGGTCGACAGAGCCGTGGTCTACGTGGGCATGACCACGATCGCCGCGGCACTGATCGGCCTGCTGGCGTTCGGTGGCATGCTCGCACTGCCCTCCACGAGGACCACGGCACTGGCCCGTGGCTGCGGCTGCGGAGGACGGCATTTGTAGCCGGCGGGCTGTCCTCTGACCGGACACCGGAGGGCCGCCGGCGAGCTGTGCGGCCCACCCGCGGGCTTCTTGTCGCTGCGGCTCACACCGTTCCCCTCAGCCCTGCTGCACCGCGTACTGCGCGATGCCATTGCCGAACGACCAGTTCTCCGGCAGTACCTCCACAAGATTGATGAACACGTCTTCGGGGCGCACGCCGGGGTTCGCCTGCAAGAGGTCGACGATGCGCAGGTAGAGCGCCTTCTTCTGGGCGAGGCTGCGCGTGTTGTTGGCGGTGATCCGGATGATGACCACCTCGTCGCTCCGTTCGACGCCGTAGTAGGTGGGGCTGACGCTGAAGGTGCTGCTGTCGTGCTCGGTGATCGTCATGAAGCGGTCGTCTTCCGGCACGTCGAAGGTCTCACGCATGGCGTGGTAGACGCCTTCGAAGAGTGCTTGGTGGTACTCGGCGGACTTGCCGCGCCGCAACGACACTTGGACCAAGGGCATGGTCTGACTCCGTTCCTCGGGATGGTTCGCAACGTAGCCAGCACTTGATCATTCAAAAAAGTCATCTTAGGATATTTCAGTCATTAAATATTCCAATGATCGGCGTGACGATGAAGATGCTCGCCCTGGACGCTGTGCAGGCCTTCGTGCTGACCGCCGAGATGAAGAGCTTCACGCGCGCGGCGGAGGCGATGGACTCCACGCAGTCCGCCGTGAGCTTGAAGATCAAGCGGCTGGAGGACGCCTTGGGCCGCCGCCTGCTGGACCGTACGCCCCGCCTGGTCCGCCTGTCGCAAGACGGCGCCGCCTTCCTCGGCCCCGCACGTGAACTGCTGGCCGCCCACGCGGGCGCGCTGGGCTCGTTCGGCGTCCAGCGGCAACGCCTGTCGATCGGCATGAGCCACCACGTCGTCGGCGCCGAACTGCCCCACCTCCTGCGCCAGATAGGGCGAGCAGAGCCAGACCTGACGCTGGAGGTGAGAATCGCCAGTTCATGGGAGCTCCTTGACCTGTTCGACAGCGGTGCGCTGGACGCGGCCATCGTGCTGCGCCACGAGGGCCGTCGTACCGACGGTGAAGTCCTGATGGAGGAGCCCTTTGGCTGGATGGCCTCATCCGACTTCGAACACCGCTCCGGCGAGCCTCTGCGCCTCGCCCTGCTGGCCGAGTCATGCCATGTGCACGAGATGGCGGTGACCGCGCTGAACGAAGCGGGCATCGCCTGGCAAGAGGTGTTCGTGGGCGGCGGCATCGCGGCCATCGGTGCGGCCGCGGCAGCAGGTTTGGCCGTGGCGGCGCTCAGCCCGCGCGTGGCCCCACCCGGCACCATGGACATGGGCGAATCGCTCGGCCTCCCCCCGCTGCCCGCCCGCAGCGTCGTCCTGCAATCACGCCCGTCCGAGCCGGCCGCTCGCAGGGCGCTGCGCACCTTCGCCTCCGCCCTGCGCGCCCAGCGGCACTCTTTTTGATCTACAATGTAAAGGTATCGGCTGGGTGAGCAGCTTCGCCTCCGAAGGAAACTGTCATCCTCGGCGCCCCAGATTGCTAACCGAATCAGCTTCCGCGATTTCCTCGTGGTGGCTGCGATGGCCGGCGCCGGGCTGGGCGGCCCCACGCTTCCGCCATTGCGTCCACCGGGGGAGTGCCTTCCGGGCCACGCTTACCTGACACCGCTGGTGCCCTCTAGGGATCGATGAAAGGACTGGCACGCAACGGCCCGACTAGGTTGAGCGCATGACAAGCCTGGATCATCCCCAACTCTCCGGGTTGGGGCGGAACCCGTCCTCTCCTCATGATGTCCTGGTACGTCTGGCTGCACATAGGGCTGGCCGACACGGGATATCGCAGCGCCGTGGGCGGCTGGAGGACGCCGTTGTCGATGCTCTGCTGAAGCACGACGACGGCGACACCGCGGTTGGCCTTCACGGGGACCGGATCTCCCCGGAGATGCGCCGAAGGATTGCCGAGCATCCCGATCCGGCGATCCGCAACGCGTTCACAGACTTTGTCCGCCACATGGTTGACCGCAAGGTGCCGATTGGCATCGACGACCTTGAGGAAGCCTATGGCCAGCCTCGGACGATGCTTGCCAGTGCGCCGAGTCCGAGCCTGCGTGCCGCGGTCGCACGAGCCTGGTACGACCGGCCTCTCGCCATGCAGGTGGAACTACTCGCTGATCCGGATCCGCAGGTCCGTGCAGCGGCCACCGAGCGCAAAATTCCGGGTGTCCCGCCTGAGTGCAGGGAGCGGTGCCTAGCCGACCCTGCAGTGCGCATTAACGTGGCGCGCTACGTCCCACTCACATCAGAGCAGTTTGCGCGGCTCATGCGGCGCGAGGAGGCGGAGCTCCAGCAGGCTGTCGCCGGTAACCCTCATCTATCGGCAGAGATGGTTGCCCAGCTCCTGGGCATCGATGACCCGCTCGTGCGGGTCGCGGCTGCGCAGAGTCGGCATGTGGACGCCGAAACCCGGGACCGACTGTATGCGCTCGTAGAAGCCGAACGCGCGGACGGAAGCATCGAGGCGAAAGTAGCTCTGAGCTGGAACTTCGTCGAACCTGACTGGCTGCGCGAAGCGCCTCTCGATGAGCGGATGACCTACCTGGACTGCCAGCACACAACATTTCGGCGCGTTCTGGCCTCCTGTCACGACCTACCTGAAGAGGCATGGCGTCGGCTGGACAACGACCCGGAACTCGCAGTCCGCCGTGCTGCCGCCCGTCGGCCAGGCACGCCACCAGAGGTCCTGGAAAGACTGGTCCGCGCCCACGGCGACGTATTGCACATCCGACCGCTACTCGTCGACCACCCCAATTTCCCTCGCGAGGTGCTGCGCACGTTCGTCGACGAGCCAAGCCCGGACGTGCGCTACCTCACCTTGCAAGACCCGGAACTACCCCTGCCATGCCTTCAGCAGCTCGCCGGCGCTTCCGAGCCCTTCCTGCGCCGGGGGGTCGCCCGTCACCCCAACATCACTGACGTGTTGCTGGAGCATTTGCTCGGCGACCCAGACCCTGAGCTAGCCGACGACGCCGCTGCCAACTCTGCGCTACGGCCGACCCAGATGTATCGGATCCTTACCGCTGCCGGCTTGTGACCTCCGGGAAGTTCGGGCTGAACTGCGGAAACGTCGATCGGGCAACCGGGCAGAATTGGATCGTTCCGTACGGTCAGCGCCTCACGTAGTGATCTGCCGATCGATCACGATCACGGGAAAGACCGATGGTCGGCACACGGGTCGTTGGCCCCTACCTGGAACTGGGCACAGACCAACGAGATGGAAATCCCCACTAGGCCCTGGGGCCGCCGCGCACCAGCTCATCTACTGCCAGCTCAACACCACGCTGAACCCAGCCGGATACACCCTTTGGCCGGGCCCGGCGGCAGGGCCGCGTCTCCCGCTACGGGGGGAGCCGGTGGCCGTGGCGCACGCGCTGAACCGTGGGACGCGGGTCGGCGGCATGGTTCGGTCGGTTGCCGAGTCAGGGCGTGAGCAGGGCGGTGGGCTGGCCCATCAGGGTGACGACGGCCTCGCCGATCGCCGCGGCGAGCTGCGGGGCGTGCTCGGCGGGAAGTGCGCCCGCGTTGATCCGCAGGTGGCGTTGGTGGCCGGGGGACAGGTAGAAGGGCTGCCCGGCTGCCAGTAGGAACCCTCGCTGCGCCGTGGCTTCGACCACCCGGTCGGCGTCACAACCGTCTGGGAGCGTGACCCAGACGTGCAAACCGTCAGTGTCGTACTCGGGGACGAAAAGGCCGATCTGCTGGGAGGCGCTGGCCTGCCGGAGGGCCTCGCGGACGGCGGCCCGGCGGTGCGCGTACTCGGTGCGCGCCTCCGTGAGAAGTTCGTCGAGGCGGGGGTCGGTGAGCGTCGCCGCGAGTACGCGCTGGGACGTCCGGGACGTCCATCCGTCGGCGAAGGACTTGGCCAGCGTGAGCGGATGGCGGATCGGCTGCTTGGCGAGGGCCACCGCCAGCCGCATGTCAGGAGCGATGGACTTGGAGAATGAGCGAAGGTACACGACGCGGTCCCGTAGCCGGGGATCGGTGTACAGCGACCCTGGTCGCAGGGTCGCGGCCTCGGCGAACTGGTCGTCCTCGATGATCCAGACGTCGGGATGTGGCGCGAGGGCGTCTGCCAGCGCGCGTCGGCGTTGCGCCGTCCAGCAGCAGCCGGTCGGGCTCTGGGCGCGCGGGGTGAAAAGCACGGCCGAGACGCCCGCGTCGATGGCACCGAGTAGCCCCTCGACGGTGACCCCCGCCTCGTCCAGCGGCATGGGGACGAGCCCCAGTCCTTGGAATTCGAGGGTGTCCATGGCGGTCTGGTAACCGGGCTCCTCGACGCCCACAAGGACGGTCTCGCCGGGGGAGCGACGTTGGAGCAGCATGGCGAGCAGGGCCAGGAACTGCTGCGTGGAACTGGCGATGAGCAGGTCGTCGGCATCGGTCTCGATGCCGTCGTGGGCGAGCCGTTTGGCGAGCGCAGCGGCCAGTTCCGGCTCGGTGCTCAGCGTCGCCGGATACTCCAGGTCCCGAGCCTGCAACCGGGCGGCGACGTCCCGGTAGGCGCGCTTGACGACGGTCAGCGGCAGCAGTCGCGGGTCCGGCCCGCCGCGCGTGAGGTCGCGCGCGTTCGGATGGCTGCGCTGCAGTCGTGCCTCGGTCTGGGCGAGAACCTGGCGCCGCCATGCCCTGCCACCGCGGGCGGGCATCGGGGGTTCGCCTCCGCGGGGGGGCGGTGCCGTCCGCGGGAGGTCGGCGGCCTCGCTGACGAAGGTGCCGCGGCCGGCCTCCCCGTGCACCAGGCCGAGCTCTCCGAGCCGGGCGTAGACGCTCATGACGGTCGTGACGCTGAGGCCCAGGTCGGTGGCGAGTTGCCGGACGGACGGCAAGCGCTCGCCGGGGCCCAGTTCGCCCGTCCGGATCGCCTCGGACATCTCGTGTGCCACTCGTTCGTAGAGCGGACGCCCGTTGCCCGAGGAGTCGCGCAAGGTCATTATCCGTCGTTGCACCTCAAGCATCACGCATACATTTTACCAGTACGTCTTGCGGCGTTGGAGTGCCCCCAGAGAGCGGGTGGGCCTCTGCCTCCGCTGGGAAGCCCCCCGTGGCATGGCGTTCTGGGGCCTGCGTGCTTCTTTGGGAAGGTCTGTCGGGCACAGAGATGCGGCCGGACCGAGCACCACAGCCTCCGTCAACTGTACCCCTAACGTATTGACTGTGTTACGCGAGCGTGACACTGTGACGTCCGTCCTCAGCGCCGTACCGTCTGGTCCGGCATGGCCTGACGCGCTCGCCGTTCCGGCAGTGCGTGCCGGTACGGCGACCGTCCGCAGTACAGGAAGGCGCCGCGCGTGATCTCCCATCTGACCGCCACCGGTGACATCGTTCTCACCAGGTCCCTGGCCGAGGTGCCCGCTGATCCCGGCTTCACCGCACTTCAGGAGGTGCTCGGAGCATCGTCCTGCGTGCTGTCGAGCGTGGAACTGCCCTTCTCCGACCGGGGTCACCCTTCCGACCGGATCCTCAACTTCCGGGCGCGTCCCGAACTCGTCCACGAGCTGGCCGCCTTCAACCTGAGGGTGGCGACACTCGCCAACAACCACAGTTCTGACTACGGCTGGGACGCCCTGGACGACACCGTGCGGAGACTGCGCTCGGTGGGAGTGACGGCGATCGGTGCGGGAGAGGATCTCGCGGCCGCCGAGGAGGCCGTCGTCCTGGATATCGCCGGCCGCCGCGTAGGGATCCTCGCCTGGTCCTGCCTGCTGCCGCTGGGAGCCGCGGCCGGCCCGTCCAAGCCGGGCATCTCTCCCGTGCACGTGGAGACCGAGTGGGTCGTGAACGGCGAGTTCCAGCTGGAGGAACCGGGCGTGCCCCCGGTCATCCGGACTCGGGTACGCGCGGCCGACCACGAGCGGGTCATCGGCCGCGTCCGGGAACTGCGGGAGCGCGTCGACGTCGTGGTGGTCACCGTGCACTGGGGCTTCGGGTTCGGCAGCGCGCGCGCCGAGTACCAGCGGGTGTTCGGACACGCGCTCGTGGACGCGGGGGCCGACCTCGTCCTCGGCCATCACGTGCACGCCCCGCAGGGGGTGGAGGTGTACCGGGATCGGGTCATCGTGTACAGCCCGGGCAACTTCGTGGCCCAGCAGCCGAGGGAGAACATCACCCCGGAGATCGAGGAGATCTACGACGCGTTCAGCCGGGACGCCTTCATCACGGTCGTCGACCTGGCCGGCGGAGACGTCCCGCAGGTGTCACTGGTGCCGATCATGACGGCCGAGCACGGGCTCCCCGTCCTGGCGGATCCGGAGAACGCCCGCCGTATCGCGGACCGGCTGGCCGTCGAATCGGCGGATCTCGACACCGTCGTCGCGTTCGACGGCGCTCGCGTGATCGTCACCGGCTGAATCCCGTCGGCCGTGCCCGCCGGTGCAACGCCCCGCGGGCACGGCCTCCCCGTCCGCCGCGGCCAGGTGTTCCGGAGTAAGCGTACTGATTGTTATGCATACATCCTCTAGACACCAAGATGACAGCCGTGTACGTTCGCAGAACCGCCGGGCGCAGGACCCGGTGGACGAAGGACCGTGTCGGTGAACGGGCCGACAGAACGGAGCCTGTTATGCGTCTCGGAACAGGGCCGCTGAACCGCCGTCGTTTCCTCGTCGCCGCGAGCCTGGCATCGGCTCTCGCGCTCACCGGATGCGGGACCGGAGACCAGCGGGGAGGCGGAGACGAGAAGTCGGTGGCGCTCGTCACCCCGCAGAAGGCCGGGGACGGAGGGCCGACCGACAACCTGATCGCCGGTCTGAACACGCTGAAGGCGGCCGGCTACACCACCCGCCACGTGGCCGCGCCCGACCCCTCCTCGCACGAGTCGACGCTGCGCAGCCTGGCCCAGTCGGGGACGCCGGTGATCGTCGTGTCGTTCTCGGACTTCACGCAGGTACTCAAGACCGTGGCGCCCGACTTCCCCAAGACCAGGTTCGTGCACATCTACTCCGACCCGTACAAGCCCGAGCTGCCGAACGTCCAGACGGTCTCGTTCGACACGCAGGGCCCCTCGTACCTGGCCGGGGTGCTGGCCGCCACCGTGTCGAAGACGGGCGTCGTGGGGTTCATCGGCGGAACCGCGATCCCCTCGCTGAACGCCGACTACCACGCCTTCGAGGCGGGGGCGAAGGCCACCCGCGCCGGCATCGCCGTCAAGAGCGCGTTCGTCGGGTCGTTCGGCGACCCGGTGAAGGGCCAGCAGATCGCCCAGACCATGTTCAACAACAAGGTCGACGTGGTCCTCGCCTACGCGGGCGGCTCCTCGGTCGGCGTCGTGAAGGCCGCCGACCAGGCCAAGACCTTCGTCATCTACGACAACGCGGAGAGCGCCCAGACCGCTACCAGCGTGATCGCGGTCGCGTCGCAGCACTACGGCGCGACCATGGCCAAGCGGGTGCTCACCATCGCCGACGGGACCTGGAAGCCCGGTGGCAGCGAAGCGGGCCTCGCCGACGACGGCACCTTCCTGGAACGCGCCAAGATGTTCCGGCCCGGCGCCGGGGCCCTGGACCTGGACTCGGCGTTCCAGAAGGTCGGCGAGACCAAGCAGAAGATCGTCGACGGTTCCGTCGACGTGCCCGTCAACACCGGCAACGTGTGAGCGGGCCATGCGAGCCCGACCACACGAGAGAACCGGACCCGCCGCGGCGGGCGGTCCGCAACGCGCCGGAGCACCCGTCACCTGCCAGGACGTCTCGGTACTTTTCGGTGACTTCTGTGCCCTCGACGGAGTCAGCGGGACCTTCGCACCGGGCAAGGTGCACGCCATCGTCGGCCAGAACGGCGCCGGCAAGACCACCTTCGCGCGGGTGCTGGCCGGGCTGGTCGAACCCTCCGGCGGCACCGTCCGGGTGGGAGAGCACCTGCTCGCCGGAGGGAACGTCGCCGAGTCACGCAGACAGGGCGTGGAGCTGGTTCACCAGCACTTCGCGCTGCCCTCGGACTTCACCGTCGCCCAGGCACTGGAACTGTTCAACGACGAGCGCCGCCCCCTCGGCGGCTTCTCCAAGGCCGCGTTGCACCGCAGGGCGCGGACGCTCCTGGAGGACGGGGGAGCCGCCGTCGCCCCGGACGCCCTGATCGGCAGGCTGCCGATCGAGACGATGCAGGCGGTGGAGATCGCCCGCGCCCTCGCCTCCGGCCCCCGCGTCCTGGTCCTGGACGAACCCACGGCGGTTCTGCCGCCACCCGCGATGCGCGGGCTGTTCGACCGGCTGCGCGACCTGGCCGCCGCGGGCCTGTGCGTGATCGTGGTGCTGCACAAGCTGGACGAGGTGTTCGCGGTCGCCGACACCGTCACCGCGCTGCGGGCCGGCAGGCTCGTCCTGGAGCCGACGCCCATCGGCGACCTGGAGCCGTCGGACGTCTCGCGGGCCATCATCGGCGACGCCTCGGCCAGGGAGGTGCCGACCGTCGCGAAACCCGCGCCGGACGCGCCGGCGGTGCTGAGCACGACCCGGCTGACCGCGCGGTCCGGGTCGCACGACGCGGCCGCGACCGACGTGTCGCTGGAGATCCGCGCAGGAGAGATCGTGGGGATCGCCGGCGTCGAGGGCAACGGGCAGCGCAGCCTCGTCGAGGCGCTCGTCGGGATGGCGCCGCTGCGCGGCGGGACGGTGTCCCTGGCCGGCTCCGACATCTCGGGGGCCTCGGTACGGCGGCGCCGCGACCGCGGCCTGCGCATCATCCCTTTCGAACGCAACGTGGAAGGGGTCAGCCTCAGCAGCGCCCTGTGGGAGAACCACGCCGCCCCGCGGCGCGTCGGGGACGGGTTGATGCTCGATCCACGGGCCCTGCGGGAACGGTGCCGGGAGGCGCTGGACCGCTGGCGGGTCGCCTACCGGACCGAGACCCAGCCGGCCGGGAACCTGTCCGGCGGCAACGTCCAGAAGACCGTCCTGGCGCGCGAGATCACCGGTGACGTGCGGGTTCTCATCGCCGCGCACCCGACACGCGGGCTGGACATCGCCGCGGCCGGTGACGTGCGGGCGGCGCTGGTGGACGCCGCGGCGTCCGGCGCCGCCGTCCTCATCGTCAGCGCGGACCTGGAGGAGATGTTCGAGGTGTGCCATCGCGTACTGGTGATGTTCGCCGGGCGCGTGGTGGCCGAGTTCGACCGGCCGTTCGATCTGGATCGAGTGGGCGGCGCCATGGTGAGGGGTGAGGCCGCGTGAGGTTTCGGCCAAGGCCGGCCGCGGCCCGGCCCGTCGCGGTCATCGGTGTGTCCCTGCTGCTGGTCCTCGGCATCTTCGCCCTGTCCGGCTATGACGTGGAGGCGATCATCGCGGGAACGGTCGACGGCAGCGTCGGCTCGCCGGCCGCATGGACGCAGACGATCCGCTGGGCCATTCCTCTGCTCATCATCGCGCTCGGAGTCGGGCTCGCCTTCCAGGCCGGCTACTTCAACATCGGCGCCCAGGGACAGATGTACGTCGGGGCGATCGGCTCGCTCGCCCTCGGCCTGGTGTGGCGGGACGGTCCCGTGCTCGTGGTGCTCCCGTGCGCCTTCGCGGTCGGGATCGCGCTCGGGGCGCTGTGGTCGCTGGTGCCCGGGCTGCTGCGGACGCGGCTCGGCGCCGATGAGGTCGTCACCAGCCTGATGATGAACTTCATCGCCGTGCTGGTCCTGGAGTGGGTCTGCACCGGCCCGCTGAAGAGCCGCGACGGCACGGGCCAGGCGGCCACGACCGATCAGCTGCCGGGGGCCTTCCGGCTCAGCGACGGCAGCGGAGTCTCGCCCGCCCTGCTGATCCTGTGCGGCCTCCTCATGGCGGGCGCCGTGGTCCTGACCGGCCGCACGCGGCTGGGCCTGGAGATCCGCCTCGTGGGACGCAACCCGGTGATGGCGCAGTGGATGGGAATCCGTGCCTCCCGGGTCGGCCTGGTGGTCTTCGCGCTGAGCGGTGCGGCGGCCGGGCTCGCGGGCGCCGTCGAGGCCTACGGCCCGTCGGGCAGCCTGCGGGTCGGGTTCTCGCCGATGGTCGGCTTCATGGCGGTCATCGTGGCGCTGGTCGGCACGTTCGGTCCGCTCCGCACGCTGCTGGCCGCGGTGTTCTTCGGTGCGCTGCGCGCCGCCACGATCTACCTGCCGGTCGTGAGCGACCTGCCGCAGGCGGGTCTCGACATGCTCAACGGGATGGTCGCCCTGTGGATCACGGTCTCCACGGTGCCCGCCCTGCTGAGACGCCGGCGAACGCGGGCCGCGGCCCAGGCCGGTGATCCGCCGGGTGGGCCCGCCCACCGCGATCCGGAGGTGGTGAACTCCCGTGGTTGACTTCCTGGTGACCTGCCTGCAGGCCGCCACGCCCATCTGGCTGGCGGCGCTCGCCGGACTGTTCGCCCAGCGCAGCGGCATCCTGCACCTCGGGTTGGAGGGGCTGATGCTCAGCGGCGCGTTCGTCGCGACCGCCACTGCCATCCGCACCGGGTCGGTTCTCGCGGCCGTGGGCGCCGCCATCGCCGTGAACCTGCTGCTGTCGCTGCTGTTCTGGGTGCTGGTCACGCATTTCAAGGCGAACGTGCTCATCGTCGGGCTCGGCCTGTCGATGACCGCCGCCGGTGCGACGGGCTACGCCCTGGTGGCCTTCTTCGACACCGAGGCTGCCATCGAGTCGCCCGTCGGGCTGCCGCGGCCGCTCGGCGCGGTCGGCGGGCCGCTCGGCGGCCTGTCGGTGCTGACCTTCGCGGCGTTCGGGCTGACCTGGCTGTCGTGGTGGACGATCCGGCGGACCCGGGCCGGGCTGAAGCTCAGCGCCTGCGGCAGCGACCCGTTCGCGGCGCGCAGCGCCGGCGTCCCGGTGGACCTCTACCGGATGGCGGCGCTGCAGGTCGCCGGTTTGCTGTGCGCGCTGGCCGGTACAGAGCTGTCGCTGGCCCAGGTGCGGTCCTTCTCCGACAACATCGCGCAGGGCCGCGGTTACCTCGCCTTCGCGGCGGTCCTGCTCGGTGGGGTGGCCCCGGTCGGGGTGTCGGTGGCGGCAGTGTTCTTCGGATCCGCGCTGGCCTTCGGCATCCAGTCGCAGCTGGACTTCAACGGGGTCCTGCCGCCGCAGTTCGTGCTCATGCTGCCCTACGCGGCGACCATCGCCGCCATCTCGGCCACGGTCGTGATCAAGCGGCGCCGGGGAGAGCAGCCGGAAGTGATCATGGAGCGAACGCTGTGAGCCGGGTCGTCCTCGTCGGGGCGCTCGACACCAAGGGCGTCGAGTACGCCTACGTCCGGGACCTGCTGGCGGACGCCGGCCTGAGGCCGTTGCTGGTCGACGCGGGTGTTCGCGGGGAGCCGCGGATCCGGCCCGACGTGACCCGTTCGGAGGTGGCGCGGGCCGCGGGCCGTGACCGCCGCGAGATCGCCGCGCTCGCCACCCGGGCGGAGGCCCTGGCCGCCATGGCCGAGGGGGTGGCCGCCCTGCTGGGGTCCCTGCGAGAGGCCGGCGAGGTGGACGCCGCCTTCGGCATGGGCGGTTCGGGAGCGCTGAGCGTGCTGGCGCCGGGCTTCCGGTCCCTGCCGCTGGGCGTGCCCAAGATGATCGTCACCACGATGGCCTCCGGTGACACCCGTCCCCACGTGGGAGCCAGCGATCTGCTGCTGGTCCCTTCCATCGTGGACATCGCCGGGCTCAACACGGTGAGCCGCTTCGTCCTCGAACGGTCGGTGGCGATGCTGGCGGCCCAGTTGGGACGGCCGGTGCCGTCGGCGACGGGCGGCGACGGGAAGCCGATGGTGGCCGCCAGCATGTTCGGGGTGACGACCGCCGGCGTGTCGCGCGCCTGCCGGGTGCTGGAGTCACGAGGCCTGGACGTCCTGGTCTTCCACGCCAACGGGCTCGGCGGCAGGACGCTGGAGTCGCTGGCCGAGGACGGATGGCTGTCAGGGGTGCTCGATCTGACGACGACGGAGCTGGCCGACGACCTCGCCGGCGGCGTGGCGAGTGCGGGGCCCGGCCGCCTGGTCGCCGCCGGCCGGCGGGGGACCCCGCAGGTCGTGTCGACCGGAGCGCTGGACGTCGTCAACTTCGGGGCGCCCGAGACCGTGCCGGAAGCGTACCGGGGGCGGCGGCTCTACTCGCACAACGCGACGGCGACGCTGATGCGCACCGATCCGCGGGAGGCCGCCGTCCTCGGCGCGCGCCTCGGCGCGAAGCTGTCGGCTGCGCGCGGACCGGTCGCGCTGCTGCTGCCCACCGGCGGGACGTCCGCCCTGTCGGAGCCGGGAGGCCCGTTCTACTGGCCTGAGGCGGACGCCGCCCTCGAACAAGCGCTGCTGGAGTCGTTGGCGCCCCACGTCACCGTGGAGCGTTCCCCGGTGGCACTGAACACCCCGGCGTTCGGCGAGCAGGCGGCGCGACTGCTGCTGGCCCGGCTCGCCGGGAAGCCGGCGGCGGGGAGCCGCGAACCGTGATGGACATCTCGCCCGGACGACGCGGTGCGGGCGGCCCGTGGAGAAGATCGAAGGAAAGGACGGGGATGTGCGCGAAGACTGCGACGTCCTGATCGTCGGCGCCGGCCCCTCGGGCGCGGTCGCCGCCCAGGAGTTCGCCCGCGCCGGAATGCGGGTCACGTGCCTGGAACAGGGGGACTGGCCCGACTACGAGAAGGCGCGCGCGGGCTATGCCGACTTCGAACTCGTGTCCCGCAAGCACTGGAACTGGGATCCGAACCAGCGCCGCGCCGGCGGCGACTATCCCATCGACGACGCCGAGTCGGACGTCACCGCCCTCATGTACAACGGTGTCGGCGGCAGCACCGTCCTCTACGCGGCGCACTGGGAACGCTTCCTGCCCTCGGACTTCCGCACCCGCACCATGGACGGTGTCGGCGACGACTGGCCGATCGGGTACTGGGATCTGGAGCCCTACTACGACGAGGTCGAGCGGCAGTTCGCCGTCAGCGGCCTCGAGGGTGATCCGGCGCTTCCCCCGAGCACGCCGCCGCCGCTGCCGCCCGTGCCGCTCAACAAGCTCGGCCGGCGGGGCGCGGAGGCGCTGAACAAGCTCGGCTGGCACTGGTGGCCCGGCAGCAACGCCATCGCCACCGCCGAGTACGGCCCCCTGCACGCGTGCGCGCAGCGGACCGCCTGTCCCTTCGGCTGCCCCACAGGAGCCAAGGCGTCCGCGGACCGCACCCACTGGCAGTCCCTCGCTAAGGACCAGGTGCGCCTGACGGTGCGGGCGACGGTCGAGCAGGTACTCCTGGACGACCGGGGCCGCGCCACCGGCGTCACCTATCTCGACGCCGACGGCGTGCGCCATGAGGTTCGCGCCGGCGTCGTGGTGCTGTGCGCCAACGCGATCGGCACGCCCCGCATCATGCTCGCGTCGGCGGACGGGTCCGGGGTCGCCAACTCCAGCGGCCTGGTCGGCAGGCGCCTCATGATGCACCCGTTCGGCAACGCGATCGGAATCTTCGACGAGGACCTGGAGTCCTGGCGCGGGCCGCTCGGCCAGTACCTGCACTCCCTGGAGTTCTACGAGACCGACCGGTCCCGCGGCTTCGTGCGCGGCGCGAAGTGGAACCTGATCCCCTCCGGCGCGCCGCTGTCGTTCATGCTCCCGGGCACCTGGGGGGACGAACCGGTGTGGGGCCCGAACTTCACCCGGCTGCTGCGCGAACGGCTCGGCCACTCGGCGATCTGGGGCGTCATCTGCGAGGACCTGCCCGACCCGGCGAACCGGGTGCTGCTGGACGACGGCGCCGCCGCGGGCGGGGTCCCCGGCGTGCGGATCCAGTACCGCACGTCCGACAACACGCGGGCCATGATGGCCTGGCACTTGGAGCGCCTCTCCGAGGTGCTCGACGCCATGGGGGCCACGAAGAAGATCCTCAACTCGGGTCTGCGCGGCACCGGATGGCACCTGATGGGGACGACCGTGATGGGCGATGACCCGGGCTCGTCCGTGGTCGACGCGCACGGCCAGTGCCACGATGTGCCCAACCTGTACGTCTTCGACGGCTCGGTGTTCCCGACGTCGTCCGGCGTCAACCCCACCGCGACCATCGCGGCCAACGCGCTGCGCTGCGCCCGGTCCCTGGTCGCTCGCCGCCGCGATGTGGAGGTGACCTCATGACCACCGCGAAGACCGGGGAGACGCCGGCCGTGACCGTGCCGCCGGAGGCCCGCCGGCGGCTCGGGCAGGTCGCGGACGCGCTGATCGAGGCAGGCGCCGGACTGCCGTCCGGGTCGCAGGCCGGTGTGCACACCGATCTGCTCGACCAGGTGGTCAAGGCGCGTCCCGACCTCGTCCCGCCGCTGCTGCGGGCGCTGGACGAGCTGGGGCCCGCCCTCGACCTCGCGGCGGTCGAGCGACTGGCCGAACGGCGGCCGGAACTGCACGAGGTGCTCACGCTGGTCGTCGCCGGCGGCTACCTGATGTCGCCGCGTGTCGCCGCGCTGCTGAAGTACCCCTTCCAGGAAGCCAAGATCGTCGATCCGCGGGAGATCACGGCCGTCGTCGGGGAGGGCCTGCTCGACCTGGTCGCCGAACGCGCGCCCCTCTACCGGCTGCCCCCGGACTCCCCGCCGGAGCACCGCCCGTGACCGGGCGGGGAGGCAGCCCGTCTCACATCCACTTGGAGGTAACGGCAATGAGCCGCCAGCACTACGTCCCCCTGTTCCACGAGCGGGTCCGGTCGGGCCGCGCCCTGATCGGCGCGGGTGCCGGCACCGGCCTGTCCGCCAAGTGCGCGGAGGAGGCCGGCGTCGACTTCATCGTCATCTACAACGCGGGCAGGTTCCGTATGGCCGGGCGCGGCTCGATGGCCGGGATGATGCCCTACGGCAACGCCAACGACATCGTCGTGGAGATGTCCGCAGAGGTCCTCCCGGTGGTGCGCAGGACACCGGTGCTCGCCGGCGTCTGCGCCACGGACCCGTTCAAGAACATCCCGCTGTTCCTGGGGCAGCTCAAGGAACTCGGATTCGCCGGGGTGCAGAACTTCCCGTCGGTCTGCCTCCTGGACGGCAGCGTGCGGGCGGACCTGGAGGCCACGGGCTACGGCTTCGACAAGGAGGTCGAGATGGTCCGCACCGCCCGCGAGATGGACCTGATCACGGCCGCCTACGTGCGCACCGAACAGGAGGCCTATGACATGGCCGCCGCGGGCGCCGACATCGTCGTGGCGCACGTCGGGCTGACGACCGCCGGGATGATCGGCGCAAGGGCCCCCATGTCGCTCGCCGACGCGGCGGCGCGGACGCGGGAGATCCGCGACCAGGCCGAGTCCGCGCGCGAGGACGTGCTGGTCGTGTGCCACGGAGGACCGATCGCCACGCCCGACGACGCCCAGGAAGTGCTGCGGATGGTCCCGGGCGCGGCCGGTTTCCTGGGGGCGTCCAGCATGGAGCGGCTGCCCGCGGAGACCGCCCTCGTCGAGACCATGCGGCGCTTCACCGAGGTCTCCGTCGAACCCGCCGCCGATGGCCCGCACGAAAAGGAGGTCATGGCGTGAAGCTCTTCCGTACCGCGGACCTGCTGAAGGACCCCACGCCGGTCCCCGAACCGGAACGCTTCACCGGCGCCGCGTTCAGCTCCCCGGTCCAGGGGTGTCCTACCAGCAAGGCGACCACCGCGCTGATCCGACTGGACCCGGGCGTGCGCGGCCACTGGCACAGCCACGCCGACGGCCAGGTGATCCACATCGTGGCGGGTTCCGGCTTCGTCGGGCGCCGCGGCCGTGAACCGTTGGAGGTGACCGGGGGCGACATCGTGTGGATCGAGCCGGGAGAGGAGCACTGGCACGGGGCCTCCGCTGCCGGGCTGGCCCAGCTGGCCTTCTCCTTCGGTGCCATCACCTGGCTGGAGCCGAGCACATGACCACCGGTGACGCACCCTCCTACGAGGAGCTCGCCGAGGCGGTGCTCGACTGCGCCTCCCGGCCGCTCCCCGGAGAGGTGGCGAAGGCCGCGAGCCGGACGCTCTTCAACGTCCTGGCAGTGGCCCTGGGAGCGTCCGGCTCCCCCCAGGTCGGCAGGCTTGCGGCCGCGCTGGCCGCACCGACCGGCGTCCCCGCGGCTCCCGGGGTGCGCGGGAAGGCGAGCCCGGTCGGCGCGGCGCTGCTCACCGGCTTCGCCGCCCACCTGGACGATTTCGACGACACCCACCTGGAGACGGTCATCCACCCCGGGGCGAGCGTCCTTGGTGCGGCGTGGGCGGCCGGATGGCCCGCCGGCGCGTCCGGACGGGACCTGCTGGCGGCCTTCGCCCTCGGCTGCGAGGTGCAGCTGCGGCTCGGCCTGGCGGTCAGTCCGGAGCACTACGACCGGGGCTGGCACATCACCGGCACCTGCGGGGTCGCCGGGGCCGCGGTCACCGCCGGACTGATCGGCGAGCCCGGCCGCGACCGGATGGCGGCCGCGCTCCGGCTGGCGTCCCTGCAGACGCTCGGGCACCGGGAGGCGTTCGGTACCGAGGTCAAGCCCTTCCACGCCGGGAAGGCGGCTGCGGCCGGGGTGCTGGCCGCGGCGGAGGCCGGCCGCGGCCGGTTCACCGCGGGCGCCGCGGCCGTCCTCCCCGACACCGGCGGGCTGCTGCGCGCCCTCGCGCCCGGGGGCCGGTCCCCGGGCCGCCTTCTCGACGGGTTCGGGACGCGGTGGGAACTGGCCGACAACACCTTCAAGCCCTATCCCTGCGGCATCGTCGCGCACCCCGGCATCGACGCGGCCGTCAGAGCCCATGACCGCGGTGTCGCCCCGGCGAACGTCGTCCGGATCCGCTACCGCTGCCATCCGCTGGTCCCGGAGCTGATGGGGCGGCTCGAGCCGCGGACCGGCTTGCAAGCGCGCTTCTCGGCGGTGCACGGGGTGGCCGCCGGCCTGGCCCGCGGCACCGGCGGGCTCGCCGAATTCGGCGACGCGGCGGCGGCGGACCCGGTGCTGGCCCGGCTGCGGGCGCGCGTCGACCTGTGCCCGGAACCCCGCATGCCGCGGGACTCGGCCGTCCTGGAGATCCACACCGTCGACGGGGGAACCGTCGTGTCGGCCGTCGAGCACGCGCGGGGAAGCCTGCTGCGCCCGCTGACCGACGACGAGCTCATCGGCAAGGCCGAGGCCCTGGCGCCCGGCCGGGCACAGGCGATCTGGGACGCGGTCGCGCGCCTGGGGGAGGGGTCCGGACCGGGGACCGTCCAGGCGTTGCTGGAGGAGACCCGGAGGGAAGTGGTGGCCCGATGACCGCTACCGAGGGGACGACCGCGAGCGTCGCCGGCTTCGTCGCCGAGACGCCCGTCCCGCCGGACGCGGCCGCCGCCGCGGCGGCTCTGTGCGAGAACCTGTCCGGACTGGAGACAGCGTCCGTCCGCGACCAGCGGGCGGCGGTCGCCTACTGGGTCGCCTGCGCCCTCCTGCATCACGCCGGCAGCGCCGACGACCTCGCGACGGAGAGTCTGGCCGCCGGGCTGGAACCCGCTCTGCGGGTGCGCGACTCGCTGGACGGCCACGTCGTGGGCGGGTGGGATCCGGTGTGCGCGGCCGTGCTCGTCGGCTCCGCCTGCGCCGCCGCCCGCCAGGACGGCCTGGACGGGGAGGCGACGGCCCGCGCGGTCGGCATCGCCGTCACCCAGGCGTCCGGCCTGGAGATCCTTTCGGACACCCCGCTCGGAACGTTCCAGCGACGCATGGCCGCCCGCAACGGACTGGAGGCCGCCCGGCTGGCCGGCGCGGGCATGACCGCTCCCGTCACCGGGCTGGAAGGAAGGCGCGGCCTGTACGCGCTGATGGCGCCCACCGCGGACCCGGCCGCCGCCGCCGACCGGCTCGGCCGGCGGTGGCTCGTCACCGCGCTCCCGACCGCGGAAGGCCGAACCCCGCCGCCCGGCCGGGAGGAGCGGCGGCCGAACCCGATCGAGCGAGCCGCGGAGGCCCTGTCATGACGGCGACCGCCACGCTGGCCGACCGGCTGCGGCCGGACCGGACGGCGCTGATCCTCATCGACCTGTCCAACGACTTCGTCCATCCACGCGGCAAGACCGCCACCGTGGGCGGCCGGGACGTCAGCCACGCCCAGCGGATCCTGCCCGTCGCCGCCGGCCTCGCGGAGGCCGCCCGCGAGGCCGGGGTGGCCGTGATCCACAGCCAGCACACCACGCTGCCGGGCGGCGCCGGCGACTCACCGGTGTGGCGGGACGCGCGCTCACGCGCCGCGTACTCCGCCCCCGACATCTGCCTCGACGGATCCTGGGGGCAGGAGATCGCCGAGGAGGTCGCGCCCCGGCCCGGAGACCATGTCGTCAAGAAGTACCGCTACGGCGGCTTCACCGGGACCAACCTGGAACTGATCCTGCGCAGCCTGGGACGCGACAGCGTCCTCTGCTGCGGCGTCTCCACCAATGTCTGCGTGGACACCACCGCCCGCGAGGCGTTCGCCCGCGACTTCTACGTCACCATCGCCGCCGACGCCTGCGCGTCGTGGGACATGGGCCTGCACGCCGCGGCGCTCAGCACCGCCGAGAGCCGGTTCGCCGTGGTGGCGGCGACCGGGGACGTCCTTGCCGCCTGGACCTGACCGAATCCGACGAGGAGGCCACATGATCGCAGAACTGCGCTACTACACCATCACGCCCGGCCACACCGAGGCGCTGCTCGACCAGTTCACCGGCACCAGCCTGCCTCTGTTCGCCAAGCACGGCATCACCGCGCACGGCCCGTGGCTGCGGCGGCTGACCAAGGGGGAGCAACTCGTCTACGTCCTGGAGTTCGCCGACGAGCACGACCGCGAGACCCGCTGGACGGCGTTCCGCGAGGATCCCGAATGGCAGGCCGTCGTCGAGGCCGGCCGGGGCCAGGTCCCGCACATCGCGGGCGGCGAGATCGTGGAGCTGAGCCGATGAGCTCCCGTGACACCGCCGTCCGCGTCCACGGCCACCACATCGCCGGAGAGCGAGTCGACGGCCCGCTCCTGGAGCGACGCGCCCCCGCCTCGAACAGGGTCGTGGCCCGCTACGCCGCCGGCACGGCGGACGACGTGGACGCCGCCGCCTGCGCCGCCGCTCGGGCGTTCGCGTCCGAGCAGTGGCGACGCACCCCCGCTATGGCCCGGGCCAGGCTCCTGGAGAACCTGGCCGCCCTCCTGGAACACGACGCCGACCGGCTCGCCGCCCTCGACTCCGAGGAGGTCGGGAAGCCGCTGGCGTTCGCGCGCGGCGACATCGAGCTCGGCATCGCGCACGTCCGGCAGGCCGCGGCGCTCGCCCGCACGTCCAGGGGCGAGGCCTACACCGGCCTGGCACCCGCGTACACAGCGCTCGCGACCCGGGAACCGGTGGGGGTCGCCGCGCTGATCATCCCGTGGAACTTCCCGGCGCTCGTCCTCCTGCAGAAACTCCCCTACGCCCTCGCCGCCGGATGCACCGTGGTGGTCAAGCCGTCGGAGTTCACCTCCGGCAGCGCGCTGGAGATCGCCGCCCGCTGCGAGGACGCGGGCTTCCCGCCCGGCGTGGTGAACGTCGTCACCGGCACGGGGCCCGGCGCCGGGCTCCCCATGGTGACCCACCCCCTGGTCTCCTATGTCTCGTTCACCGGATCAACGCGGGTCGGCCGGGAGGTGATGCGCGCGGCCGCCGACTCCCTCACCCGGGTCGGGCTGGAGCTGGGCGGCAAGACCGGCAACGTGGTCTTCGCCGATGCCGACCTGGAAGCGGCGGCCGACGGCATCGTCTTCGCCGCCTTCGCCAACCAGGGGGAGTCGTGCGTCGCCAGCTCGCGGCTGCTCGTGGACGAGACCGTGGCCGACGATTTCGCCGCCGCCGTCGCCGCCCGCGCGTCCGCGCTGCGGGTGGGGATGCCCGACGATCCTCGGGCCGACATCGGGGCGCTCATCCACCACGAGCACCGGGACCGGGTCCACGCGGCCGTGCTCGCCGGGGTCGACGCCGGCGGGAAGGTCCTGACCGGCGGGAGTTCACCCGACGCCCCCGAACTGGCGGAGGGCGCCTTCTACCAGCCGACCGTGCTCGCCTCCGTGGACCGCGAGTCGCCGGTGTTCCAGCAGGAGATCTTCGGGCCCGTCCTGTCGGTGACGACGTTCGGCACCGACCGGGAGGCCGTCGAGCTGGCGAACGCCACCGAGTACGGCCTCGCCCAGTCCCTGTGGACCAGGGACCTCGACCGTGCTTTCGCGGTCAGCGGCGAGCTCCAGGCCGGCACCGTCTGGGTGAACACCGCCAGCGACGGGTCACCGGCGCTGGCGTTCGGCGGCGTGAAGGCGTCCGGCTTCGGACGCGAGGGCGGCGAGGAGGGGATGCGGGAGTTCACCGAGTACAAGACTGTGCAGTTCCGCGGAGAACCCCGCGTGAGCCCGTTCACCAGAGCGGAGCCGGCCCGATGAGCCTCGTCCACATCGTGCTCGTCAGGCCCCGGGACGGACAGGAGTCACGGGCAGACGACCTCGCCTCCCGGCTCGCCGCGCTCGCCGCCGAACTGGGCGCCGGCGACGTCTACGCCGGCCCCGACGTGAGCATCGAGCCGTTCGGCGGCGGCTACACGACCGGGCTCGCCATCGCCTTCCCCGGCGAGCGCGCCCGGGACGCCTACCTTCGAAACCCCCGGCACGCCGAGTTGGCCCGCGAACTGCCCGCGGCGGCCGATTCGGTGCTGGTCGTCGACCTGCCGGCGGCCGCCACCGGCCTCGCATCCCAGGGAGCGCAGCGGACATGACGGAAAGCATCGGCTTCATCGGCCTCGGCGCGATGGGGCTCGGAATGGCCGGCAACCTCGTCAAGGGCGGCCACGAAGTACACGGATACGATCCCTCGCCGGAACGCCGCGAGAAGGCCGCCGAGGCGGGCATCCGGCTGGTGGACTCCCCCCGGGAGGCGGCCAGGGCGTCCTCGGGCGTGGTCCTGTCCGTGGTGCGGGACGCCGCGCAGACCCGCGAGGTCCTGCTCGGCGAGCAGGGTGTCGTCCGGGAGGGCCGCCCGCTCACCGTCGTCGTGGCCAGCACCCTCGACCCGTCCACGATGCGCGCGCTGGCGGCCGAACTCGGCGGACACGGCGTGACCGCCGTCGACGCGACCATGTCCGGGGGACCCTGGGGCGCCGAGGCGGGCGCACTGACGCTGATGGTGTCGGCCGCACCCGAGGTGTTCGGGCGGCTTCGCCCCCTCCTGGACCTCATGGGCCGCAACATCTTCCATGTCGGCGAGGAGGTGGGCACCGCTCAGGCGGCCAAGCTCGCCGTGCAACTCACCTTCGGCGTCAACATGATGGGCGTGTACGAGGCGATCCGTCTGGCCGACGAGTTCGGCGTTGGCGAAGACCAGTTGATGGAGATGCTGTCGGTCAGCGTGGGCGGCAGCTGGGTCGTGGACAACTGGCGGCGCGTCAAGCCCTGGTGGGAGCATTACGTGCCCGGCGAGGACCTCGACATCCTCCTGAAGGACATGCGGTCGGTGCAGCGGGAAGCGGACAGTGGCGACTTCCCCATGCCCGTCACCGCGCTGGCGTTCCAGCTCATGCGGCATGTGTGGCCGGCATGGGCCGCGCTCAAGGCCGCCCGGGCGGGGGAGGTGCCGGAATGACCACCGTGACGACCCCTGACGGCACTCGCCTGGCGGTCGAGGTGGACGGGGCCGGCCCGCCCCTGCTCTTCCTGCATGAGGTGGCCGGTGACCTGCGCGACTGGCGCGCGCAGGTGGCGCATTTCGCCGACCGGTACACCTGCGTCCGTTACAACGCTCGCGGCTACCCGCCGTCCGACGTCCCAGCCGCCCCGGACAGCTACGGGCAGCACATCGCCGTCCAGGACGCGATCGCCGTCCTGGACGGGCTCGGCTTCGACGCCGCCCACGTCGCAGGCCTCTCGATGGGCGGATTCTGTGCCGTCCACCTGATGCTGCAGCACCCGGAACGCTGCCTCAGCGCGACGGTGGCCGGGGCCGGATACGGCTCGGCGCCGCACCAGCGGGCCGGGTTCACCGAAGAGGCGCGCACGGCCGCCCGCATGTTCCGGGAGGACGTGCGGGCCGCCGCGAACGCCTACCAGAACGGCCCCACGCGCGTGCAGTACCGGCTCAAGGACCCCGGCGGATGGCGTTCGTTCGGCGAACGGCTCGCCGGACGCGACCCGGTCGGCATGTCCCTGACGTTCTCCCAGGTCCTTGCCGAACGCCCCTCGCTGGACGACCTGCGCGACCGCCTGGCGGCGGTGCGGACCCCCGTCCTGCTGGTCGTCGGCGACGAGGACGACGGTTGCCTCGACGTCAAGGTCATGCTCAAGCGGACCATCCCCGGGGCCGCCCTCGCGGTGCTGCCGCGTACCGGCCACACCCTCAACCTGGAAGAGCCCGCGGCGTTCAACGCGGTGCTCGACGATTTCCTGGACAAGGTCACCCACGGCCGGTGGACGCCCAGGGACCCCGCCACCTTGGGGCGCGGTCTTGTCGGCATGACCCCCGTACGGCTCGAAGAGAAGGAGTTGCCATGACCGCCGAAAGAGACGACGCCCCTGCCGTCCGCCAACTGCGCCTCGTCGTTGTGGCGGAGGACTACGAGGCCGCCGTCGCCTTCTTCCGCGACGCGCTCGGCCTGCCCGAGCAGGCCGCGTTCTCGGGTGAGGGCGACGCCCGGGTAGTGATCCTCGACGCCGGCCGGGCCACGCTCGAGATCGCCAACCCGGCGCAGAAGCGGCTCATCGACGAGGTGGAGGTCGGCCGGCAGGTCGCGCCGAAGTTCAGGGTCGCGTTCGAGGTCGGCGACACCCGCTCGGTCAACGACCGGCTGCTGGACGCGGGCGCCGAACCCGTCGCCCCGCCCACCGTCACGCCCTGGCAGTCGCTCAACGCCCGCCTGGACGCGCCCGGCGGCGTGCAGATCACGCTGTTCGAGGAGCTGACGACCCTGGAGGAGCGCAGCGCTCTGGACGGGTTCGGCACCGAGCAGGAACGGTCCGATGCGACCGGACCCTGAACCGCTGCTGATCCGCGGCGCCCGCCTGCTCGACTCGACCGCCCCGGTCGACGTCCACCTGGCCGGCGGGCGGATCGCCGCGATCGGCGACCTCCCGGCCCCGCCGACCGTGGAGATCATCGACGCGGAGGGCGGGCTTCTGACGCCCGCCTTCGTCGAACCTCATTTCCACATGGACAAGGCGCTCACACACCCGAGCCTGCCCCCGAGCGACCATGACCATCCTCTGGAAGCCGCGCTTGAGCGCACCCGGTACGTCAAGGCCCGCTACACCCCCGAGGAACTGAGAGACCGTGCGACCACCGCGATCCGGCTCGCCGTCGGTCACGGTGTGGGAACCTTGCGCGCCCATGTCGACGTCGACCCGGTGGGGGGACTGTCGGCCCTCGGCGTCATGGCCGACCTGCGGGACCGCCACCGCGACCTGCTCGACATCCAGCTCGTGGCGTTCCCCCAGGAGAGCATCGTCCGCGACCCCGGAGCACTGCGGCTCCTCCGCGAAGCCCTGACCTCAGGCGCCGACGTGCTCGGCGGGGCCCCCGACGTGGAAGAGCCCCAAGACCGGCTCCGGCACCTCGACCTGCTCGTCGAACTGGCCGCGGAGACCGGTGCGGACCTCGACGTCCACTGCGACTACAGCTACGACCCCGCCCAGCGCGACCTGGAGGAACTCGCGCGCAGAACCATCGACGCGGGCCTCACCGGCCGCGTCCGAGCCGGCCACTGCTGTGCCCTGGACGCCTACGACGAAACGACCGCCACCGAGGTCGTCGAAGCAGTGCTCGCCGCCGGGATCGCCGTCTGCGTCTGCCCTATGGGCAACTTGCTGCTGGTGGGGGACTCCCCCCGCCCGCCAGGCAGGGGAGTGGCCCGTCTCAGGTCGCTGCTCGCCCATGGCGTCACCGTCGCCGCGGGAGGCGACAACATGAACGACATGTGGTTCCCGTTCGGCCGACTTGATCCGGCGGAGGTCGCCATGGTGACCGCCATCGCCGCCCGCATGTGGTCGGACCGGCAACTCAGGCAGGTCTTCGACATGGTGACGGTGAACGCGGCCCACTATGTCGGCGCACCGGCCGAAGGCGTCCATGTGGGAGCCATGGCGGACCTGGTGCTGTTCTCGGCCACCCACCTCAGCGACGTTCTCCGGAACGCCCCCGGCCGCCGAACCACCATCAAGCGAGGCCGCATAGTAGGCGGCGCCAGCTCAAGCGTCTGGACGACCTGAAACCGAAACCGGCGCTCGTGTCAGTGTTAGCCACAGGCTTTCACTGGCCGGCGGGTCCGGAGTGACCGTCCAGACAAGAAAAGCGCCTCTGCGCCGGGAGGCTAAGGCTCGTCCCCAAGAAGTATGAACCTCAGCCTCATGCCCTCTCGCTGCGGTGTGGCGGGCGGGCTTGTCGAAGCGGGTGAGTGTGCGCCCGCCGCCTGTTGGCGGCGGGCGCACGATGTGGCCGGGGTGGTGGGGATCAGGTGCGCTTGCGACCCTTGTGGGGGCGGTTCTGGTCGCCGGGAATGATCTGCCGACGGGTGGCGTCGGCCTGGTCCTGGATGGTGGTCAGGACGTGCGTGGGGAGGTGTCGGGCGCGGAAGTGGTCGACCATGCGGTCGAGGGTGGCGCCGGCGGCGGTGCGGTCGCCGGCCTTGGCGTGGACGGTGGCCAGGCGGCGCATGGCGGCGTTGAGGGTGATGTCGTTGAGGCCGCCCGAGCCGGTGGAGGCGTTGATCGCGGCGGTCAGTTGGGTGACGGCGTCCTCGGTGTCAGGTTGCCGGATGTGAAGCCGGCCGTCGCGGATGTGCTGATAGTGGCGGCCGGCGTTGGCGCCCTGGGCGAGGTGGGAGTAGATGGCCAGGGGGTGGTCGGGGAAGCGGTCCGACAGTTCGGCCAGGGCGTCGTTGCCCGCTTGCAGGGCGGGTGAGTCCGAGCCCAGCAGGGCCATCAGGGTGCCGGCCTGGTCGCCCATGAGCAGTTCACCGGCGTCCTGGTCGTCGCCGGTGAGCGGCAGCCGGATCCGGATGGTCAGGTCGGGTGAGACCACGCGGGAGCCGTCGGGTGCGGTGTAGAGGGCGCGGACGGTGTAGAGCCCGGGGTCGGTGAAGTACTGGCCGTCGGCGCCCGCGCCCAGGTAGGCCGATTCGTACAGGGCGGGCGCCTCGGCGGTCAACGTGGTCAGGGTGTCGTTGCCGTGCCCGCTGCACTGGCGGGCCAGCGGCCGGAACGGCCGGGTGATGCCGGAGGGGGCGGTGATGGCGATGGTGAGGTATTCGCTCTTGGGTGACAGGTCGCGGTGCACGGTGACATCACGGCCGTCGCGGGCGAGTTTGATCTCGACGGTGACCGGCTCGCCATAGGCGAACGGCCGGGCCGACAGGGTGAGGGCCAGGCCGGAGTCGTCGGCGATCGGGTCGCCCATCGCGGCGAGCGCCGGGTCGTTGGTGTTGTAGGCGGCGCTGCCCTGCGCGGCCCAGTTGGCCCCGCCGGGGATGATGTCGTAGCGGAAGGCGTGCCGCAGGTGGGCGAGCTCGTTGGCGGTGAAGGTGAACGGGAACCGGCTCCAGAAGACGTCCCAGCCGCTACTGCCGTCCTCGGCGGTGTACAGGTTCCAGTACTGCATCCATGACAGGTCGCCATGGCCGTTTCTGGGGCCGAGCGGGGCCCCGGAGTCGTTCTTCTGCCACGAGTGCTGCAGGTTGAGGCAGTGGCCGAGCTCATGGACGTACAGGCCCAGGATGAAGTAGCCGGGCTGGCCGCTGATCTGGTCGTAGAAGACGGCCATGCCGCCGCTGCTTGCCCTCGTTGACATCGAACATGACGCCCGTGCTGTCGTTGACGTGCCGGCTGGCTACGAACGCCCACAGCTTCCATTGCTCGGTCTCGGCGTGGCCCGAGAAGTTGTGGAGCATCGCGGTGTGTAGTTCGGAGTCCGACCATTTCAGGTCGGTGCCGGCGTCGGCGGTGCCGACCTCGTTGACCGTGCCCGCGGAGCGCAACTCGATGCCCGCCTCAGCGAAGGCGGAGGCGATGGTCAGCTCCCGGTCGACGTAGTCGGGCGGGCCCGCCACCGCGTCGGTGGCGGTGTTGTACGAGGCCAGTGCGGCCCGGTTGGCCATCGTGTCGATCTCCACGTCGATGGTGCGCAGGTGCGTCGACTCGAAGGGCAGATCGTAGGTGGGGACGTTGCCGTCGTCGAAGCGGAACTCTGCCCGCAGGGCGGGGGCGGCGGAGGACTGCGTCACCCGCGGGATTGTGATCTTGGCGGTGCAGCCGGTCCAATCCGGTTTCCACCGCACCCTGCCGGTGGCGGTCACCTCGGTGGCCGAGGCGGCGATCTCCGGCGCGCTGACGCGGAAGGAGTACATGGGGCTCCGCGTCGAGCCGCTGACCAGGTCGAAGTCACCGCTGAACTGGCGCGTCGCGCCCAGGCCGTCCAGATCGACACGCACGGTGACCGGATTGGGCGCGGCCGGAGTGGCCCAGCGGCCCACGATCGGCTTGTACTGCGTGGTGTAGGGCGCGGGCAGCGCGGCCAGCTCGGGCATCAGCGTGGTGAGCGCGCCGGTCTTCTCCGGGCCGGTTTTCCAGTTGAACACGCACCCGTTGCCGCCCTTGACCAGCAGGCTGCGTTTGGCGTCCGACGCGCCCGGCAGCGGCAGTACGTGGTCGTAGTCCCGCAGCCACTCGGCCGGCAGCTTCGCCCAGCCCGCGGTGGGTTGCGCGCCCTCGTAGATCCGGCACTCCCGGGTGCAGCCGTTCCGCCAGTCGATGGTGGCGACCCGTTCGTTCTTGAAGACGTAGGTCGTCCAGTACGGCGACTCGGCCGTGGAGTCCATCAGCAGCGCGTCCACGCCCTCGCGGTAGCCGACGGGCAGCATCGTGCCCCAGGCCGGTAGTCCGTCGGCATGCCTCAACTCGGTGACCGGCCCCTCGCTGCGGACCTTGGTGTCCCAGTGGTACCAGCAGACCCGGTCGCCCTTGAACAGCAGCATCTGCCAGGAACCGCCGGTCATCGGCAGCATCAGCGCGCCCTCACAGGCACTCTTGTACGGTTCGGGAATGCCGTTCAGCTTCCCGCTGTGAATGCTCGTGGCGCCGATCGGCCCGTTGTGGTCCAGGCCCGCCGCGCTGGTCTGCGCCATCTGATCGCCGCGCAGGAACATGGTTTTCCATGCCCCGGTCGGCAGCACCAGCGCCGAGTTGTACCCGGTGTTCTTGATCCGCATGAAGCCCACGAAGAGCAGCCCCTTTGCTGTATCCCAGTTTCCGTCGAACCGGGTTCACGGCACTGTCCCCGCGGCCTTCCCGGCAGGGCAACCGGCGCCCAAGGGCGCTACAGCAACGGACCGAAAACATTAGCCCGAAATTTACTTGCATTTCTGGAGAGGGCCGGTCAGAACGCCCACTTGCGGAGTGATCCGGCTACCACTACGGCATTTCCGGGCCGAAGCGATGCAGGCGAGCCGTCACAACGCGAAACGGGGCTGCTTCCGCCCCTCCCGGTCTACTCATCCGAATTGACCACCAAGTCACCCAGTGTGCTCGCGTCGGTGTTTCAGCCCAGACTGAGGTGAGGCTGCACGGGCGCCTGTCAACTGGGGTGGCCCGTGGGATCGGCGCCGAGACATACCCACCATGGGCCAACACCGGTCATGACGCATTCGGGCCACTGGCCAGGTAGAGCGCGCTCGGCACCTTCCTCGGCAGGTGATCGCACCGCTCTCGCGGGAGCCGCCCGCTGGACCGCGTGGGCCAGGGCCTACAGCGATCAGTGCAACGGGCTTCGGAAACCGGCAGCCCTCGAACCGGGCTGAACTCGTCCCCTGAGCGTCGAGAAACATATTGGATACTTCGATCGTTTATCGAGGCTCACTCTGGCTTTTTTACGGGGTTGTCCATATCAAAGATCCCTATAGTGAACGCGCTGGCCGCTGTGTGAGGCCAGGTCCTGGTTCCGCAGTTCCGGTTCGGAGTTAATACGGGTTCTGACCGTGAGTTGAGGTCACGATCATGATAGTTGCGGCCGGAGTCGGCCAGTAACGAGACATCCGGATATTCCTGATGGCACGGTGAGTATTCCAGGCATCACTGACGGCGATAATCGGTCGTGTTCCGTTGAGCCGTCCGAAGTCCCACGTGGATGGGGGCGCTCATGACACCGGACATCGTGCTGTTCCCGCACTGCGATCTCCACCTGGCCCTGTCCGGTACGCCGCCGTTGACGCTGCAGGTGTTCGACCGGGTGGTGACGGCCGGTGGGTACACGCTGACGCCGATCGCCCCGGGGGCGATCACCGTGGACTTCTTCGCGCCGCATCGCCCGGTCGGACAGCGGCTTCTCCCGCCGCTGCCGGCGTACAACAGCGCCAACGGGCAGGTCACCGCCGCCCAGCCGGGGGTGTACCTGTTCCAGGTCCGGCGCGGCAGGGACTACATCGTCGGCCGGCTACAGGTGCACACCTCGATCGTGGCCTGGTGGTTCGGCAATGACTCCATCACCACCGCCGTGGACGCCGTGGCGCACGCCCAGCCGTCGATCTACGCCAAGTTCAGCGACGATCCGACCGGTACGGACCTGATCGGCGACATCACCGGGCACGGGTACGTGACGCTGACGTCGGCCGACACCGCCACCTTCGTGGTCACCCCGCAGGGGCGGCTGCGCGGGCTGCGCGAGACCACCGGCACCCCCGGGACCGTGGACCTGACGGGCACCCTCGTCAACCAGACCCAGCGGCTGCCCGTGCGGGTGGTGAACTACGCCAAGCACCGCCGCGACCTGAAGCCGGTCCAGACGCCCAACGTCGCGCACGCGGCCGAGCAGCACAACATCGTCTTCCTCGCGGAAGGGTTCCGTAAGTCCGACGAAGGGACCTTCGACAAGATCGTCACTCGCGTCGTGGACCAGATGTTCGACCAGCCCCGGCATCAGCCGTACCCGATGCTTGAGGGCAGCTTCAACATCTTCAAGGCCTTCGGCGCCTCGCAGGAGCATTGCGCCACCGTCGCTCACCGGATCGCCGACGCGGACCAGACGACGGGGACCGGCGTGCCCATCCCGTTCATCCACCCGGTCAGCGACAACGAGAACGTCTACACGCTGCGGGACCTGGTCGCCAAGGTCGGGCTGCCGATGCGCAACGAGAGCAGGGCCAACCTCAAGGACATCTGGGCAGGGCAGGAGCTGACCGGGTTCGATCGCAACAAGGTGGACGGCCCGCTGCTGGAGGCGTGGAAGAAGCACCAGGGGACCGGGATCCTGCACGCACGCGACACCCTGTTCGGGATGCATCTGGGCTGCCGGTGGGGCGACCGCTCCTCCGGCCGCAGCGCGGCGGTGATCCCGCCCGGAAGCGACCAGCCGGGCACGCCGGGGCTGCGCGAGTTCATCGCCCGGCTCTATGAGTTCTACGAGCCCGAACAGGCGACCAGAGCGTTGACGCCCGATCCCCGCAGGCATCCTCCTGAGCGTTTCGCCGGCCGGGACAGCACCAATCCGGGCAACCTGATCCTGCAGTACCTCGCGGGCCTGGAGTACGCGTTCGCCCCGTTCCATCACATCGGGCCGGTGTGGGAGCCCGACGACGCCAACTTCAAGCCCAGCCGCGGACTGGTCGCCCTCATCACCTATGACGAGGTGAACGGCGGCAGCAACGTCAACAACAACACCCTGACGGCGCTGACGACCAACAAGGGCCTCGGGGTGGAGTTCGAGTACGCCGCGGGTGACAAGCGGGTGATGCGGCGCAAGCCGTCGTCGGAGCCCGACGTCAACTTCACCGAGACCGTCGACACGGTCGCGCACGAGTTCGGCCACAGCTTCGGCCTGATGGACGAGTACGAGAACTCCGGGGGAGACGACCCGAACGCGCCCGCGACCTCAACGAACGACATCCTCGGCGACAACGTGAGCATGCTGGGGTTCCTACGGATCAACCCCGCGCCCGATCGGCAGATCGACGTCACCAAGGTCAAATGGTTCGCGCTGCCCCGGATGCGCCAGTCCGCACGGCTGGTGATCGACTCCGCGCCGGGGCTCGGCGGCATCGAGATCGTGATCGACAAGCGATACATGGCGCCGTGGCAGAAGGTCGCGGCGCAGAACCCGCCTGCCGAGGTGCACCTGCGCAACTTCCACGTCAGCCCGCAGGGGATCCAGTTGCCGCTGGCCACCGGTTCCGCCCAGGTCCTGACCAACCTGAAGATCGCCCACATCGAGCCCGAGCTGGGCACCATGACGCTCGACGGCCCGGGCCTGCCGCCCGCGCCGTTCCCGACGTTCGCCGCGGGCTCGGCCGTGTACGTGCCGCTGAAGGACGCCGCCGGTCAGCTCCTCACCGTGGTCGAGCCGGCGGTCCGCAAACACCTGACCACTCCCACGCCCGCCAACAGGCTTCCGCTGAACGTCGACCCCGACGTCCTGCATCCCAAGCACGAGGTCGACAACCCGAGGTCCATTCCGGACTTCAAAGCGCCCTGCAAGTCCTCGAAACTGATCGGCGTCTACGAGGGCGCGCTCGACTTCGCGGGCGGCTACTACCGGCCGACCGGAGCGTGCAAGATGCGCCGCTCCGACGACGAGGACAACGACGGCGAGTTCTGCTTCGTCTGCAAGTGGCTGATCGTCAACCGGGTCGATCCGGGCTATCACAACATCCTCGACGCGATGTTCTACCCGAAGGCGAAGAAGAATGGCTGAGCCCGGCACGTTCGACAGGCTGGTGGCCGAGCTGGGGCAGGCGCTGCTGCCGCTGCGCGAGGCGCTCGCCTCCCCGGAGGCCTTCATCGCGTTCCTGCAGAAGCTGGGCTGGCGCGCCGAGGACGTCCCGCAGCCGCTGCGCGACCTCGGCAGCGGGGTGGAGACCCTCTACGACGGTCTGACCAGGCTGCTCGGCGAGGGCGGCCTCAACGTCGGCGGCTCCGTGGGCGACGGCGAGGCCTCCGTGCAGATCTCGCCCGACGACGTGGGCCGGGTGCTGCGGGCCTTCCAGGACGTGGTCAACGCGATCAAGGCGATCGCGACCGCACCCGACTCGGCCATACCCGCGCCGCTGCGCGCGGACGGCTTCAGGGAGAAGTTCCCCGGCCAGCTCATCGACTACCTGGTCATCACCTACCTGCAGCGGTACCACCCGTCGATCGGGTTCGGACTGCGCGCGCTGGGCGTGGTCAAGACGGGCTACGCACCGGCTGAGGGCAATCGGCCGCCCTACATGAACGTCCGGCTCGACCTGGCGGACCTGCCCAAGACGCTGAGCGAACCCTCGCTGGTGCTCAAGAACGCCTTCGGCTGGGGCGAGGCGGACTTCGACTTCGAGGCGCTGGCCGTGCAGGTCGACAACCTGATGATGGCCCTCGGCGTGGACATCGCCACCGCCGAGATCCCGAAGGCGAGTGCGGCCGCCCTGCAAGGCACCGCTCCCAAGCTGACCGACCCGCCGGTGCGCGGCATCCGGGCGGTCTTCTTCGAACGGGCGCAGGCCTCGGGCCGGATGGCCGCCGAGATGAGGCTGCTGCCGGTGCCGGCGGCAGCCGGGGACCCGCCCGGCCTGGCGCTGATCCCCGCCTTCAACGGCGCGCTGGACTTCAGGTTCCAGCTGGGCGACGACATCGCCCTCACCATCCGTACCGACCTGGATCTGCAAGGCGGGATCGGGCTGCGGGTGCGGCCGGACCGCCCGATCGAGATCATCGTCGGCTTCGCCGGCGGCGGCTCGCCGTCCCACGCCGCCGGCTCGCTGGTGGTCAAGGCGGAGCGCGGTCGCGCCGACGCCGCCCCGATCGTCCTGCTCGGCTCGCCCGGAGCGACTCGGTTGCAGTTCCGCAAGGTCGGCGGCACCGGCGGCATCCGGCTGTCCGACGGTGCGGCGGACGTGTTCGCCGAGTTCGAGCTGGCCGGTCTGGAGTTCGTCTTCGATCCCGGCGAGGCCGACGGCTTCATCGCCAAGATCGTGCCGGACGGCGGCTTCTCCTTCGGGGCCGACCTGACGCTCGGCGTCTCCCAGCGCACCGGCTTCTACTTCCGCGGCACCTCCAGCCTGGAGATCCAGCTGCCCGTCCACCTCGACCTCGGCCCCATCGACGTCCAGTCGCTGACCGTCTCGGCCGCCCCCGGCGCGGACGGCCTGCCGATCAACCTCGGCGCGACGATCAAGGCCGAGCTCGGCCCGATCAAGGCGGTCGTCGAGGAGCTCGGTCTGGCGGCGACCTTCGGCTTCACGTCCGGCAACGACGGCAACCTCGGCCCGCTGGACGTCTCGCTGGGGTTCAAGCCGCCCAAGGGCGCGGGCCTGTCGGTGGACGCCGGGGTGGTCAGCGGCGGCGGCTACCTGTTCTTCGACCCGGCCAGGGGGGAGTACGGCGGGGCGCTGGAGCTGGAGTTCGCCGGGCTCTTCGACGTCAAGGCGATCGGGCTGATCACCACCAGGATGCCGGACGGCTCCACGGGCTTCTCGCTGCTGCTGATCATCACCGCCGAGTTCGGCACCGGCATCCAGCTCGGCTTCGGCTTCACCCTGCTGGCGGTGGGCGGGATCGTCGGGCTGAACCGCCGGATGAACCTGCAGGCTCTGGTGGAGGGGGTGCGGAGCGGCTCGATCGAGTCGGTGATGTTCCCGCGCGACGTGGTCGCCAACGCGCCGCGCATCCTGTCGGACCTGCGCGCGTTCTTCCCGCCCGAGCAGGGCACGTTCCTGGTCGGGCCGATGGCCAAGATCGGCTGGGGCACCCCCACGCTGGTCTCGGTCTCGCTCGCGGTGATCATCGAGATCCCCGGCAACATCGCCATCCTCGGCGTGCTGCGCTGCGTGCTGCCCACCACCGACCTGCCGCTGCTGGTCCTGCAGGTGCAGTTCGTCGGCGCGATCGAGTTCGACAAGCAGCGCCTGTGGTTCTTCGCCCAGCTCTTCGAGTCGCGCGTGCTGTTCATGACCCTCGAGGGCGGAATGGGCCTGCTGGTCGGCTGGGGCGACGACCCCGACCTGGTCATCTCCGTCGGCGGCTTCCACCCGTCGTACAAGCCGCCGCCGCTGCCGTTTCCGGTGCCGCCCCGCATCCGGGTGGACATCCTCAACCGGCCGGGCGCCCGGATCACCGTCTCCGGCTACTTCGCGATCACCAGCAACACGGTGCAGTTCGGTGCGCGCGCCGAAATGGTGCTGGGCTTCGACGACTTCGGCATCTCAGGGCATCTCAGCTTCGACGCGCTCTTCCAGTTCTCCCCGTTCCGCTTCGTCATCGCCATCTCCGCGGGGGTCTCGCTCAAGGCGTTCGGCGTCGGCCTCTTCGGCATCGACCTGGACTTCCAGCTCGAAGGACCGGCCCCGTTCCGGGCGCACGGCCGGGGCTCGATCTCGCTGCTGTTCTTCGAGATCTCCGCCGACTTCGATATCACCTGGGGCGAGGACCGCGACACCACGCTGCCCCCGGTCGACGTGCTCCCGCTCCTGGCGGGCGAGGTCGCCAAGCCCGAAGGCTGGCAGACCCGGCTGCCGACCGGCGGCGGCAACCCGCTGGTCACGCTGCGCGCGTTGCCGCCGACCGAGGACCTGGTGCTGCACCCCCTCGGCTCGCTGTTCGTCCGCCAGCGTGCGATCCCGCTCGCCGTACGGCTGGATCGCATCGGCGCGCAGCGGCCGCGCGACGGCAAACGGTTCACCGTCGAGCCCCTGCCCGGCAGCGGCCTCGTGCGCGCCTCCATCACCGCCGACAAGTTCGCGATGGCTCAGTTCCAGGACATGGACGACGCGACCAAACTGTCGCGACCGGCGTACGAGGACCAGGACGCGGGGCTGGAACTGGTGGCGGCGCAGGGCGCGATCGCCTCCGCCCGCGTCGTCAAGCGAAGCGCCCGCTACGAGCAGATCGTCATCGACAGCAGGCTGCGCCGCCGGCCCGGCACCGTACGACCGCTGACCCGTACGATCGTGCGGGCCGACGGACTCGTCCGCCAGGTCGCCCCCACCGCCGCGCCCACCAAGACGCTGACCAGCGTCAGCCCGGCCGTGTTCACCCGGCTTCTGGAGGGCAGCAGCACCAGCCGTTCACCCCTGTCGCAGCGCGAGGCCGACCAGCGCCGGCCGTACACCCCTGACGAGACCGTGCAGGTCACGGGCCAGCGCTTCGTGGTCGCCCACCTGCGCAACAACGCCCAGGCCTTCCCGCCGGCCTCGCTCGGCTCGGCCGCGGCGAGTTTCCGCAGCCAGGCGGCGGCCGAGGAGGCCCTCGCCGAGTGGGTCATGGCGGACCCCGCGCTCATCGGCCGGCTGCACGTCATCCCCGAATCCGAGGCGGCCGCCCTGCCCGTCGCCCCGCAGTCGTGGACCTCCACCGGCTCCCTGCCCACCCCGGCCATCGCCCCGGCAGCGGTACGGCTGAGCAGCGGCAGGATTCTCATCGCCGGCGGTCAGGACGCCGCGGGCAAGCCGCTCGTCGCCGCCGCGCTCTTCGATCCCATCGCCGGGAACTGGGCCGCCGCCGCGCCGCTTCCGGTCGCCCGCGACGGGCACACCCTCTGCCTGCTGCCGGACGGCCGGGTCCTCGCCGCCGGCGGCGTGACCCAGACCGAGCCCCTGGCGACCACCGAGATCTTCGACCCGCTCACCGCGACCTGGAGCAGCGACGTTCCGTCGATGCGCACCGCCAGGTCCGGCCATAGTGCCACCGTGCTGCGCGACGGCAGGATCCTGGTCACCGGCGGCACCGGCGCCCGCGGCAACTCGCTCGCGTCCGCCGAGGTGTACGACCCGGCCAAACGGCAGTGGACCGAGACCGCGATGACAGACCCCCGCTCCGACCACCAAGCCGTACTGCTCGCGGACGGCCGGGTCCTGGTGGTCGGCGGCGTCCTCAAGACCGGCCGGACCAGCGCCGCGCTCGGCTTTTGCGAGATCTACGACCCGGCGACCGGCGAATGGACCCCGACCGGCTCGCTCGCCACACCTCGCGCGGGTCACCAGGCGACGCTGCTCGCCGACGACACCGTCCTGGTGACCGGCGGCGATGCCCCGACCGGCCCGGCGCGCGGTCCGTACGACTCCGCCGCCCTCGCCAGTGCCGAACGCTTCACCGTCGGATCCGGCACATGGACGGCGGTTCGCGACATGCCCGGCGGGCGCACCCGGCACCGCGCCCTGCCATTGCGGTCCGGCCTGGTGCTCGTGGCGGGCGGCACCCGTGCCACCGCCTTCGACGGCGGCTTCCGCAGTGCGCTGCTCTACGACCCGGCCGCCGGCACCTGGACCCCCGCGAGCGGCCTGGCCACCGGCCGGTGGGCGTTCGCCGTGATCGACCTGCCCGACGGCCGGGTGCTCGTGGCCGGTGGCCGGACCCGCTCGGCCGCTGCCGCCCCGCACCCCGGCACCGACATCCTCACCCCGACCGCCGAGATCTTCACGCCCTGACGACGGAGGCACCCCATGACCAGTCCCACCGCGGCGGCTACCGGACAGTGGACGAGCACCGGGGCCCTTCCCTCCGCGCGCGTGTGGTCCGGCCAGCATGACAGCCCGGTCGTCCTCGCCGGCGGGAAGGTCCTGGTGGCCGGTGGAGCCGGCGCCGCCGGAGAAGCGCTGGGGCAAGCGTCGCTGTACGACCCGTCCGCCAAGACGTGGACGGCCGCCGCCGCGCTGCACACCGCCAGGCGGCTGCACACCGTCACCCTGCTGGGCAGTGGCAAGGTGCTGGTCACCGGTGGCATCACCGGGGCGGCGACGTTCCCGTCCGCCGGACTGGCCTCCGCCGAGCTGTTCGACCCCGCTCAGGGCACCTGGACCGCGACCGGCAGCCTGAAGACCGGCCGGTGGGGGCACAGCGCGGTGCTGCTGCCCGACGGTAAGGTGCTCGTCGCGGGCGGCTGCACCACCCGGTCCGGGCAGTCGGTCAAGGCGCTGCGCTCGGCCGAGGTCTACGACCCGGACACCGGCGCGTGGACGGAGGTCACCGCGATGACCGACGCGCGCTGCGGCCACCCGGCGCTCGTGCTCAACACCGGCAAGGTGCTGGTGGTCGGCGGCAGCGCACCCGTGTCCCGCGAGACCGACGCGGCCCTGGCCTTCTGCGAGCTGTACGATCCGGCCTCGGGCACCGGCGGTACCTGGACGCCGACCGGGAGCCTGCTGGTGGCGCGCAGCGGGCACCAGGCCACGCTGCTCCCGGACGGCACCGTCCTGGCTAGTGGCGGCAGTCCTCCGGGCGCACCGGGCAACGGCACCTTCGACCCGTTCAGCAGGGCCACCGCCGAGACGTTCAACCCCGTCGCGGGCGTGTGGAGCGCGGTGCAGGACATGCCCGCCGGGCGCGGCCTGCATCGGTCGGTCTCCCTGGGCGGGGGCAAGGTGCTGGTGGCCGGCGGCACCGACACCCCGGACAACGGCGTCGGCTACGCCAGCGCGCTGATCTTCGACGCGGCCACCCGGAACTGGAGCCCGGCGGGCGGTCTGGCGGTGGGCCGGTGGGGGTTCGCCGCCGTCCCGCTGACCGGCGGCACGGTACTGGTCACCGGCGGCATCGCCCGCGCGGGCCTTGCCGCCGCCGGCCCCGGCGCCACCGAGGTCACCGCCACCAGCGAGATCTTCGGCACCGGCCCGGTGACACCGTGAGCAACGCGTACTCCTTCCTGCCGTGGCTGCGGACCGGCCTCAGCACCCGGATCACGACCGATCCGGGCACCGCCGACCGGGCGGTCATCCCGGTCAAGCTGCGGCTGACCGGGGACGGCGTGTCCGGCGGCACGATCACCCGCGACGTCGAGAAGGCCGTGCAGTTGTACGGGCCGGGCGACGTGGTGGGGGTCGATCCCCGGGTGATCTCGCGAATGGAGCCGCGGCCCTGGATCACCAACGTGGAGCCCAACTACCTGGCGCACATCGAGTTCTACGACGAGGGCCTGCCGTGGAGTTACAGCCCGGCCCCGCCCGACGGGGCCACCAAGCGGCTGCTGCCCTGGCTGGCGCTCGTCGTGCTCGCCGGGGCGGCCGAGCCGGCGGGCGACCCGGGCGCGGAGTTCACCGAGGGCGCGGTCGCCGGGCGGCCGCTGCCGTCGATCCAGGTCAAGGACCCGGCCGGGACGCTGCCGCCACCGGGCCAGCTCGGCGCCTGGGCGCACGTGCACGTCAACGGCGCGCTGGACGGCCTGGTCGCCAACGACGATCCCGCCGGTGCGCTCGCCGCCCTGCGCCAGGTGCTGATCACCAACGCCGATCTGGCGTGCTCGCGGCTGATGTGTCCGCGGCGGCTCAAGCCCGACACCGGCTACCACGCGTTCCTGGTCCCCGCGTTCGAGACGGGCCGCCTGGCCGGGCTCGGCCTGGACCCGGCCACCGCGCCCGGCGCGCTGCACTCCAGCTGGGGCCCCGACTACCCAGGCCGCCCCGAGCCCGCGACGTTGCCGTACTACCACCGCTGGTTCTTCGGCACCGGCAGCGCGGGCGACTTCGAGTACCTGGTCCGGCTGCTGGAGCCCCGGCCCGCCGACCCGGCCATCGGCCGCCGCGACCTCGACGTGCACAACTCGGCCGGGCCGGGGCTGCCGCCCATCACCAGCCCGGCGGAGTTGCACGGCGTGCTCAAGCTGGGCGGCGCACTCCAGTCGCCCAACCGTCCCAAGGGCGACGTTTACGACAAGTGGGACGAGCCGTACCCGCATCCGTTCCAGAAGGCCCTCGCTGGACTGGTCAACCTGGCCGACGCCTACCTCGACCAGACCCCGGCCGCCGCGCACGCCGCCCACGGGGTGCAGGACGTGGCGGGCGAGGTCGATCCGATCATCACCCCGCCGCTGTACGGGCGCTGGCACGCCCCCGCGAACCGGCTGCTGACCGAGCGTGACGGCAGCCCGATCACGCCCGACCGCAACTGGGTGCACCGGCTCAACCTGGACCCGCGCTACCGCGTCGCCGCCCACCTGGGCACCCGCGTCGTCCAGGAGCGGCAGGAGGAGTTCATGGTCGCCGCCTGGGCGCAGGTCGGCGACGTGCTGGCGGCCAACGCCAAGATCCGCGCCGCCCAGCTCGCCCGCGAGGTCGGGACCGTGCTGCAGGCCAAGCATGTGGAGCCCGCCGGCGCACCGATCATGCTGGCCGAGGAGCCGGTGCCGTCCGGCAAGGCCCTCGTGCTCACCGCTCCCGCCAACTCGCGGGTGACCACGCGTGATCGGGCTGTGCGCGGGGCGGCGGCGGTCGAGGGCGAGCGGGTCGCGGTCGGGTTCCACGTGGCGCGCAGCCGCGTGACGGCCGCGCCGCTGTCCCCGCCGATGCGGCGGATGCTGCGGCCGGGGCGGCTGATCCGCGACCTGCCGTTCAGTGAGACCACGCCGCCCGACGCGCTGATCCCGCGGATGGACGACCCGGACGACCCCGTGACGGCGGCCGCCGCCAAGGAGACTCCCGACGCGGTGGTGACGACCGAGCAGCTGACCGATGTCCTGCACCCGGCACCACCGCCGATCGGGCTCACGGCCGCCATCGAGGCCGACCCAGCCGATCCGGTCGACCGGCTTCCGCGCAGCGCCGACTTCCGGATCACCTTGCCGGGCGACACGTTCGTCCCCTCCGAAGGCGGAGCCGACAGCGAGGAGGCCAAGCGCTTCAAGGACGGGCTGCGCGACATCTACCGGGGCTGGCACGCGGCGGGCGTCGGCGGCCGGACCGAGGGCGGCGACGAGCCGCTGAACGTCCGCGCCACCACCGACGCGATGATGACCGGCCTGCGCGCCGAGAAGACCGTGCCCACCAGCCTGCTGACGTCGGTCAGCCTGCCGGAACGGCTGCGGTCGTTCGCCGAGCGGTTCATCGAGGCGATGGCGTATCCCGTCATCGACCTGCCGATGTACAAGGCGCTGCTGGACCTGTCGGTGGACTACTTCGCCCCGAACCTCGGGCTGATCCCGCGGAACACGGTGACGCTGCTGGAGACCAACCAGGAGTTCATCGAGTCCTACCTCGTCGGACTCAACCACGAGATGGCCCGCGAGCTGCTCTGGCGCGAGTACCCCACCGACCAGCGCGGCTCGCCTTTCCGGCAGTTCTGGGACACGCGCGGGGGCGTGAAGCAGTACGACATCCAGCCGCTGCACACCTGGCCGAAGGCCGCCGAACTCGGTGAGAACGACGCGCGGGAGACCGGCGAGCAGGCCGACGACCTCGTTCTGGTCATCCGCGGCGACCTGCTGAGGAAGTATCCGAACGCCGCCATCTACGCGCACCGCGCCCGCTGGCAGCCCGAGGCGGGACCGCCGGACCCGGCCCAGGAACGGGTTCCGGTCGAACTCGCAGACCACGCGCACCCGACGCTGGAGGAGATCAGGCTCCCGCTGTACGAGGCCAAGGTGGACCCCGACCTGACCCTGCTCGGCTTCGACCTGACGGCGGCCGAGGCCAAAGGCGACTTCGCCACCGGCGCGGCGGGCTGGTTCTTCGTGATCCAGGAACGTCCCGGCGACCCCCGGTTCGGCGCGGACGAGGGCCCGCCCACCCCGGTCGAGGTGTGGAACGACCTGACGTGGGCCGACGTGGATCCGGGCGGGACCGGGTTCATCCGGCTGGACGCGAGCACTGTGCAGGTCCCGCTCAAGGACTTCGACGACCCCGCCGCCGATGCAGAGAAGAACGACCAGCACTTGGAGGACGCGTTCCTGCCCGTCTGGCACGGCGGGCTGAGTTCGGCCGACGTGGCCTACATGCTGTTCCAGGCGCCGGTGCTGATGGCCGTCCACGCTCAGGAGATGCTGCTGTGACCGCGCTCAGCGACGACTTCCCGGTACTGCTCGGCCCGGTCCGGGTGGAGACCCGGTTCACCGCCACCGAGCTGCTGGTACGGATCTTCCCGGACGAGTGGTGCACCGATAAGTTCGAGCCCAAGCCGACCCGCGCCGAGATCGCCGCGGTGGACGCGTACTGGACGGCGCACTGGCGGACCGGCGGGAACGCGGTGGCCGAGCAGGCGGCCTGGCAGGAGCTGGTCGCTCGGGTGCCCGGCGGCCGGGCCGGCTGGCTGCTGCGGACCCGTACCCCCGCCAACCTCGCCGACCGGCCCGTGACGGTGCCGGAGGGCGCGACCGTGCTGGTGGTCGTGACCGGCCAGGCCGTACCGGCCGCGGACCGGCAACCGACCGTCACGTACTGGACGGCGGTGTGGCGCGCGCACGGCGACCGGGCCAAGCTGCGCGCCGCCGACACCGCGCTGCGCGCCGACGTCGGGGCCGGCCGGGCGGACACGATCCGGACCCGGCGGCCGGTGGGCGTTGACGCCGCGCCTACCGCCGTCGACGACGCGGTGATGGTCGCGTTCCTCGTGCTGCCGCCGCCGGCCGCGGGAAGCCTGGCCGAGCAGTCGTGGACCCAGGCGGCGAAGGCCAGGCTCCTGCCGGACCGCTTCACCGTGCTCGGATACGTGGGCGGCGAGCGGGTGCTGGCGGCGACCGGCGAGGCGGTGCCCGACGCGCTCGCGGTCAGCCCCGACCCCGAGGCCGACGCCGACGAACAGCTCAAGGTGGATGAGCGGACCGGCGCGCTGCGGGTGCCCGACGAGCTCCAGTGGCTGACCGACTTCGGGCGGGCGGTGACACTCGGCATGGGCCTGCGCATCCCGCTCACCCCGCAGATCCGCAACGGCCTGGACCGGCTACTGGTGTTCGGGCTGCGGGAGCGGTCCGGCCCCGAGCAGACGGCCGTCCAGCTGGCCGACCTCATCACCCGGCAGCTGCGCAGCCCGTCCGGGTACGGGCTGCTGCCACAGGGCACCCCGACCAACAACAGCGAGGCCGCCCCCGCCGGGCAGGACCGCCGCGCCGAAGCCCAGGCAGCGCTGCGCACCGCCTTCGGGTTCGCGGCGGCGGACGCGCCTGACGACTGGCGGACCCGGACCGACGGGCAGTGGCTGGCCGACCTGCTCGGCATCGACCCGGCCGTGCTGACCGGCATGCCCAACGCCGACGGCACCGACCAGAGTGACGCCCGCGCGGCCAACGTCGCCCTGTGGCCGGCGACCTGGGGCGCGTACCTGCGCGGCATGATGCATCCGATCCTGTCCGAGCAGGTGGTCGACCAGACGCGCGAGTTCTTCGTGCGGTACGTGTCGGGGCGCGGCCCGGTCCCGGCGGTCAAGATAGGGCGGCAGCCGTACGGCATCCTGCCCACCACCGCCTTCTCCAAGATGACCTTCCCGGCAGGCGCGACGCACCGCCGCGGGCTGTACAAGCTCCTCAGCGTGGCGGCGGGGGACTGGCAGAAGGCCCTCGCGAAGGTCAGCTACCTGGGCAAGGGCGGCGACCCCCACCAGCTGCTGCTGGACATCCTGGCGCTGCATCCGACGTCGGCGGAGTTCTACCAGCGGTACGCGCAGAGCGTCGAGGACATCTTCAACCGGGAGAACCTCAACAGCGGCGGCCCGCGCGTCATCCCCGCGCTGGACCAGCTCAACATGCCGCAGCCGATCCGTGCCCTGCTCAACCGCCTCGGCTATGCCATCCCGCCTGGAGCCGGCCCGGAGGTGATCCGGCGGCTGTTCGTGGGCGACCAGTATCCACTGCTCGGACCGCTGGTCGACGACCGGCCGCTGTCGGAGACCGACCACATCCGCGCGTACCTTCCCGACGGCGGCAACTACCTGCACTGGCTCGCCCAGCACGCCGAGCAGGACCTGGAGACCGTCCGGCTCGAACTGGGCTTCAACGGTGACAAGCCGCCCGCGGCGCTGCTGTATCTGCTGGCGCGGCACGCGGTCCTGCTCGCCTGGGAAGACGCCGCCCGCCGCCTGGCCGCCGCAGCCGGGAGCACGGTGCCACCCGCGCGCGATCCGCTGTTCGTCCACGTACGTCCCAACCGGCCCGGCGCACCCCCGGTGGACAGCGAGAGCCGGTTCCGCCAGCTGTACTCGCCGGACCGAGCCATCACCGGCAGCCCGGACCGGCTGGTGGCGAGCTTCATCCCCGAGGTCATCAGGCAGAGCCCGGCCACCGTGCAGCTCGCCGAACAGATCGACGCGCTGGAACACCTGGCCGGGCTGCCGACCGCCCGGCTGGAACGGGTGCTGACCGAGCACCTGGACTGCGCGACGTACCGGCTCGACGCTTGGCGCTTGGGGCTGGTCAACGAGCGGCTCGCGGAGCTGCGCTACGGGGCGTCCGGCACGGGACCGGCCCGGCGCGGCATCCACCTCGGTGCGTACGGCTGGCTGGAGGAGGTACGGCCCAAGCCGCGCCCCGGCATGACGCCGGTCGAGCTGAGCGGCGACCTCGGGCAGCTGTTCAACCCGCCGGGCACGCAGCCACTGATGCACGACAAGGCCAACGGCGGTTACATTCACGCTCCCTCGCCCGCGCAGGCCACGACCGCCGCGGTCCTCCGCGCCGGATACATCGCCAACGCCAGTCCCGCCGACCGGCACACGTTCGCCGTCAACCTGAGTTCCGAACGGGTCCGGGTGGCGCTGACCCTGCTGGACGGGCTGCGGCGGGGCCAGTCGCTGGGCGCCCTGCTCGGCTACCGGCTCGAACGGGCCCTGCACGACCGGTATCCGGATGCCGAGCTGGACTCGTTCATCACCGCGCTACGCGGGGCCTTCCCGCTGCGGGCCGGGCGGATCGAGGAGACCGAGCCGTCCCCCGGCACCGCCGTCGAGCTGGTCGAGGCCCGCAACGTCATCGACGGCCTCGAACTCGTGCGGCGGGTGACCCAGGTGCCCGGCGCGGACGTCTACCCGTTCGGCGCCCAGGGGCTCCCGGACCCCGACGCCGACCAGCGCAGGGCCATCAACGAGGAGGCGCACCGGCTCCTCGACACCCACGACGCGCTGGCGGACCTGGCGGTGGCCGAAAGCACGCACCAGGTGCTCGCGGGCAATCCCGAGCGGGCGACGACGACCCTCGACGCCTACGCGAAGGAAGGGGTCGCGCCCGAACCCGAGGTGGTCCGGACACCGCGCAGCGGCACCACCTTGACCCACCGGATGGCTCTGCAGCTGACGCCGGGCATCCGGCCGGGCCACAGCGCACCGTCCGTGCAGGGCGAAGGCCCGCGCGCCAAGGCCGAGCCCGCCGTGGACGACTGGCTGCCCACGCTGCTGCCCGACCAGCGGGACGTGGCCGCGCTGGTCACCTGGACCGACCCGGTCAACGGGGTGGCCCGCAGCAGCGTGGTCACCCAGCGGGACCTGCGGCTGCGGCCGATCGACCTGCTGTGGGCGGTACGGCCCGCGAGCGAGGCGTCGATGACCGATCTGGACGACCGGATCATCGGCGTGGTCGCCACCCGCGACCAGCCACGTCCGGACGCGCGGCTGGTGATCGAGCACACCCAGCGCATCACCGGCAAGGTGACGTTCTTCGAGCTGTCGCCACTGATCGCCGCTCTGCGGTCGCTGCTGACCACGTCCCGGCCCGTGCGGCCCACCGACCTGATCCCGGCCGCTGGGGACGCCCCGGTCGACCGCTCCGCCGACGCGGCCGTGACGCTGCCCCGCGAACGGCTGGTGGCGGTGCGGGACGCGCTGGTGGCGCTGCGCACGGCCGTCACCGGCTACCTGAACGACCTCGGGCCGCTGTTCCCCGAGCCGCCTGCGCCGGTCCGGCGCAGCGAGTTGATCAGCGGCATCGACGCGTTCCTGCGCCGGTACGGGGATCTGATCGCGACGGCGGGCGGGTTCGGCATGGTGCGCAGCGGCTGGGGCGAGGCCGCCGGGTGGCGGCGGGACCGCTACACCGAGGTGCTCGCGGCCGTCGACGAGGTCGCCGGCCGGATGGCCAAGGCGCTGGCCGACGCCAACGCGCTCATCGCCGCTTACGACGCGCTCCCTGCGGCCACCGTGGCCCCGGAGCGGTTCCGGCTGCTGGAGCGGATCGAGCGGCTGCTGACCACCACGCCGACCGCGCCGCGCCCGAACACGCCTCAGCGGCTGCGCTCGATCATCAACAACCGGCGGCAGGTGTTCCAGAACAAGCTGCGGGATCTGCGCGAGGTCGCCGGCACCGGCCAGAAGACGCTGAGCGGGCTGCTGGCCGAGGTCGCCGCGCTGCTGCCGCTGACCGGCTTGGACCCGGCCGGGCTGACGCTGACCCCCCACCAGGACCTGGTCGTCGCGTACGGGAAGGAACTGCTGGACCGGGCACGAGCGCTGCAAGCGGAAATCGTCGAGCGGCTGGCCGCCACCGACGCGGCGCTGATCGAGCACGATGCGGCGGTGCCCGGGCCCGACCGGGTGGAAGCCGCGCTCGACACCCTCAAGGCGCTGCTCGGCGAGGACGTACTGGCCGTACCGCAGTACACCCCGTCGGCCGCGCTGGCCTCGGACTGGAAGAAGGCCCGCGACGACAGCGGCGACCTGATCGAGCACCTGGAGGACGCGGGGCGCGACTTCCCGGTGGACGACTGGCTGCACGGCATCGCCCGGGTCAGGGAGAAGCCGCGGCTGTGGGAGCAGGTTACGATCCTGAGCGACGCGCTGCGCCGTGACGGGGGACTGCTCGGCCATCTGCCCGGCTTCGAGGAGCCTGAGCTGGTGCCGATCCAGCTGCCGTACCGGACGGACGACCACTGGCTGGCCATGGAGTTCGCGCCGGGCACGACGCTGGATGAGGACCGGCTGCTGTTCACCGCGCACTACGCCGCCAAACCCACTCCGCCGACCGTCGACTTCTGCGGTCTGCTGCTGGACGAGTGGACCGAGGTCATCCCGGCGCAGAAGGAGACGACCGGGATCGCGCTGCACTATGACAAGCCCGACTCCGAGCCGCCGCAGGCCATGCTGCTGGTCACCCCGCCCACCCGTACCGGGACGTGGAACGCCGACGACCTGGTGGCGGCGCTGCACGAGACGTACGACCTGATGAAGGCCCGCGCCGTCGAGCCCGCGCACCTGGACGAGACCGCCTACGCCCACCTGCTGCCCGCCACGCTGGTGTCGGCCGCCAGCAAGCCGATCACCATCGGCACCGACTTCGCGACCAACAATCTGCGCGGGAAGAAGCCATGACAGAGCGCATCGAGAACCTGCCGAAGGCCCTGGCGGAGCGGGAGTTCCCGACCGTCGGCCTGTGGAACCGGCTGGAGGGACGTCCCCGCACGGCGGACTTCGAGCGGGCCCTGCGCGTGGAGGTGCGGGACGCGCTGTGGCTGCTCACCCGGCAATGGCAGCTCGGCGAGTTCCGCGGCTCCGACGCCGGGACGCCGGTCACCGCCATGTACTCCGTGGGGATGGCGGTTCCGAGCCGGTTCCAGTCCGCGTTGGGCGGCTCGGCTGAGAATCTGCCCGCCGACCGTCCGTTGGAGGACGTCGCCGAGCGCCGGGCGCTGCCGTTCGCCTTCGGGCCGGAGCGGATCTCGTACGATCTGCGCCTTGCCATCGGCCGCCGCTGGCTCAAACTGATGAGCCTGCACCCGCAGATCCACCACCATCGGCAGGACTTCGTCGAGCTGTATCCCATCGCACTGCCGTCCCCGGCCAGCGACGCCGACACCCCGCGGGTGGCCCACCCCGAGGTCTGGTCCACGCTGCAGGCCGTCGCCGGCCGCCGGATGGACGGGTACGAGCTGTACCTTCGCATCAAGGCGGGGCATGAGGCCGCCGACGGCATCGACCATGTCGCGCCCCCGCACCGCAGGCTGATCAACGAGCTGGGCGTCCGGCTGGTCGGCTGGTTCGACGGCCTGATCGATCAGCCCGCGGGCGACGCCACCTGGGATCCGCGCCGCCTGGAGCATCGGTTCTCGGTCGCCGCGGGGCAGCCGGGGGGCGCGGAGAAGGTGCTGACCGCACAGGAGTATCCGGGCGGCGAGCTCGACTGGCATGCCTTCTCCATCGACCCCGGCACCCGGGTGGGCGGGGCCGCCGCACCGCCCGCCCCGATCAACCGCACGGTCTTCCCGGCCCCGGTGCGCTACTCCGGCATGCCGCTGCCGCGCTGGTGGGCGGTGGAGGACGGCAAGACCAACTTCGCCGCCGTCCGCCCGGACCGCACCGACATGGCCCGCCTGGTCGTCCTGGAGTTCGCCCTCGTCTACAGCAACGACTGGTTCTACCTGCCGTGCGACCTGCCCACCGGAACGCTGGCCTCACTGCGCGGCCTGGCCGTCACCGACGTCTTCGGCCAGCGCCTGTGGATCACGCCCGCCGGTGCGGGGCCCGACAACGACTGGCAGCGCTGGTCCATGTTCACCCTGGACACCATCGGCTCGGACGCCGTCCCCGCCGACACGGGCCTGTTCCTCGCCCCCACCGTCCCCAAGGTCGCCGACGGACCCGTCCTGGAAGAGGTCGACCTCATCCGCGACGAGAACGCCAACATGGTGTGGGGCATCGAGCAGACCGTACGGCTGCCCACCGGCCCGGGCCGCCGCGGCGGCGAGGTCGCCGCCGAGATCCTCGCCCAGCGCCGCCGCCTGTTCCCGCCCACGCCCCCCACCGCCCCGCTGGCCCCCATCGCCTACCTGGCCATGACCTCGGTCCCCGGCCACTGGATTCCGTTCATCCCCGTGCACGTCCCCGGCGACAGCCGCAAGATCCAGCTCCAGCGCGCCGCCATGCCCAGCGAGATCGACGCCAAGCCCGTCCGCCCCCGCACCACGATCCTCCGCGAGGGCTTGGACGCCGCCCCGCAACGCTCGTACTTCCTCAACGAAGAAGAGGTCCCGCAGACCGGCACCAAGGTCACCGTCGCCTACAACCGCACCCGCTGGGGCAACGGCCGCGTCGCCGTCTGGCTCAGCGCCCGCCGCGGCGCCGGCCGCGGCGAAGGCTCCAGCGGCCTCACTTTCGACCTCCCCGCCGACACCGAACCCCTCACCTGAAGCCGAACCGTTCCGTCACAGATGTTTGGCCAGAGGCACGAGAAAGGGGGCGAAATGGAGGGCAGACTTCGCGGCCGAAGTGGGTGAGTTGGCGGCCGATGCCGTCGAGCTTCCGCTGCCGCCGGAGACCCGGGCGAAGCTGCGCAAGGTGAATGCCACCCTTCGGACGATCAGATCGCCGACCTGTTCAAGGGGTTCACAGGCAACAGCCCTCTGGGTGGCGATCAAACGCAGGAAACGATGACGAACTTTCTGGTGATCACAATTCGGGAAATGTGCGGGGAAGGGAGCGCCCGCACCGCGCCCGGTAACAACTCCGACAATGGCGTCACGTACGCGGCTGGATCGTCCCGGTTCGAGCAACTGGTCCATCCTGTGGCCTCCCGCCAGCCTCCCTGCAGCGCCCCGGGGATACCACACCGTCGCCAGTGGGCGTCTTCCCGGAGTCATCGCCATCTCTTCCAGCACGCCGGCTCATGTTCAGATGGGAAGGAGCCTCGCCCCGATTCGGGGCTCTCTGGCGCGGGGCTCGCACGGAGTGTCCGCAGTCCGATCGGGCGCACTCCGCCGACGGTCACGGTGGGGTACCCGTGGCCGTCGTCTACCTCTTCCCCGAAGCGGGCCCACGGCGATCCTAGCTCCGCTGCCGGCGCCGCACCGGGGGGCATGAGTGACGTTCCGGACGCCACGACGCTGTTCTCCAGGGGTGCGAAGCCGGCCTCGTCGACGATGATCAGGTCTGGGCGCGGCGGGGTCTCGATGATGCGGCCGACGGAGTCGCCGCCGTCCTGCGGTAGAGGGTGGCGACCAGGTCGGCGGCGGCGCGGTAGCGGGTTTCGAATCCGGCGTGAATTGTGCCGGCGCCGAAGGTGGCGAGAGGCTGTGGATTTGCCGGTCCCGGACGGGTCGACTGCGCAGTAGTTCTCGGCGGTGTGTTGATGGCCCTGGTCCACCTGCGTAAGGCCCTGTAAAGGACCCGACAGGCCTGTCCACACTCTGAGACTTCGCGGGGGCGCGTCACGCTGAAAAGGGCTCCGTGTAACCTTGATCAGCATCGCGGTCGGTTCGAGTGTGGAATCTGTCCGTGGCGTGACGTCGTGGTACTCCCGTCCGGGTGTATCTCCGCATGCGGACTGGAACCACTTCTCGCGGTTGCGTTGTGGCCAGGTCAAGACCCGAGGAGGGCAAGCCCTGCCGATCCGCGAGTCTGTGCAGGTCACGCCGGGCGAATGATTCACACGTCCACTGTGGTAAGCATTATGTTCCTTGCACTCCTTGATCGGCCGAATGACCATGACGTATGCCCAAGATCCAGGTGATTCGGAAGGTGGTCCATGGCCTGCTGCGGCGGATGAAACGAACGTGAGCGCGCACTTGATCGCCGGAACCTGGCAGCTTCCCCCCTTGCCTCTGGCAGGACGACCCGTGAGAGCGGACACCATGACGAATGATGTACTGCCGACGAATCATCTGCTGGCTCTGTCGACGGACGAGTTCATCGCCGGCTTCGACGCGGTCGCATCCAAGTTCGACTCTGCGACCTTCCCGCAGCAGGTCCTGCCGCCCGAAAGTTGGGCGCTTCTCGTGAGGGCCGGGGTTCGGCTTCCGACTCTGCCCAAGCGGTACGGAGGGCGAGACAGCAGCGTCGAGATGTGCCGGATCGTCGAGACGGCTTCCGAATGGAACCTGGCCCTCGGTGTCTACGTGATAGTCAACACGGCACTGGCGCTTCTACCGGTGGTGAAGTGGGCCGGTGAAGAGGTCAAGCAGGAGATGCTGCCGCTGTTCGCCGGCGGCGATCCCGTGATGGCCGGGCTCGCCGCCACCGAACCGGGCGCCGGCTCGGCCCTGTCCTCCATGACGACCACATTCGAGGAGTGCGAGGGAGGCTACCGGATCCGCGGCCGCAAGCACTGGCAGGCTCTCAGCTCTTCAGCAGATTGGTGGCTGGTCCTTGCGAAGAACGCACACCGTCGCGAGTACGGCTACTTCGTCGTCAGGCGGAGCGAGGGGTTCCGCACCGTCGAACTGTACGAGGCGCTCGGCCTGAAGTTGCTGGACTACGGGGTCAACGACATCGATGTGACCGTCCCTCGGCATCGGCGGATCGATGCCGAGGAGACGGGCCTGGACTCGGTGGACGTGTTCCTGGCGTCGCGAGCGCTGCTGGCGGCGGCGGGGGCCGGATTCCTGCGCCGCATCAGCCGGGAGGCGCACGCGTATGCGGATGGCCGCCAGATCGGGCGGAAAACGCAGTCCAGGATCGGGTTCGTGAACTACAGGCTCGCGGCCATCGACACTTCCTCCACCATCTGCGAAGCGCTCAGCCACTACCTGAAGACGATGGTGGACTTCAAGGGCGACCTGACTCCGGTGTTTCCGGCCGTGCAGGCTCTCAAAACCGTCGCGACCGAGCGGATGATCAGTGCGGCCCAGAGTTATCAGCAGCTGACCGGCGCTGAGGGATACCGCTGCGGATCGCCCACCAACATCGCCGGTCAGGCGTTCCTGGACACACGCGTCTTCAGTATTTTCGACGGCAACAACGACATGCTCAGCCAGCAGCTGACCGCGCACTGCCTGACCCGGCGGTCCGGTCGGCCCCTCAGCGGGTTCTTGGCCGACTGGCCGCTCACAGCGCCTGCCGTCGCGACGCTCCGGGAGGACCTGAGTTTCCTCGACCAGCCCTTGGGCCAGGCGCAGCAGGTCCTCGCCGGCCGCGCGATCGCCTACCTGATCGCGGTGACCCTGGTCCTGGAGTGGGCTGCCGAGACCGCCGCCGATCCGGCACGGGTCCGGCCCGCCATCGAGTTCCTCAGACATGACATCGCCGGTGTCGCCACGGAATTCCGGTTGCTGGCCACCGGAATACTCGACGCCTACGGGCCGAAGGGTCGGCAACGGGCCTCGTGATCCGGGCTCGCCGACGAACACGGCGGCCGCGATTCGGCCACCGTGGTCCTCCCGGCGCCCCTCACCGGCCGACGCCCTTGTCGGCACAAGAAGAGGTTGCCGGGCGGCCTGAGCCTTGACCGGTCTCATCGCCGAGGAGGCCCGGAGAGCGGCGCCGGGATCGTCCCCGGTCCGTTTCTCCGGACCTCTCACCGGACCCGCCGGCCGGCTAGCCCGACAGGCCCTCGCGGCGGTGTATCAGGTCCACGAGGTCGGCCGCCCTGCGCTTCAGGAGATCCAGTCCGGTCCTGCCCCACGGGCGCGGTTCGCTGTCCACGACGCAGATCGTGCCGAGAACCGTGCCCGTGCGGTCGGTCAGCGGAGCTCCGGCGTAGCTGCGCACCATGAGCTTGTCGACGATCGGATTGCCCGCGAAGCGCGGATAGTCAAGGACATCGTCCAGAATCAGGGCCTTGCGCCGAACGACGACATGCGGGCAGTATCCGGCGTCGAGGGGCACTCTCGCCCCAAGGACACCGCCCACGAGTTCGGCGGCGGCCGGTGGCGTGTGGACACCGCAGATGAACTGATCGTCGCCGACGAGGTTCACGAAAGCCACCGGTGTGCCGGGAAGCCCGACAAGCTCCTGCGCTTCCATCGCGACCCTACGGGCGAACTCATCGAATTCGCTCTCCCGCGCCTGCCCTAGGCCAAGCTCCCGCAGGCGCCTCGCGCGCTGGGACGCTTCACGATCGGGCGGCATCAAGGGACGGGCCGAAAATGCCCCTGCCTGGTCATTGGGTGGATACGTCACGGAGGCCTCCAATTATGGCCGAGTGTGAAGATGGGCGCGGTGATGAACAGAACTCGAATCCCGAGAACGAAGCGGCGGCGGCGCCGGATGGAGCGTTCCCCATGTATTCGAGTTCTGTCAGGCAGGGACTGCAGGGGCGGCTGTAATGAGGTACTGGATCAGAGCCCGCAGCGCGGAAATGGCGGAGGTGTGGTCCCGAGCGTCGCACAGCACGATCGGTACGCGCGGGTCGAGTTTGAGAGCGCCCCGCAGTTCGTCGGATCCGTAGCGGTACGCGTTGTCGAACTCGTTGACCGCGACGAGGAACCGGGTCCCCCGGCTCTCGAAGAAGTCGACCGCCTCGAAGCAGTCCTCCAGGCGGCGGGTGTCGGCGAGCACGATCGCGCCCAACGCTCCGGCGCACAGCTCGTCCCACATGAACCAGAACCGCCGCTGCCCCGGCGTCCCGAACAAGTAGAGGACGATCCCGTGCTGTTCGATCGTGATTCTGCCGAAATCGAGCGCCACGGTAGTGGTGGACTTGTTCTCGACCCCGCCGAGATCGTCGATGCCGACGCTGGCCGAGGTGATGAGTTCCTCGGTGCTCAGCGGCTCGATCTCGCTCACCGCACCGACGAACGTCGTCTTCCCCACACCGAAACCGCCCGCTATGAGGATCTTGACCTGAGTGGGGAGCACCTCAGACTCGTTGTAGGCCATCGAGCAATTTCTCCAAAAGGGCTCGGTCGGTGGGATCGGCCGCGGTTCGCGGCGCGTGCGCGGTCATCGCCCGGCTGTCCACCAGATCGGAGATGAGGACTTTGGTGACCACCACGGGAAGCCGCAGGTGCGCCGCGACCTCGGCGACCGGGGTCGGCTTGCGGCACAACTCAAGCGCTTTGGCGTGCTCTGGATCCAGGACCGGAGGGTGCCCGTCGGCCGCCACCACCAAGGACAGCATGTCCAGGTCGACGGTCGGATGGGTGCGGCCGGCCGTCACCGCGTACGGGCGTACCAGTAGCCCTGCGGCTTCGTCGAGCCAGAGCTCATCCTCGCCGGAAGTCAAAACGCGCGGCTTCGGTCGCTCGTCGCGGCCGTCGTCCGTGCCGCGGTGTCCAGGAAGGGCCGGACGGCCTTGATCAGCCGGGCCATCTCAAAACCCACGACGGCCGGGTCGGCCTCCGCTCGGGCGAGCACCGCGAGCACCGAATTGTAACCGGCCCAGGAGATGTACAACTGGCTGGACTTCAGTTCCGCGACGACCTGCCGCACCTCGTTGCTGTCGTCGAACTTCGTTCCGGCACTACGCGCTATGGAGAAAAGCCCGGACGCGAGCGCGGCGAGATGTTCCGCGCCGGCGCGGTCAAAGCCGTCGGAGGCCTTCATCATGCCGTCGGACGACAGCAGCACGCTGCCGCGAATGACCGGAACCTGCTCGCCAAGCCCCCGCAACAGCCAAGCAAGATCTCGACCCTGGTTCGGGGAGGCAGCACTCAACGGAAAACTCCTTGTCGTGTGTGATTATCGTCAGTTCGCATTGTCGGGGTCATCGACGAAGTCGGTGTTTTCCTGCGCGCTGTTCAAACCCTTCTTGAATGCGGCCATAAAACCCGGATTGTAGTCGACTTCTTGATCATCCCGCTGGGGAGCGGGCGCACTGAGCAGTTCGGGCGCCAGGTTGGTCTGGGCCTGGCGCTGCGGCAACGGCGGCCGCTCGCCGTCACCACCCGGAAAGCCCGGCCCTGTTCCGGAGTCGGACGCGGGCCCGGAGGCCGTCACGGCCGCCGGCGGGCCGGACGCGGGCAAGGGAGAGAGCCGGTACCGGGAATCCTCGGCCGCCGGGGGCGGCGGCATGGAAGCGCCGAGAACATCACGTTCATCCAGTGGCAGACCCGGCCGGGTGTCAAGGCCCTGCCCGGAGCCGGAAACACGCGACGGCAGTGGGGTCGAGGGGCTCGCGGCGGGTTGTGCCCCGGAGGCCACCGGTTCCGCCGGGGGCCTCGCCTCCGCCTCCTCCGCTTCGCTGCCGTCCAGTTCCTCCGGGACGACGACGATGGCCTGCGTGCCGCCGTAGACATTGCCCTGGAGCTGGACGCGGACCTTGTGGCGGCGAGCGAGCGCGGATACCACCAGCAGTCCGATCCGCCCGTCCTTCAGTAGTTCCTCGGTGTCGGCCCGCTCGGGGTCGGCGAGCAGTTCGTTCAGCCGCCGCTGGTCTTCCCGCGGGATGCCCAGGCCGCGATCCTCGACCTCGATGGCCATGCCCGCGGCAACCCTCTCGAAGCGAATGAGCACCTGCGTCTGCGGCGGCGAGAACTTGGTGGCGTTCTCGATGAGCTCGGCCAGCAGATGGACGACGTCCGCGACCGCGCCACCGTCCAGGCTCCCCTCGACCGGAGGCACCACCTTGACCCGGTTGTAGTGCTCCACCTCGGCGATGGCCGAGCGCAGCACCTCGTACACCGTCACCGGCTTGGTCCACCGGCGGCGCGAAGCGGCTCCGCCGATCACTGCGAGGCTCTCGGCCTGGCGACGCATGCGGGTGCTGAGGTGGTCAACCCTGAACAACCCCTTGAGTAGGTCTGGATCCTCGACCTGGTTCTCCAGCTCGTCGAGCCCCTGGATGGCCCGATGCGACAGCGACTGCATCCGCCGGGCCAGGTTGACGAAGACCGCGACCCGGTGACCGCCTCCACCGGCCGCATCGCGGCTTGCGGCGCCGACCACGGCGTTCCAGGCCGCGCTCTGCGCCTTCCGCAGCTCATGCACGAGCTGCAGGTAGGAGTCGGCGTTGACGGGAGGCGGGAAGTCCTCGCTGATCGGGGCGGCCGTCCCGCCGGCGCGGAGCCCCTCGGCCAGCCGCTGCAGGTCCCGCCGCCCCTCGGCGATCAGGAACCCGAGCTCGCCGAGCCGCCGCTGCATGTTCTCCTGGCCCTGGAGGGCCGACTCGGCGAGCTGCCGCTGTATCCGGCGGGTCGCCGAGTCCGCCGCCACGAAGGCGGCTCCGAGGGTGATCGCGGCCCCCGCGGTCGCCAGGATCAGCACCAGCCGCGCACCCTGGCCCACGGCGGCGCCGTCGTACACGACCGCCACGGCGGCGAAGCCGAGAAAGCCCACGACAACCGAGGGGAGCATGAAAATGGACAGGTGAAGCGCGCGCATTTTACTCTGTCGATGCGTACCATGGGCCACCGACCTGCCGGCTCGCCGGACATTCCGTCGCTCGGCACCGGTAGTGGATTGGAAGAACTCAGGCATCGGCATCCTCGGTGCGTCGACAGCAGTCACCACATTGATTAATGCGGACTCTCGTATGGGCACAACCCGTGACTAGGCTGTCACAACTCCTCACGGGAAAAGTGCGGATTGCCGAGATTGCCGGGACCAATGCCCGCAATTGGGGATATTTGTCCTCATAAGTCCACTTTTGCGATGGATGCGTGGCGCCGTAGCGACAGCGGCTGGATCGGGCGAGCACCACAAGTCTTCCCAGGAACCGCGCATCCGCTCCAGGGCGGCCACTGGCCCGCCTTCAGATTGCGTGCCTGAGCCCCAGTCCTGTCACGCGAGGGTGGCCTTGAGGTGGCGGCCTTGGGGAGTCGGATCAGTGAGGGTGTCGTCGTCGACGACGATCCGGCCTCCGACCATGACCGTTGTCGGGCGGCCTGTGAGGTGCATGCCCTCGTAGGGGGTGTAGTCGGTGGCCATGTGGAGCGCGCCGGCGGTGACCTGCCAGCGGGCGGACGGGTCCCAGATGGTGATGTCCGCGTCCGCGCCGGGCAGCAGGATGCATCAATTGACGTACTTCACCTGATGTGGTTCAGTTGAAGTACTTCAGATGCGGAAAGAGGTGTGGGATGCGTCAGAACCCGGCCCGTCGGGCCGCGCTGCTCGACGGCGCCATCGAGGTTCTCGCCCGCGAGGGGGCGCGGGGCCTGACGCAGCGCGCCCTCGACAAGGAGGTGGGGGTGCCCATCGGCACCACGTCCAACTACTTCCGCAACCGCGACGAACTGCTCGTCCAGGCCGGCGTCCGCGTCTACGAGCGGCTCAGGCCCGCGGAGGGCGCGCTCACCGAGATGTTCGAGCAAGCACGGGACGCCGCGTCGTACGGCACGATGCTGCGGGAGAGCGTCGGCAGGGTCGCCGCCTTCCGATCCGGGCACCTGGCGATGCTGGAGCTTCGGCTGGAGGCCACCAGAAGGCCGGAGCTGCGCGCGCTGCTCACCGAGCGGGTCCGCGCCGACATCGATGAGAACGTCACCCTGCACGAAACCGCGGGCCTCCCCGGCGGCGCAACCGCCGTCCTGCTGATGTACCTGGCAATGAACTGGCTGATCGTTGAGCAGCTCACACTTCCGGATGTCTTCACAGACGCCGAGCGCGACGAACTGGTCACTCAGGCCGTAGAGCGCATCGTCACTCCGTTCCCCACAGCCACGAAGTGACACCCCGGGCGGGCCCGGCCCGACCGGCTACCCACCGTCCACGCCGACCGATCAACAAAGGACTGACTTGCGCAAGCTCGTGTACTTCATCGCCTCCACCCTCGACGGATTCGTCGCCGGCCCCGACGGCTCCGACCCCACCGGCCCCGGCGGCTTCTGGTCCCCGTCCGAGGACTACGTCCAGCACCTCATCGAGGAGTACCCCGAGACCCTGCCGGGGCCGGCCCGGGCCGCGCTCGGTGTCACTGCCGAAGGCACCCATTTCGACACCGTTGTCGAAGGTCGCAAAAGCTATGAGGTCGGCCTCGCGGCCAACGTGACCAACGCCTACGCCCACCTCAAGCACCTGGTCTTCTCCCGGACACTGACCGAAAGCCCAGACCCCGGCGTGGAAATCGTCGCCGATGACCCGGCGGCGACGGTACGAGAACTGAAGCGCGAGGGCGGCAAAGACATCTGGCTCGTCGGCGGCGGGGAACTGGCCGGCGCACTGTACGGCGAGATCGACCGCATGATCATCAAACTCAGCCCGCTCACCATCGGCTCCGGCATCCCCCTCTTCGGACGGACCACGGTCTTCGCGCCCAACGTCTGGGAGCTCATCGACCACACCATCCTCAACTCCGGAGCTGCCTTCCTCACTTACGACCGGGCCCCCGGCACTCCGCAGTCCTCCAGCAGGTAGACGCAGGGCCAGCCACGACAGCCTGCTCCCGATGCCTAGCGACTTTGGCGGCCCTGCCTCGGCGATACTGCTTGTCAGCGCCATCGCGTGAGGAGGCAGTATTCGCGAGAGGAGCCGCGCTGTAGCCAGCACGGCTCCTCCAAAGCGCGGGGACGGCTTACCTGGCGGTCGGGGACACGTCCGGGGTGGAGGGCCGTCTTGGCGAGCTCTCGGCGGCCGCGCCCGAGACGGGGCGGGCACGGGCCAGTTGGTCTGGCACGTGGGCTCCACGAAGTTCGAGGTCGTAGCGGTCGCCGTGCAGGGTGCCGTGAGGCACGGTGACGGCATCCTGCTCGCATTGCTGCGTGCCCGGGTCGCGTCCGTCGCAGTGCTCACGGTCGGGGCGGAGGACGACTGAGGCGCGGAGCGCGCTGGTCCCGGGGGCGGACTACGAAGATCAGCCGAGCGTGAACGTCCTGGTGCGGATACGGCGTCAGCTGGGAGGGTGTGCCTCATGGAGGACTTGCGGGACGCCGAGCGCCGACTTCAGAGCGCGCAGCTTGCTGGAGACGTCGAGGCGCTGGACCGGCTGCTGGATGATCGGCTGATCTTCACCTTCGGTGCGAGCGTTCAGACCAAGGCGGACGACCTGGAGGCGCACCGCACTCGGGCGCTGGTGATGACGAAGGTGGCTGAGGAGGAGTTGACCGTACTCGCCGATGGGCGCACCGGCGTGACGTGGTTTCTCGGCACCGTCGAGGGGACCGCCTCCGGGGCGCCGTTCGCGGCCAGGATGCGCTACACCCGTACTTGGCTACACGACGAGACGCACGGCTGGCGAATCATCGCCGTGCACGCCAGCACAGCCGATTGACATAGCCGACACGTTGAAGAGCGAACCGCACACCGGTAGACGGCGGTAAGAAGCTGTTTTCGAACCCCCTGCGAGGCTGATCAGCCTCGCAGGGGCTGAACATGACTGCCTCTGATGCGCGAGGCGCGGGACGCCGGGCGCCCTCCCGGATGGCTTATGTCATGCCTCGGGTCTCGCGGCGGTGCTGCGCATGCCTGCGGGCGGGATCTTCTCGACCTACACCGTCGCGCGTGGCCTCCTGGAGACTGCGGCCCGGGGCTGGAACCGGATTCGACATGCTGGGGCGCGTCCGGCGGCACATGAACGAACGGCTCTACAGCCTCAACCAGGTATCCGGAGCCTACTGGGGTTCGGCCACGGGCGAGGCGGCCCGTGATGCCGTCAGGAAGTTGTCCTGGCGGTGTGTCGATGCCGGGCTCCACTGGACGGTAGGTCGTCGCAGTGATCCGGGCAGGGGGGGACCCGACAAGGGAGAGCAGACTTTAGACGGCCGTAAGTTGTCGATCATGAAGAAGACCGGGAACGATCCGACAGTGCTCGGCGTGCAGGGCACCGTCACCTACCGCCTTGCTCGACCCGAGGACGATCAGGGCCTGGCGAAGCTCGATGGGTCGTTCACAACAGACTCGGTGTTCGAAGTGGTCGAAACGGGCGAGGGCTTCACGCTTCGCCAGACTCCCGTGACCCCTCCCATCCACAAGGTCTTCCCAGCCGACGAGGACACCAAGGACGACCGCGATCCCGAGCTGAGCCAGACGGTGGTCGCCTGCAACGGCGACGAGCTGTGCGGGTTCGTAGAGAGCTCCTTCGAACCGTGGAACAGGCGATTGACCATCTGCGACATCGAGGTCGCGCCAGCGTGGAGGGGGAGGGGGCTGGGACGAACCTTGATGAGCCACGCCTTCGACTTCGCCGAAGCGCGGGGGGCCGGGCATGTATGGCTTGAGGTCAGCAACATCAACGCCCCCGCGATCAGCGCCTACCTGCGGATGGGCTTCGTCTTCTGCGGGCTGGACACCAGGCTCTACGACGGCACCGAGTCGGCCGGCGAGCAAGCGATCTTCATGGCGCGACAGATCCACTGACCCGTGCCGCCCGAATGCTCACCGGCAACGACTTCGCCACCCCACCGACGAGGACTCCGCGCTCAACACGAGCGCCGCCAGGACGCGGACATGCTGGAGTCCAACCGGTCGATCGCGCAAATCGCGGCCGATCTAGGTACCTACAGCGACGACCCGCCCAACCTATGCGCCGCATGATCCGCAACCAAACCGCTAACCCTCATGTGATCAAGCCGCACCCTGGATGCGTCACCACGCGGCCTAGGCCGTGTTTCGAAGTAGGTGGAGCCATTCGTTGATGGCGGTGATCTCGAGGGTTGCCTGGTAGCGGACGGAGAGCTTGTCGTATCTGGTGGC